>DAOTVT010000127.1:0-9986 GCA_034436295.1 Anaerolineae bacterium | reverse complement strand
TCTCCGCGCGCGGAGAGGGAAGGGGAGGGCCGGGGTGGGGAAGGGTGAGGTGAACCCCCCTCGCCGACTCGGTTCCAAACCCTGTTGGTCGCGGCATGGGTACAACGTGCGACGCATCTCCAAGGTGCGTCGCACGTTGCACACCAACACGAAATAGAACCGCGCCGTTTCCCTCGGCAGTTCCTCAACGCGATCGTGCGTTTTTTGACAAGCGCGGGAATCTGTGGTATAAAAGCACTGTATCATAATATGACTATGAGTCTCGTATTGTGATACGCAGTCTTGTATTATAATAATTTTGCCCACAGTACGATACGCCTCTGGCCTGTGGCAACCGGCCGGCATCGCGGACACCTGAAGAGGAGTGAAAACGATGGCGTTTCTCAAGGTCCAAGGCCTCACCAAATCCTTCGGCGGGCTGATGGCGATTCGCAGCGTTGATTTTGAACTGCAAGAGGGCGAAATCCTCGGTCTCATCGGCCCCAATGGCTCTGGCAAAACCACGCTTCTCAACCTGATTACCGGCTTCCTCAAACCCGACTCCGGCACCATCCAGTTCCGCGGCAAGACCGTAACCGGCCTTCCCCGCTTCCAAATGTGCCAAAGGGGTGTGGCCAGGACCTTCCAGTTGACCAAGTCGTTCCCCGAATTGACGGCTTTACAGAATGTGCTGGTGGGCCGCGTGTACGGTCAGCAGCCGACTTACGACCTGAAGGCCGCCACTCGGGAATCGTTGGAGATTCTGGAGCGCGTGGGCCTGGGGGACAAGGCGGACGTCAAGGCCAGGAACCTGAGCCTGATGCAGCGCAAGAGGCTGGAACTGGCTCGCGCTCTGGCGACCAAGCCGCAACTTCTGTTGCTGGACGAGTTGATGGCCGGACTGAACCCCGCGGAGACCGAAGAGGCCATGGCGCTCATCCGCGAGATTCGGGATTCCAACATCACCCTCATCGTTGTGGAGCACATCATCAAGGCGATCCTGGGGCTTTCGGACCGCATCATGGTGCTCAACATGGGCGAGAAGATTGCGGACGGGCCGCCTACCCAAGTCTGCGCGGATCCGCACGTCATAGAATGCTACCTGGGGAAGGCGCTATGCTAGAACTAGAGGGAATCTTCGCCGGCTACAAGGATTTGACCGTGCTCAGAGACATCTCGCTTCGGGTGGGCGCGGGGGAACTCGTCGCGCTCGTAGGCCCCAACGGGGCGGGCAAGACCACCACCCTGAAGGTCATCAGCGGCCTTGTCAGGCCCACCGCGGGCGAGGTGCGCCTGGACGGTCGGCCTCTCACCAAAGAGCCGCCGCACCGAATCGTGCAGATGGGCATCTCCCAGGTTCTGGAAGGCGGCAGGGTTTTCACGGGGCTGACCGTCCTGGAGAACCTGGAACTGGGGGCGTTCGGCGCCGCGGCCAGGAAGGCCAAACACGAGAACCTGAAGCGGGTGTTCACGCTCTTCCCCCGCCTGGAGGAGCGGAAGCATCAGCGCGCCGGCACCCTCAGCGGCGGCGAGCGGCAGATGCTGGCCATCGGCCGCGCCCTGATGACCACCCCGCGCCTCCTGATGTTGGACGAACCCTCCTTTGGCCTTGCGCCGATCCTCGTGGAGCAGATTTTCCGCATGATCGCGGAAATCAACAAGCAGGGCGTAACGGTGCTCCTGGTGGAGCAGAATGTCCGCGCAGCACTGGAGTTGACGCAGAGGGCCTACGTGATTGAGAACGGTCGCATCGTCGGAGAGGGTAGCGGGGATTCCCTCCTCTCGTTTGAATCGGTCCGAAGCGCTTATCTGGGGTAGAGGAGGAATCCATGCTTGCACCGACCATCCAGAGCCTGGTATTCGGGATTTTGATCGGCGGCCTGTTCGGTCTGGCGGCCGTCGGCCTGTCCCTGGTCTTCGGAGTAACCAAGTTCCTCAACGTGTCCCACGGCGAACTGCTGATGCTGGGCGGGTACACCAGTTTCTGGCTGTTCACCCTGTACCGAGTGGATCCCTTTGTCGGGCTGCCGCTGGCGATTCTGGCGCTTGTGGTGCTTGGGGTCATCCTCTACAAACTGATCTTCACCCGCATGGTCAAACTGAACGATGAGACCAAGATCAAGAACACGATGCTGGTGGGGTTTGGCCTGGGGCTGGTCCTGCAGAACGTGGCGCTGCGGCTGTGGACGGCCGACGATCGCGGCATCACGACCTCGTACTCCTCGCACGTGATCCAGGCGTTCGGGGTGCGGTTTCCGGTCGTGCGCCTCATCAGTTTTGCCATCGCGGTGGTCGTGCTCCTCGCCCTCCAACTGTTCCTGAAGCGAACGTACACGGGGAAGGCGATCAGGGCCACGGTGCAGGACTGGGAGGCCGCCACGCTGCTGGGGATTGACATTCACAAGGTCTATCTCCTGTCGTTTGTCATGGGCGCGGGGCTGGCGGGCCTGGCCGGCGGGCTGGTGGCCGTGGGCTACTCCATCAAGCCGGATATGGGCCTGGAGTGGACGCTCATCTCGCTGATCGTGATGGTGCTGGGGGGACTTGGCAGTTTCGTGGGGACCTTCGTGGCGGGGCTTGTGGTGGGCATCGCCCAGTCGCTCACATCCTTGTGGCTGGGCGGCGCGTACCGAGAGATGGTTGCCCTCCTGCTGTTCCTGCTGGTTCTGGTGCTGCGACCGCAGGGACTGTTCGGCGTGAAGGAGGGTTAGCCGATGACGCGAAAGCAGGTTCTCACGACGCTCCTGGGTCTCGTTCTTATAGCCGCCATGGCGCTCGTGCCGATGTATGTCAAGAAAGACAGCACCATCAACCTGATCGTCATGGTCTTGCTGTACGTGTCGCTGGCTTCCAGTTGGAACATTCTGGGTGGCTTCGCCGGGCAGGTGAACCTGGGCCACGCTGCTTTCTTCGGGCTGGGCACGCTGGTAACGCGCTCCCTGTGGCTGTCGGGCTGGCCGCTGTGGGCGGCCATGCTCGCGGGGGGAATCGTGCCGGTGCTGTTGGGCCTGCTCATCGGCATCCCGGCGTTCAAACTCCGAGGGGCCTATTTTTCCATCGGCACGCTGGCGCTGGGGCAGGTGCTGTACGTGATCGTCGGAAACCGCTGGCCGCTGATCACATCCCTGCCTGTGAAGTACCTGGGGTCTTATAGCCTGGCGCCGCGGTACTATCTGTTCTTGGGCGTGGCGCTGGTTACCGTGGGCGCGGCCTACATCCTGATGCGCTCGCGGTTCGGGCTGGGGCTGGCGGCGATCCGAGAGGAGGAGGATGCCGCCGAGTCGCTGGGCGTGAGCGCGCGGCGCCACAAGATTCTGGCGCTCAGTCTCAGCGCCTTCTTCGCCGGCCTGACCGGAGGCGCCTTCGCCTTCTACCACGTCGGCTACTATCCGCAGTTCCCCTTTGGGCCTGTGTGGAGTTTTGACGCCGTAACGATTGCCTTTATCGGCGGGACGGGCACCATCATCGGCCCGATTGTGGGCGGCATCTTCTACGTGGTGCTCAAGGAACTCCTGGCGCTGAGGCTGGTGGAAATCCACCTGACCGTGTTCGGGATTCTGTTTGTGCTCATCGTGCTGTTCCTGCCGGGCGGGCTGGTGGAGGCGTGGCAGAAGGTTCGCGATGCGTTTGCCCGCCGTTCCGGACGCCCGAAGGTGGGTCGGCCGTTGCCGCAGGGCGAGAACTGACGCTGCCCTGTAGAGATTGTGAAACTCACAGTGAAAGGAGGTTGCCTATGAGATGATGCAGGTTTTGGGCCCCCGAACGGTGAGATCACACTTTTTGCTGAACAAAAAGGAGGTTTGACGATGAGATCCAAGATGTATATCGCGGTAACGGTCGTGCTGGTGCTGGCCTCGCTGCTGTCGGCGTGCGGAGGGGCCGCGACGCCTACGCCCACGCCGAAGCCAGCGCCCACCGCTGTGCCCCCGACGGCGACTCCTGTGCCGCCAACCCCGACAACGAAGCCCAAGCCCGTACCGCCGGCGTACATTGAGATCGGCGCTTCCATCCCGCTGACCGGCAAGTTCGGCTCCCTCGGCGCGATGGTGAAGCCCGGATACGAAATCGCCGTGGCCGACATCAACGCCAAGGGCGGCATCTACGTCAAGGAATACGATGCGAAAATCCCCATCCGGCTCACCATCTACGACGACGAGTCGGACCCCAACAAGGCCGTGAGCAAGATGGAGACGCTGTTCTCCGAGCAGAAGGTGGTGGCCTACCTGGGCGGCGCGGGGAGCGACATGCACGCGGCGACGGTGCCCATCGCCGAGAAGAACAAGGTCCCGTACCTGGGTATCGCCTTTGCGCTGTACCAGATTCACCAGAAGGGCTACAAGTACCTCTTCTCGCCCTTCCCGAAGTCTCCAGACCAGACGCGGGACGTGTTTGAGGTGCTGAACACCATCCCCGCGGATCAGCGCCCGAAGAAGATCGCCATCTTCCAGGAGAAGACGGACTGGGGCATGGAACTGGCGACCATGTGGAAAGAGAATGCCCAGAAGTACGGCTACGAGATCGTAGTCCACGAGGAGTACACGCCGCGGTCGGCGGACTTCTCGGCGATGATCCTGAAGGCCAAGAGCGCGGGCGCGGAGATTCTGTTCGCCGTGCCTGTGCAGCCCGACGGCATCGCGATGTTCAAGCAGATGGCGGAATTGGGCTGGACCCCGAAGTTCAGCCTCATCATCCGCGCTCCCGAGAACGTCTCGTGGTCGCAGACTCTGGGCAAGGTCGGGGACTACGCGACTATGTTCGCCGGCTGGCATAACGGCGAGAAGTTCCCGGGCGTGGCCGAACTGAACGCCAAGTACCAGGCTCAGTTCGGGCGGCCTGCGGACCTGCTCACCGGCCCCGCGTATGCCTGCGTGCAGATCCTGGCCGACGCGATTGAGCGGGCGGGGACGCTGGACCGCGACGCGATCCGCGATGCCATCGCCGCGACCAACATGATGACCGTCATCGGCCCGGTTACCTTCAACCCCGATGGCACAGGCAAGGTGATCAACCCGCTGTCGCAGTGGATCAACGGCAAGTTGGAACTGGTCTGGCCGCCCGATCAGGCCACGGCTCCTCTGGCCTATCCGGCCGTGCCTTTTGACAAGCGGTAGCAACGAAGACGTGCCTGTTTGAGGACTGACGGTTGCCTGCGGCGATGGACGCTGATGTGCAACAAGGGGCAAGCCATCGCCGCAGGCCCCGGGCATCTGCCTGATGAGTGGCGTTTGAATCTTGCAGGACGGTGTAGCCGATGCGGGGCATCCGGCGCGTAGATGTGCCCACCAACCGAATCACCGATTCCGTGCAGCGGATTGACATGCGCAACACCGCGTATGGCCTGGCGGCGCGGGGCGAGTACGGCCCCGTGGTGCAGCGGCACATGCAGCGCACCTTGCCCGAGAAGTACCCGCTGTCGGCGGCGCAGAAGGATCTCGTGGACCACCTGGCGGTCATCGCGGCCAACTCGGTCGCGGCGCAGGTCGCGCCCATCTCGGCGGATCCGCTGACGCTTTCGCGCCACATGAAGGCCGTGTGTACCTTCCTGAAGGCCGACGCGGTGGGCATCTGCCGGGTGCCTTCCTATGCGTACTACCTCTGCGATAAGCAGGGCAACCCGATAGAACCACGGTTCCCGAACGCCATCGTGATCGCCATGCGCAAGGATTGGCGGACGATGCGCGCCTCAACGGGGCGCGACTGGATCGGAGATCCCGTCTCGTTCCAGGCCTACGCGCACCTGGCCCTGGTCGCCGAGACTGTCGCGAACTACGTGAGGCGGCTGGGCTGGGAAGCGTCAGCGCAGTTCGGGCCGTCCTTTGTCAATCGCTACTCGGTTTTGTTGCCCCCGCTGCTGCTGTGGGCGGGCCTGGGCGAAATCAGCCGTGCGGGCATCGTCTTGAGCCCGACGATGGGGTTGGGGTTCAAGGCCGCGGCCATTCTGACCAACATGCCCCTGGCTCCCGACAAGCCCATTGACTTCGGGTTGCAGCGGTTCTGCCAGACTTGCCACATCTGCGCGGACAACTGTCCGAGCCATGCGATTCCGAAGGGCGACAAGATCCTGTACAACGGGTACGAGACGTGGAAACTGGACACGCAGCGGTGCGCTAGTTTCAACTTCACCAACGCCAAAGGCACTATGTGCAATCGGTGCGTCAAGGTTTGCCCGTGGACGGCTCCGTCCAGCGGGGTTTACGGATGGGTGCGGCGGTTGGCGATGCGCTCGGCCCTGATGCAACGAGTGGCGATCCGCACCGCCCCACTCTTGGGCCTCGCCAAGAGCCGTCCGGACGAGAAGTGGTGGTTTGACCTGGAGTACGTCGGCGACACGCTCCAGGCGCGGGGCGAGAACGCCGATGTTGGCGAAGCACTTTGAGGACTCATGGCCTTTCGTTTGGCAACACGCGGCCGATGGTGGCCTGGCGGGGCGATGCACGCCTCTGTAGCGCCATCGGGCGAGTTCATAGAAAAGCATACTGGAGGTAGCCATGTCTGAACTGTATACCCTGGCGGAAGCCGCAATGAAGGTCATTCAAGACCGACGGAGCATTCGTTCGTTCACCGAGGAGCCGGTGTCCGAGGAGCACATCCAGATGATCCTGGAGGCGGCGCGGCAGGCTCCATCGGGCGAGAACGCCCAGCCCTGGCGCTTCATCGTCGTGCGAGACGCCGAAACGCGCAAGCGCCTGGGCGCCATCGGTGGAGGAGGCAGCGGCCGCCGCTTCACCGCCGAATTCGTAACGAAGAAGATGCAGGAGCGCTTTGCCGGCCTGCAGGACGAGGAGAAGAAAAAGGCCGCGTTTGAAAAACTCACCTCGGGCAACGTCTCGGCGTTCCTGGCCGACGCGCCGGTGGACATCGTGGTGTGCGGCCGGAAGAACGTGTGGGATTTGCCCTACGACACGTCGGCGGCCATTGAGAACATGCTGCTCATGGTTACGGCGCTGGGCCTGGGGGCGTGCTGGGTCATCGCCCCGTGCATTGACGTGCGGGACGAGGAGCGGCTGCACAAGTTGCTGCAGGTTCCGGATGACATCAAGATCGTGAGCATCATCGCCGTGGGCCATCCCACGCGGCCCCATCGGCCTCGCCCGCGGCTTGCGCTGCACGAACTGGTTTACAACGAGGTCTGGGGAACCCCGTACTACAAGGAGGAAGCATGACACGCGAGAATGTTCCCAGCGACTACGCCAATAGCGTCATCTACGAGATTCAGAAAGCCTTCTGGGACGAGCGCGGCAACGGCGCCCGATTCCGCCTGACGACGGTGGGGCGCGAGTACTTCGCCGACCGATGCCTGTCCAGGATTCATGGCGAGTCGGTGGCCGAAATCGTGAAGGGCATCGGCAAAGCCCTGGCCGAGGAGGGCATCACGGCGGGCTTGTCCCATGAGGAAGAGGACCGCCTGGTGCGGCTGAAGATTCCCGGGTGCAGGCACCAGAGCGTGGAGCGCCGCTTCATTGCTGCGGGGGCCGAGCCGCTGATGTGCGTGCCGGCCAACCTGGTCGTACTGGCTGTGGAGGCCGTGCTGAAGCGTCCGGCGGAAATCGCGGAGATCAAGGTCGGCGAGGAAGGCTGCGAGGTAACCCTCGTCCTCTTTGAGCCGCGCCCGGATCTGTAGGGCAGGGAGGCCGGACATGGACAAAGTGGTAACGCTCTCCGAAGCCGTTGCGTCCATCCCCAGCGGCTCGCACGTCGCGCTGTCGGGGTTCGCCATCACCCGCGCCGCCATGGCCTTCGCCGCCGAAGTCCTGCGACAGGGAATCCGCGACCTCACGGTGTCGCAGTGCGTGGGGGCGATGGATGCCGACTTGCTGGTGGGCGGGGGCGCGGTCTCCCGCATCCTGTACGGGGGCGGCTCGCTGGACCGCTTTGGCCGCCTGGCGTGCGTGAACCGCGCCATAGAAGAGGGCACCATCGTCGCCGAGGAGTACAGCAGCCTCTCCATGGTCTTCCGCTACATGGCGGGAGCCCTCGGCCTGCCGTTCGTGCCCATCCGCTCGCTTCGCGGGTCCGATACGCTCAAGCACCTGGAGGAGGTGGCTCCGACGGCGATGGCCTACGTGGACGATCCGTTCACGGGCGAGAAGTGGCTGGCCCTGCGGCCCCTGAACCCCGACGTGGCTGTGGTGCAGGTCCAGGTGGCGGACCCCGAAGGCAACGCCTGGATTTACGGGCCGCGATGGGACAACGAGGAGCAGGTGAAGGCCAGCAAGCGCACCATCGTCATCACCGAGCAACTGGTGCCGACGGAGATCATCCGGCGCGAACCCGAACGCACCGTGATTCACGGCTTCCGCGTGTCGCATGTGGTGCACCTGCCGTTCTCTGCGCATCCCAGTTCCGTGTACCGCGTGTACGACTACGATGCCGATCACATTCGCCTGTACGCCGAAGCCACCAAGACGCCGGAAGGCATGCGCGCGTACCTGGACAAGTATGTGTACGGCGTCAAAGACCACTGGGAGTATCTGGAACTCCTGGGCGGGATGCGGCACTTGAGTCGGCTGGCCGCGGATCCGATCCTGGGTTATTGATGGAGGACTGGACATGGGCACCGAAGTTGCGTACACTCCGTTTGAGTTGATGGCGGTGGCCGGCGCGCGCGAACTGAAGAACGGCGAGATCGTGGCCGTGGGGCTGGGGCTGCCGGTTGTGGCGACGTTCCTCGCCAAGCGCACCCACGCGCCCGACATCACCATCATGTTTGAACTGGGCGTCATTGACCCAGAACCTATCCACACGGGCGTGGGCCTGGCCGATCCCAGGGTCTGGTATCGCGCCAAGGTGCTGAGCACCTTCGTGGACATGCTCGGTTCCGTGCTCCACGGCGGGCGCGTGGACGTGGGCTTCCTGGGCGGGCTGGAAACCGACGTTTACGGGAATCTCAACACCACGCTCCTTGGCGATCCGAAGGGCAAGTTCCGACACTTCGTGGGGAGCGGCGGCGCGAATGACATCGCCTCGTCCGCGCGCCGAACGATCATCATCATTCGGCACGAGGAGCGCAAACTGAAAGAGGCCGTGTCGTTCATCACGAGCCCCGGATACATCCGAGGCGGGCAGGAGCGCGCGCAGGCGGGGCTGCCGGGAGGGCCGAGCCGCGTCATCACCGACAAGGCCATCTTCGGCTTTGACCCCGAGAGCAAACGCATGACGCTGCTCTCCATCCATCCCGGCTGCACCCTGGAAGACGTGCTGAACACGATGGGGTTCAAGCCGATCGTGCCCGAGCACGTGCCGTTCACCGAGCCGCCGACCGCCGAGCAGGTGCGCATCATCCGCGAGGAGATTGACCCCGAGGGCATCTACTCGGGCTAGGGGACGTTGTGCTCACCAACACAGCAAGGACAAGACGATTATGCCGTATGTGGTAACCGACAAGTGCGAACAGTGTGGCATCTGCGTGGCGGGATGCCCGGTAGGGGCCATCAGCGAAGGGGCCACCCAATCGGAGATTGACCCCAACGTGTGCATAGAATGTGGCACCTGTTTTGACAACTGCCCGTTTGAGGCTATTATTTTTGTGGAGGAGGAACCGGAAGGGTCTGGGGCCGACGCGCCGAAGGAAGGTTGAGGGCGTGGCGGCTTGGCGGTCGCGCGGTTGGGCCGCGCCTGCTCACTCAATCGGGTAGGTGGTGCAGAGTCCTCGCCGGGTCATCTGCGCCTTCCGATGCTGACGCCGCTCCGGGTTGCCGTGGGCGGCGTCAGCGTTTTCCTGCATCGCGAATGGGGAACGTGCGACGCACCTCCAAGGTGCGTCGCACGTTGGAGGTGTAACCGCGAATGAACGCGAATGCACGCGAATAGGGAAGGTGCGGCGCACATCCGAAGAGCGTCGCACGTTGGATTTGTAACCGCGAATGAACGCGAGTCCGCGCGAATAGGGAACGTGCGGCGCATCTCCAAGGTGCGTCGCACGTTGCTCACCAGCACAATAGGACCGCGCCCGTTGGCCTGTGCGTTTGACACTTGCCGACAGATGCTCTAGAATGCGGAGCAACCTG
>DAOTVT010000126.1:0-2064 GCA_034436295.1 Anaerolineae bacterium | reverse complement strand
TGCACAGCCGGTCTGGACTGGCCGAGGATCAGGTGGATTCTGAGGATACGCTGGGTTACTTCCAGGCACTGGCCCTTATTGGGCTGCGGCGATTTCATTTCAAAGAACAACCGGGCACCGTCCTTCGTCAGGATGTAGAGGTCCGCGCGGGCGACCCTGCGTTCCGGGTCATCGCTTCTACGGGCGTCCAGCACATGCTGTGCCATCTGCTGCACCGACGGTGGGGACATCCCAGCGGCTGCAGCCGCCTCCAGTGCGGCCACCTGCCGCTCCACCTCGGCCAGCGCCGCAAGGCTGACCTGCCCTGTGATAGCGTACCCTCTCTGCGCGTCGGCGTGGTGCTCCAGCGCGATCAGGCGCGCGCATTCCTCAAACGTAGTGCCCAAAGCCGTGCTGAAGCCCCGCTCAAAGGCGCTGACCCGCATGAGTTCGGATGGGATGATCGCGGCGTGAAACGGCTTCAACTGGCCGCGGCGAGAGGACTGCGCCAGATAAGCGGTCGGCGTGTCCAGCGCAGGGACAGGCCGTCCCTTGTATTCCCGCACCAGGTGCTCAACAAAGACTTCCAGGTACGCCTTGATTTGGGCGCGGGTCGTGTCGCTAATTGCCTTTCTGGCCACGGTGGACACCTCAAGGCTTTCGCCAGACGAACACGGACTCAAAGAATTCGCTTGAGCGGCGTCCTGTTCGCCGGTTTACATGACGCTGGAGAATGGCTTCCACCTCCACGCCGACCATTGTAGCAATCTCGCCGTACAGGTTTTCGCGGTCGCCGGCCACAACGATGAGCCTCCCGCCGGGCGGCATCGCTGCAAGGCAGCGGCGAAAGACCTCGGCGATGTCCTGCTGGTACTGCTTCTTGGCGCGCTGGCTGGAGCCGTTGGAGGCAGCGCCGATCTCCTTCTCGCGCTCATCGTCCAGGCCCAGGAGATGGTAGGCATAGGCATGCTGCTCATGATAGTCAATCAGGCCCACATAGGGCGGGCTGGTGATGACGCCAGCGACGGGCGGGAAGGTAACCATGCGCGAGTCCGCATGCACCACGGTTACCTGCGCTTCGGTACGCAGCGCGGCGAACTCCCGCACCCGCCGAAGTGTGTCCAGGCTGTAGCGGTGGAGGAACTTGAAGGCCTCGGTCGTCGGCTGACAGATGCGCGAGTGCTTATAACAATAGTACGGCTCGGTCTGCGGTTTCTTGGGGAAATCCAGGTCAAAGTGCGTGGTCAGACGGGCCGAGCGTGCAGACCGGGACAGGATGACCCTCAGCAAGTCCTTGTACTCATAATCACCCTTCTCAAGCCAGTGGCGATACGTCAACAGTTCGCGCAGGGCCTGTGGCGCAAACCACTGCCTCAGGTAGGCGCTGTCCGTCTCGGACAGGGAAGCGTCCTCCACAACCTCGTGTTCCCACAGCGCCAGTTGCCGGTTGTCCTGCTGCGTGGCTAAACGGACCCGCTCCAGGATATTGAGCACCTCTCGGCGCAGGCGCGGATAATCGTAGCGGGCGGTCTTGGCGCGGCATAGGAGCACGTTGAACGCCGAAACGTCGTAGCCCACCGCGTGAATGCCGAGTTCGTTGGCCTGAACCAGGGTCGTCCCGGAGCCACAGAACGGGTCCAGCACGGTCTGCCCAGGGCGGAAGTACTTACGAAGGAACACCTCCACCAATTGGGGGATGAATTTGCCCAGATAGGGGTGGAGCCTGTGCACATGCTTGGTGCGTTCTCGCTCCGGAAGGTCCCGTTCGCGCCAGTTGAGGTTCAGCGATTCCAGCGGCGTGTCAGGCGTTACCTCACTGGCGACGGTAGGCGGCACGTCGGCTGCATACAGAAGAACCCGCTTTTCCTCGTTGGTCAGCATGGTCATGAACCTGGCCTCACGGTTTGCGTGAATGCAGGGCTATTGTACCACAGAACCGTGCGCGGATCAACGTGGGGTGGCATTGGCATGCGGGAGTGTATGCATTTCGGCGAAGACTAGCCAGACCGATGAGCAGTCCGCTCACCCGCCCCCACGCGGCGGTGCCAACCTCACCCCCTCGTTCCCCCTCTCCGCGCGCGGAGA
>DAOTVT010000125.1:0-15994 GCA_034436295.1 Anaerolineae bacterium | reverse complement strand
CGGCCACCCCGTCCCATGACCCCGTGCGGGCGTAGTAGCCCTCCAACTGCGGGGCCAGGGCCTCGGCCCAACGCTGCCCTCCTCGGCTCACGTACACGTCAAATCCGGTGGTCGCCGCCCGATTGTAAGCATAGCCCACCGCGCCCAGCGCCAGGATCAGAACGACAGCCATCACGCCAACGATTTTCAGCCAGAGTGTTCGCATATTCGCCTCCGCGTGAAGTATAGCGGCGGCAGGGACACCGGGCAAGTGCCGCGCCTTTGCCGTTTGACCGTCTCCCCACGCCGCGACTATACTACGGCGAGCGCGGGACGTCGCGCCGAGGTTTCTGCAAGAGGCGACCAATGACGAAGAAAATCCTGGTTGTGGATGACGAACGCGAAATCGTGAAGGTGGTTCGCGCCTACCTGGAAGACGCGGGCTTCTCCGTCGTAACGGCGGCGGATGGGCAAGAGGCGCTGACGGTCTTCCGCCATGAGAAGCCGGCCCTGGTCGTCCTGGACTGGATGCTGCCCAAGATGAGCGGGATAGACGTGTGCCGCATCCTGCGCAAGGAGTCGGACGTGCCCATCATCATGCTCACGGCCCGGGTGGACGAGACCGACAAACTCATCGGCCTGGAACTGGGCGCCGACGACTACGTAACCAAGCCGTTCAGCCCGCGCGAGTTGGTGGCGCGGGTGCGGGCCGTGCTGCGGCGCGCCGAGGGCGGCGAGGCCCCGCCCGAAGTCGTGGAGGCTGGCGACGTGCGACTGGACCTGGCCAGCCGCACGGTGGAGGTGCGCGGCAAGCGGATAGACCTGACGCCGACCGAGTTTGACCTGCTCGCTGTCCTGGCCCAGAACCCCGGGCGCGTCTTCACCCGCATGCAACTTCTGGACAAGGTGCAGGGCTACGCTTACGAAGGATACGAGCGCACCATTGACGTGCACATCAAGAACCTGCGGCAGAAGATAGAAGAGACGCCATCGCAGCCGCGCCACATCGTTACCGTGTACGGGGTCGGCTATCGCTTTGAGGCGTGATGCGGGGCCAGGCTGATAGCCAACGAACCGCGAGAATGCAGGGGGCAACGAAAATGGACCTTGTCATCACAAACGGCACACTCATCACCCCCGATGGGCCGTTCAAGGCCGACGTGGGGATAGAAGGCGAGCGCATCGCCGCCATCGGCGAAGGGCTGACGGCCCCGCACACGCTGGACGCGACGGGCAAGTACGTGCTCCCCGGCGCCATTGACGTGCACGTGCACATGCAGATGCCGGTGGGCGAGGTAGTCTCCAGCGACGACTTCTACACCGGCACCGTCGCGGCGGCGTGCGGCGGCACGACGACCATCCTTGACTTCGTGGAACCGAAGGGCGCCCAATCGCTCATGGACGCGCTGCACCAGCGGCGGGCCGAGGCCGATGGCCGCGTGGCCGTGGACTACGGGCTGCACATGACGCTGAACTCCGCCGACCCGCTGCGGCTGGCGGAAATTCCGCCCGTCATGGAGGCGGGGTGCACGACGTTCAAATTGTACATGGCCTACGAGGGCCTGCGCCTGAGCGATGGGGCGATGCTTCGCGCCCTGGCCGGCCTGCGCAAACATCGGGGGCTTCCCATCGTGCACGCCGAGAACCACGACGTGATCCAGTACCTCACGGAGCAGTTCCTGCGCGAGGGCAAGACCACCCCGCACTACCACCCCCTGACCCGCCCCGACTTCATGGAGGGCGAGGCCACGGCCAGGGCGCTGGCGCTGGCGCGCGTGGCCGACGTCCCCATGTACATCGTGCATGTCTCCTGCGCCGAGGCGCTGGACGCGCTGCGCAGGGCGCGGGAGAAGGGCCAGCGGGCCTTCGGCGAGACGTGCCCGCAGTACCTGCTGCTAACCCGCGCCGAGTACGATCGCCCCGGCTTTGAGGGCGCCAAGTTCGTCATGTCGCCCCCGCTGCGCGAAGAAGCCGACGCGACGAGGCTGTGGAATGCGTTGGCCTCGGGCGACCTTCAGGTGGCGGCCACAGACCACTGCCCGTTCTTCTACCAGGGGCAGAAGGACAAGGGCCGCGCCGCGTTCAACCAGATTCCCGGCGGCGCGCCCGGCGTGGAGACGCGCCTGGCGCTGCTGTACACCTTCGGCGTGCGCGCCGAGCGGCTGTCGCTGGCGCGGTGGGTGCAGGTGTGCTGCACCGAGCCGGCGCGGCTGTTCGGCCTGGCGCCCCGCAAGGGGAACATCGCCGAGGGCGCCGACGCCGACCTGGTCATCTTCAACCCCAACCGGCGCGTCGTCCTGGACCACCGAACCCTGCACCAGAACGTGGACTACACGCCCTACGAGGGGTTTGAACTCACCGGCTATCCGGAGACCGTGCTCTTGCGGGGGCGCGTCATCGTCCGCGACGGCGAGTTCGTGGGCCGCGCGGGGCAAGGCCGCTTCATCACGCGCACGCTCTCCGGCGCGTGGGCGTGAGACGGGGGCCGTGCCTGTATCGCCGGATTGCGCGGGAACGTGCGACGCACCTCGGAGGTGCGTCGCACGTTGTTCCTCCATTCCTATGGGGCCGAGCCGCACAGCCACTCCCGCGCGATCTGCTCGGGCAGGGCGTCGCGAGTCGCCCGCGTTACCTCGTAAACCTTGAGGTCGCACCCCGCCAGCCGCTCCATGAGCGCGGCAAGGAACCCGATCCTCACCAGGACGATGGCCAGCGGCACTTTGCCCGCCCGCAATTCGGGGATGACGGGAGCCAGCCCACGGTTCTCCAGGAGTTCCATCGGCCCGATCTCGTCCACGACCAGGACGTCGGGCCGCTGCCGCACTGCATCCAAGACGACCGCCAGCGACCACTCCATGGCGCCAGGCTCAAACCGCCAGATGCCGCACCGCACCCCAGGCTGCGAGAGGTCTTTATCGGCGAGCGGGCGGCGCTCCCCCGTGCCCAGCCGAAGCCCGTCTATGCCCACCTTGTGGCCGTTCTCGTCCAGGCGGGCCTGGCACAGCAAGCCATCGCAACGCAGGCCGCGCTCCTGCGCCAGCGCCACCACCCGGGCGGCCACGGTGCTCTTGCCGATCCCAATGTGCCCGGTCAGCAGGAGTACCGTCGTCATTTTGCCTCTTGGCGCGGGTGCGGGATGACGCAGATGAACCGCAGGACATCGTCCCCATCGTTCACGAACTGATGGGTTTCCCCGCCCGGCACGAAGACGACGTAGCCCTGCTCAAAAGGCAGGTCGCCCTTGTCGCTCTTCACATGCCCTTTGCCCGCCAGGATGAACACCTCGTGCTCAAACCAATGGGCGTGGAAGGGCGACGCCTTGCCCGGCGGCACCTCAAAGACGCGCATGGCGAAGTTCGGTGCGCCATCCGCCTCGCCGATGACCCAACGCACGGTAACGCCGGGAACCTCATGCACCGGTTCCGCCGGCGTCGCCGTGTAAGGCTGTGCCTTGATTCCCATCGGTTACCCCTTTCCGCCTATTCGGCGCCTGAAGTAGTCGGCCACCAACCTCGGCAAGCGGTGGCTCATGTCGCAGTAGTCGCTCCGCTCGGCCAGGACGTCGGTCATCCAACGGGTTCCGCGCTCGTCCTGCGTGGCGATGGAGTAGGCCAGCCTGGGCACGCGGTAGAACAGGCCGGCGATTTCCCTGGCCCGTTGCAGCGAACGCCCCATGTCGCCCATGACGCGGCGGGTGTATTCGGCGGCCGACAGGTTGTGCCCCACCGCGTCGGCGGCCAACTGCCCGCTGCGGATGGCGTAGCGGATGCCCTCGCCCAGCAGCGGGTCCACCAGGCCCGCCGCGTCGCCCAGAAGGAGCACGCGCCCTCGGCCAAGCGGATGCCTGCCCGCGAAAACCGGCAGCGGATGCCCACGCCAGCGGACGCCGTCCGCGCCGATGCCCAGGCGCGCCAACTCCGCCTCCAGCACCCTGCGCAAGGGCCGTCGCCCCCGCCGGAAGTCCACGATGCCCACCGACAGCGACTCGCGCCTGGGGAACACCCAGATGTACCCGCCCGGAAGCGCACCGAATTGGAACAAGGCCGTGCCGCGCCAGTGGCTGCCCGCCTGGCTCATCGGCACCTCGGCCTGGAGCGTCGGCGTGGCCGCGCGGCGCGAACCCAGCCCCAGGCTGGCGGCCAGCGCCCCCGTGCTCCCCTCGCACACGAGCAGGTAGCGCCCCGCGTGGGTCGCGCCATCTGCCGTGCGGACGGAGACGACATCCTCCTCGGCGCGGACTTCGGACACGGCCGTGCGGTCTCGGACTTCGGCCCGCGCGTGCGCCAGGATGTGCATGTCAAACTCGCGGCGGCGCACCATCAGCACCGGCGCGTCGGGCAACGGAACCGCCACCTCCTCGCCCAGCCACGCATAGCGGACGAGGGTAACGGCATCCTCAATCACCGGCCCAAAATCAAACGGGAAGCGCGCCAGCGCCGAACGCGGCACGGCTCCCCCGCAGGGCTTGTCGCGGGGCAACGATTCGCGCTCCAGCACCAGGACGCGCAGCCCCATCTCGCCCAGGAAGTAGGCCGCGCTGGCCCCCGCAGGCCCCGCGCCCACGATTACCGCATCCCACAGTGGCGTCATAGATTCGCAAGATGCCCGCGCGAAATGAGCCAGGGCACGATTGGCGTCAGGTCCGGCTGCTCCAGCACCAGCGACGCCGCCTGGCGCGCGGCTTCGTGATTGGGACAGACCGCGACGCTCACGCCGACGCGCCGGAACATGTCGGCGTCCGAGCGCGTGTCCCCGACGGCGAGGGCCTCCGACGGCGCGACCCCAAACTCGGCCAGCAGCGCATCCACAATCGCGCCCTTGCCCCCTTCGGGGACGCCGACGCGGGTCTCGCCGTTGAGGATGCCGTCCGTGGCGTACACGTAGTTGCAGAAGACGCGGTCAAACCCCAGTTCCTGGGCCACCATCTCGGCGTGAATCTGGATGCCGGTGCTCACCAGCGCCAGGCGCACCCCCTGCCGCTTCAGCGCCCGCACGGTCTCCTCGGCGCCGGGGAGATAGCGATTCTCGCGGAAAAGCGCCTGAAGGGTAGCAACAGGCGTGCCCTTCCACAGCGCGGCATCCAGCCGCAGCCACTCCGCATACGAGATTTTGCCCGCGAAGCCGTCGGCGAAGAAGGCCTCGCTGGCCGCCAGCGTGCCCAGGCGAGAGTGGAGATACACATAGGGGTCGCGGGCTTCCTTGAGCGTGCCGTCCAGGTCAAAGATGGCCAGACGCAGCATGCGCGCCCCCCGATTGCGTGCGGCTCACCGGTCGCCCCGGCCGACAGCCGCCCGCACCTGCAGGAGATCGGCGAGGGCAGCCACGATGTTCGCCACCGCTTTCCGAATGGCCGAATCCCGCGGCAACTGCACCAGCGGCTTGCCCACCGCGTCGTATTCGGCCACCAGAGGGTCTCGCGGGAGCACGCCGACAAGCGGCACGCCCGTCTCCTCCACGGCCTTCTGGAGTTCGGCGGGAAGCGGGTCGGGAGCCATGTTCAACACAAGCGCCATGTGGCGCACCTTGGTGTCCAACTCGTGCACCAGTTCCTTCATGCGCTTGGCCGCCGTCAGCCCCCGCACGCTGGGGTCGGTAACGAGAAGCAGCAGGTCCACGTCGCGGGTCGTGCGGCGGCTCAGGTGCTCCATGCCGGCCTCGTTGTCAATGAAGACGTAATCGTACCCGCCGGCGATGCGATCCACGATGACGCGCAGCATGTTGTTGGCGGCGCAGTAGCAGCCGGGGCCTTCGGGCCGGCCCATCGCCAGAAGGTCCACGCCATCGGCCTCCACCAGGCACTGGTTGACCTGATAGTCCAGGTAGTCCTGCTTGCTGGTGCCCGGCGGAAAGGAGCCCGCCTTGACCTGGTCCAGCGCGTCCTCGCGAATGTCCCCCACGGTGCCATCCAGCGGCAGGCCCAGCGTCTGGTTTAGGTTGGAACTGGGGTCGGCGTCAATGGCCAGGATAGAACCCCACTTCTCGTCTATCGCCTGTTGAATCAGCAGGGCGGTGAGGGTGGTCTTGCCGGTGCCGCCCTTGCCCGCGACCGCGACTGTGATCGTCATGATTCCTCCCCAATGGATTCGTGCGGTCTCTCGGCGCAATCCCGATGGCCGCCTGTACGGGAACTATTCTACTCGGTTGCACAGGCGGTGTCAATGATGTAGATCACACGGTTGGGTACGCATTTCGGTGGAAATTACTCACGCTCGCTTTTTCATAAGAACGCACGATGGGGTAACATAGCGCCAGGAGGCCCATCGGGAGGTCGCACATTCGGTTGGCGCTGCTCTCTCGGCGGCCATCGTAGGGCAAACTGGCAATTTGCGCGGGCAAATTGGCAATTTGCCCTACGTCTAGCGGCCCCCTGTTCTGACGGGCCGAACTGAAGATGCGAGTGTTCTATCGGAGTAGCGAGATTCAATAATCAGACCGATGAGCGGCAGCATGAAACGCATAGAGCGTAGGGCGGCTTTCCATAGCCGCCGAAGGCAGAGGGCAGGTATGGGAACCTGCCCTACGCTCTCACCCATCCTAGCCCAGCCCTTCCCGGATTTGCCCCCAAGTTGAAACGCGCCCCGCAGCGCGCCATCTTGACGGCAGCGGGCGCGAGGGGTATCCTTGCCCATGGGGCGCGCGGCGTCCGTCCCTGCAATCCGCGTCTGGGGGTGAAGCGACATGACGCCCGAACAACTCGCCGCGATGGTCAAGCAGATGGCCCGCGAACGGGACTGGGACCTGGTGGGCATCTGCGCGCCAGAGGGCGACGGCCTGCCCGCGTGGGTGGGGAGCGTGGTGGTCCTGGGGCTGTACACGCCCGACGACGCCTACGACTTCAACACGTATGTGGAGATCGCGGGGCGCCGCCGCTGGCACAAGTTCGCCTACGAGGCCGTCGTCGCGCGCGCGGCGCTGTTGGCGCTGGACCTCAACGCGCGGGGCGTGCGCGCGGAGCCCCTGACGTTCGTGGATTCGGCCCGCCTGGTGGACCTGCGCGAGGCGGCGGTGCGGGCAGGGCTGGGCGTGCGCGGCCTGAACGGGCTGGTCGTAACGGCGCAGTTCGGGCCGAGGGTGCGGTTCGGCGCCGTCTTCGTGGAGCCGCAACTCCCGCCCGATCGCCCCATAGCCGACTACTACTGCGCGTCGTGCTCCATCTGCATCAACCGATGCCCCACAGGCGCGGTAACCCCCTGGGGATTTGACCGCTCGCTGTGCGTGGCCGAATTTGACCCCTCGCCGGAGATGCGGGCCAGGCAGAAGCGCGAGACGAAGACCATCACGCCGTTCACCCGCCTGCAGTGCAATCTGTGCGTCAGCAGTTGCCCCATCGGCAAGAAGCGCGCGGCGACGTGGTGGGACGGCGAATAGCCGCCCGGCACTCTTTGCTCACACAAAGGCACAAAGACACAAAGGGGTAAAGGCACAAGGAAAACCTCTTTGTGCCTTCGTGTCTCCGTGTGGGATATTTTTCTCACACAGAGGCACAGAGACACAAAGGAAAACCCTTTGTGCCTTTGTGTGGAATATTTTTCTCACACAAAGGCACGAAGACACAAAGGGGTAAAGGCACAGAGAAAAACCTTGGTGTCTTTGTGTCTCCGTGTGAAAATAATGCCGCACACAAAAACGCAGCAGCGCCTGCGTTGACGAAAACCCAACGCCGCGCTATAGTGGGATTGCGCGAGGACTTCACGCTTCGGGGGAGCCGGAAACTTGACCGAGAGCATGCAGCGCAAGTTGAAATGGGGCGAGCGATTGCTCCTTGGCGCCATCGTGGTTACGCTGGGGGCGCTGGTGTACGTCGCGGTGTTCTCGGGCGCGGGCCCGGTGCCGCCCGTCCCCACGCCCACGCCGACCTCCATCTTCCTGGCCCAGCACCCACACCCGCGGCCCCAGAGCCTGCCCGCCAAGAAAATCGGCATCATCCCAGGCCATTGGCAGAACGACTCCGGCGCCACGTGCGAAGACGGCCTCACCGAAGCGGAGATTACCCTGTCGGTCGCCCGCAAGGTCAAGGACCTGCTGGAATGGTATGGGTACGAAGTGGAACTCCTGCCGGAGTTCTCGCCGCGCATCCTCGGCTATGTGGCCGACGCCTTTCTGTCCATCCACGCCGACTCTTGCGAGCCGATTGAGGGCGCCACGGGGTTCAAGGTGGCCCGCGTGCAGAACAGCGCCATCCCCGACGTGGATGACCGACTGGTGGCGTGCCTGTGGAAGGAGTATCAGGCGGCCACGGGGTTGCCCCGCCACGAGGGGAGCATCACCAACGACATGCTGCACTACCACGCGCTGAAGGAGATCGCGCCCGAAACGCCAGGGGCCATCATTGAGATCGGCTTCCTTCGCCTGGACCGCGAGACCCTGGTGCTCCGGCAGGATGCCATCGCCCAGGGCCTGGCCAATGCGCTGATTTGCTTCCTGGAAGGCGGCCCGTAGCGGGCAGTCGCCGCAACATCCATCGGGGGAGCCTCGGTCAGGCTCCCCCGATGTTGTCTATGCCGGCGGCTTGCTACGCCAGTTTCTGGCCGCAGTTGGGGCAGAACTTGGAGCCAGGGGGCACGTCCACGCCGCAGTTGGGGCACTTGTTCTCCACGGCCAGTTTCTGGCCGCAGTTGTTGCAGAACTTGGAGCCGGCGGGGACCATGTTGCCGCAGTTGGGGCACTTGACCATGGCGGCCGCCGCTGCTGCCGGAGCCGCAGCCTGGCCTTCGCGACCGGCGCGGAGCGCGTCGGAGATCGCCCCCGCCATGGCCGCGCCGATGCCCACGCCCGCGCCAAGCCCAACGCCCGCGCCCGTCAGCGAACCCGCCTCGCCGCCTGCCGTGGCCGCGTCGCCCATCGCGCGGGCGGCCTTGAACTGCAGGTACTTCTGCATGTCGCCGATGGCGCCCATGGCGGCCCGCTCGTCAATGGCCTTGGCCGTCTCTTCCGTCGGGCTGATGTTGTTGATGAACAGCGCCTTGAGCGTGATGCCCAGCGCCTTGAAGTCATCGGCCAGGCGCGCCTTGATGCCCCCCGCCAGTTCGTCGTACAGCGAGGGCAAATCCAGCAGCGACGCCTTGGACTCGCCCAGAACGTCGGTCATCCTGGACACGATCACGCCCCGCAGGTAGGCTTCAATCTGCGCGTTGCGGTAGATGCCCTGCGTGCCCACGATCTTGTTGACGAACAACTGCGGGTCGGTGATCTGCATGGCGAACTGGCCGAACGCCCGCAGCCGCACCATCCCCAGTTCCTTGTCGGGCAGCGTGATGGGTTCGGGCGTGCCCCACTTCAGGTCAATGAACTCCCGCAGGTTCACGAAGTACACCTCGGCCTTGAAGGGCGTCTGGCCCGAAAAGGCCTTGCCGATCAGGTCCACCAGCAGCGGGACGTTGGCCGTGGTAATGGTGTGCCGCCCCGCGCCAAACGTATCCAGCGCCTTGCCATCTCGGAAGAAGACGGCCGCCTGGCTCTCCCGCACGATCAGTTGCGAGCCGATGCGGAAGTCGCCGGAGCCGCTCTCGGGAATGCGGTGGACGATCTCCTGCCCCGTCTCGTCAAAGTATTCTATGACATCAAAAACCCGTGCCATTGGACACTCCTTTCGTCTTCAGAATCTTGCCTGGCTAGCAGAAACTTACTGGGTCTCGCCCGTGCCGACGATGGCCTCCTGGCGGTGGTTCAGCACCGTATCCATCTCCTGGAGCACGGTAATTAGCGCGGCGATGGCGACGTTCAGGTCGCCGCCTTCCTTCAGCGTTGTGGCGATGTTGCCGATTCCCTCTTCTATCCTCGGAACGAAACCGAGCAACTGGTGGTCGTACTCGTACAGCGCGTCCAGTTCTTCCTCCTTGACTTTCACGGCGTCAAACAGCCCGGCGTAGCCATAGGAAGCCGTCTTCAGTCGGTCAATCAGGATTTGCAACTTGCCCACGGCCCGCTCCAGGTCGTCCACCAGGTACAACTTGCCCGCGCTCAAGAAGTCCAACTGCAGGCCGCTCAACTTCATGCGCAGGTCCGACAGTTGGTTGGCGATGGTCGTGCGGAGCAACTTGTCGGCCTCGCGGCGGAGTTCCTTCTGCTTGTACCCCTTGTAGCCCGGCACCTTCCCCGCCAATTCCTCAAACTTCCCCACGCTGGAACTGATCTTGCCTTTGATATCCATTTGTCCTCTCCCTTCAATCTCGTGAATCCTCGTTCAAACGCAGTCCGCAACAAGCCTGACGCGGCAGGCTAACCCTTCGGCACGCTGCACCTCCCTCCGCGCGAACGCGGGCGCGCTCATCCGCTCGCCGTGCGCACTCTCCGCACCGCCACCAGCAGGACGGCCACCAGGACCGCCACCAGGAGAATCAGCGTGCTGGAGCCTGTGTTCGGCGTGGTGGTCGCCGGCGTGGGCGTGGCGGTTGGCGCGGTCGTAGGTTGCGCCGGCGCGGCTGTGGCCTCTGCGGTCGGGGTCTCGGCCGTCGGCGTCTCCGCCGTCCCCACGGGCACAGGCGTGTTGGTCGGCCTCACGGTGCGCGTCGGCGTGGGGCGAGGGGTCGGCTCGCGCGTCGGCGTGGAAATCGCCGGCGTCTCGGTGGGCGCCACGGCGGCTCCCCCGCCCCCCTTCTGAAGCAGCGAGTAGATTCCGATGCCCAACAGCCCCACGAGAAGCAGCCCCACCAGCGCGATCGCCGCGATCACAAACGGCCGACGCTTGCTCCCTGGCTCTAGTATTCGTGCAAACATAGCCAATCCCCTCCTTACGACAAATTAGCCCACGATTTCCACGTTGCTCACGGGCACCATCACACGGTCGCCCGAGTCTGCCTGAATCTCCACGCTCGGCAACAGCACCCCCACATCATACCGCGTGGGGTGCTCCGGCAGCGACATCACCACGCCCGCCACCTCGCGGCGCTCGCCCCGCACCACGCGCACCTTGCAGCCCTCCGTCAGCAGCACATCCGGCGCCGAGTCCACCGCCGCAGACGCCACAGGCACCGGAATGATGACTTCGGGCCGCCGGGGTCGCCACGGGTCCGCGTAGCCCGGATCCACCGCCGCCTCATGCCCGATATGGCTCTTCAGTATCTCAAAGGCGAAGGGGTTCATGGGACATCGCCCGAACCCTTCCATGACGACGACCGGGAACGGCAGGGTGGCAACGTGATCCAGAAGGGTCGCCGACAGGCCGCCCAGGATCAGGCCGCGCGCCTGCATCTTGCTCACCTGCACAAGCCCCTCCGCGGTGGCGTCGGCGCCTCCGATGACAATGGCGCCGAGACACGAGACATCCACCTTGTCCTCCGACAGCACATCCTCGGGCGAATCCACCACCGCCCGCAGCACGCCGTGGGACATCTCGCCGAATCCCCACACGCCCTGCACCAGCGCCGCGGCCGTCTCAATCACCGCCCCACGCTCGGGCATCACGCTGACGATGCGCCCGCTCAGGTGCGCGCGAACCTCGGTCTCCTCCACGTCGGACTCCAAGAGTATCTGCGAGTCGCTCATGGCCACCAGGCGGCCGCTCACCGGAGCCTGCAAGACCCTGGGGAACAACTTGCCCAGGCGCGGCTTGAGTGCGATCACCTCGCCGCGCTGGACGCTCTCGCCGACGCGCTTCTTGAGAAAATCGGCCACGTCGCGATGGCCCAGGCGAAGGGCAGCCCCCGCGTCCAGGCGAATCAGCCTGCCGGGGCGCTCATATCGGCCGATGATGTCCACCGCGTCCACCCGGTCGTCCATGCCCACGAGGATCTTGCCTCGGGTGGGGAGCATCCGCTCCCGTCGCAGCAGCGTCAACGGCACAACGCGCGTGAGGGTGCAGTAGTGCTTCATTCGCCGTCGCTCTCCATTTCGTTCGGCATCGTCAATACCCGATGTTCCATCGCCACTTTTGCAGCACGCGGCGCCTGTCGTCCTCGCCTTCGGGCAGCGCAAGCGGCCTGCCGCGCGCGTCTATCACGATCCCCAGCGGCCCGCCATCCACTTCGGCCACGGCCCCGCGCCCCCGCCGGCCCCAGCCGATGTCAAACTGCCGCGTGGGGCGCAATTCCAGCGTGGCCTTCTGGCCCGCCTCCAGCGGGATCACCTCAATGGAGCCGTAGGTTACGTCCAGGGTCAGGGTCTGCTTGTCGGGATACTTGAGTCGGGCGCGCAACACCAAATCGCCTTCTCCCGCCGTGCCCACGGGGCAGATGAGCGTCCCGAGCGTGAGCAGGGCGTCGTGTTCCAGCACCTGGGCGGCGGCCATCGGCTGAACCGCGCCCACCGCGCCCAGAACTCCCGCCAACCCCGTCGTATCCGCCACCAGCGTGCAGATGCCGATGGGCTGCAGCGCGTCCAGCAGAACGAGGGCGCTCTGCGCGAAATTCGCCTGTCGCGGCAAGAACCCGCCCGACAACACGATCACATCCCAGAACGGCGACAGGTCGGGATACGGGCGGTGGGCGTCGGCCTCCCAGACGGGCATGGCCCGCCCCGCGGTCAGGCGCAGCGCCTCGCGGGCCACCGCCTGCTCCGCCTCCACCTCCAGCGCGGTGGTCGCCACAGAACGGGGATACGCCGCCTTGGTCAGCGCGATGTCCAGCACGTCGGCCACTGTGGCGTCCTCGCCTATGACCCAGCGGGCGATGCCTGCGGGCGTGGCGTCGGAGACAACGCGCCTGGCCCCCAGCCCTACGCCCCAGCCGCTGCCCACGGTCAAAGCGAATTCCCCGTTCAGAACCGAGGCGAGCACCGTCTGGCTGGAGCCCACGTCCACGCCCAGCACGTTCAGCCCGTACTGCTCGGCCACGAACTGGATCACGCGCCCAAACGCCCGCGCCCCGGGCACCACAGAAATCGGACTCCACGCGCTCAAGCGGCCAAACCCGGGCAGGCGGGCCATCTTCCGGTCTGCGTACAGCGTCTCCAGTTCTTCCACCAGCGGGCCGGCCTGTTCCACGTCCAGGCGAGGGCGAATGTTGTCCACGGGGTGGAAGTTGATCAGCCCCGCCACCTTCTCGGCGATGAGGGAGCGGGCGTTGACATTGCCCGCGAACACCAACTCCGGGCGGCGCTCCCGTTCCAGCAGTTTGCTGGCCAGGGCCACCGCATCGGACAAGGCCCCGATCGCCTGCACGGCTCCCCCATCCGTGCCCCCGACCATCACGACGACATCCGGCGCCACCTGGCGAATGAGATCTATCTGTTCGGAGGGATCCGAATCGCCTCCCAGGGACACCGTGCCCTCCAACAGCGTGGGAACCCACGACAGCGCCTTCACCGCGCTGGTAACGCTCATCTCGGGCACCAGGCCCGCCAGCACGACCCGCAGCGGCGGGCCGGCGCTCACCGTCGCCACGAATGCGTCCACGCCCGAACCGTCCGAGCGTTCGGGGCGGATGAGTTTCTGCTCATCGTCCAGGAACCGCTTGCCCGTGATGCTTTCCAACTGACGAATCGCCTGAATCACGCCGAGGACAATATCGTTGCCCGGAGCCGCCACCGAGGTCGGGGCCTCTCCACCGGCGACAAACCGATATTGTTCGTCCACCACGTCCAGCAGGAAAACCCGCGTGGTGGACGTGCCGCAGTCCGCTGCCAGAATGGATTCTATCGCGTAACTGTCTGTCATGTCTAAACCCCAGGCGGCCGCTATCGCAAAGTCTTGGGAATCTCGGTTATCAGGAACTGCAACCGTCCGATGAGCAAGGACAGCCGGGCCATCACCGTGCCGGCGAAGAGCGCCCCGAAAGTCAGCATGATGAACCATTTGCCGAGGCCGCGCCATGCTTTGAGGAACCCGCCGCGCACCCGACCCAGCCCCGTATCGCCCTGGCCGGTGAAGTAGAAATAGGCCAGCGTGCTCACCGTGCCGATGACCAGCACAAGATGGCTCAGCGCGACGCCCCATCCGCCATCGGCCGGGTTCACCGACACGAACGTGCCTTCCACCTGCGGGAGGATGGAGCCGAACAGCGCGCCCCCGATGGCCAGCGCAACGCCGACGCCCAGCAGGAAGGACAACGGGACCAGGCCCGCGCCCCGCCAGGAATGATTGAGCCGCGCCAGCAGCAGCACCGCCAGCAGCAGCGGCACGATCAGCGTCCAGTTCTCCAGCGGGGCCTGGATCAGCGGTAGCAGCAAACGCGGCCGCAACAGGCTGTAGTAGGCCACCAGGACGGCGTAGCCCACCGCCGTCCCCACGAACAGATGCTCGGCCAGGCGATACAGCGGGTTGTCGCCGAGCAGGTAACTCAGCACCATCACCGTGAGGAGCGCGGATATCCAGATGCCGATGAGATCGCTCATGACCGTCCCCCAAACAGGCGCTTGCCCCAGTAGGCCAGATTGCCGAGCACGATGAGCACGACGACGGCCAGATGCCCCAGCGACTGCGCCTCCATGGCCGCCATGTCCTGCGCGCTCATGGGCGTATCGGGCGAGGCAGCCCGCCGATACGCCAGCCCGCCAACCCATCCGCTCACCAGGCCGGCCAGTTGCCCCGAACTGTAGTAGGGCCGCACCGAAGGCTCTATCGCGCCGCTGACGATGGCGCAAATGGGCGTGTGGGTCTGGCTGCCAACCTGCTCCACCCACCACCGCACCGCATCCTGCGACGACGCCGCGGTAATAATCAGCGCCACATCGCCCAGCGACTGAACCCCCAGGGCCGTCTCGTCAACCTGTTTCCCCTGGTAGTCCACCCGGAACGCGCCGGAAAAACTCGTGGCCAGGCGCTGCAAGCCCATCTCCTGGCCCGGCAGATACCCCAGCAGCGTGGCGGTGTCCCCCAGGCCCATGCGCGCCGCCAGGCCAGGGCCGGTTGGCGTGGTGCTCATCACGAGGAGCACAGCGCCCCTGGACTTGAGATTGTCCAGCACCTCGCGCACCGGCCAGTCCAGTTCGGTAGACACGCTCGGGTCGTAGTCAAACGAGAACAGCACCCTTGCCCCGGGCGCAAGGTTTTGGATTTGCGCGGCGAAGTCTTCCGCGGGCTTGGCCACGGGCACCTGGCCGCCGCCTGGCACCAGTCCGGGCGCCAGGACGGGAATCAGCACCGCCGCCAGCAGGAGCAGGAACGCCAGCCACGGCAGCCCTCGCTCGCGGCGGGGGATGCGAACGGCACGCGGCCTCACCGACGCCGCGGTGGGCCTGGCGAGAACCTGGGTCAATGTCTCGGCGTGGGCGGGCGTAACCGTGGCCGCCGCCGACACCGCCCGCACGAACTGGTCGGGGCCGGGGTCAATGGCGGGCACAAGCCTGAGCGCTCCGCGCACGCCTTCCAGCACGCCTTCCGTCTCGGCGGGTTCTTCGGCGGGCGCTTCCTCCCCTTCCTCTCTCTTGCGGCCCGGTCTCAGCACTTCCAGCCACGAGGGGATGGCCGCCCGCTCCAACCCCGCTTCTTCGGGAGTTGGCTTGCCGGGCGCCCCAAGCACGGGCCCCAACTCCTCGGGCAGCACCGCCGCACCCGACGCCAGGGTCTCCAGCCATGCCGGGACTTGGGGCGCTGGCGCGGGGGCAGGCCCGGCTTCTTCCCCCGCCATCTCCTCTTCGCTCAATTCCAGGATCACCGGCCCCTCTTCTTGCAGCCACGCCGCGAGCGGCTCCTCTGCGGGAGCAGGCGGTTCGCCTCCCAGCAGCGCAGGAACGCCGGTCGCGGGTGCTTCGGCCTCTGCCGGAACTTCACGTGGCGCGGCCTCCTCGGCCTCTGCTTCCGGCGGCGCCTCCTCCGGCGCGGGCGCGACCGGCTCCTCGGGTTCTTCCACGGGCGGCGCGCCCAAATCGCGAAGCCAGTCCGGAAGTTCTTCCGGCATCTCCTCGGCCCCGCCGGCCGCTGCCGCCGCGAACTCCTCCGGCGCGGGCACGACCGGCTCCTCTGGCTCCTCCACGGGTGGCCTCACACCCAAATCGCGAAGCCAGTCCGGGACTTCCTCCGGCATCTCCTCGGCCCCGCCAGCCGCTGCCGCCGCGAACTCCTCCGGCGCGGGCGCGACCGGCTCCTCGGGTTCTTCCACGGGCGGCGCGCCCAAGTCGCGAAGCCAGTCCGGGACTTCCT
>DAOTVT010000124.1:0-2530 GCA_034436295.1 Anaerolineae bacterium | reverse complement strand
ACGGGCAGGCGGATGGAGACGGTTCTCGTCGTCGGTTTCAGGTTCGGCAGCCGCACGGCACGCGCTTGCTTCCAGTCCACGTACTCCGCCGAGTCGTGGGCAGACCAAAACTCGCGCTCCTGCTCTTCGCTCTCAAACTGCGGTATTTCTTTCACCCGTTTCTTCCGCATCTCTGTACACCTCCCGTTCCCGACGGCTCATATCTCGCGCCGAGATTACGCGGAGCAGGTTATCGCGAACGGTTACGACGACGAACAGACGGCTGTCTACTCCATCTCCACGCTCAGCGCCACGGCCTCGCCGCCGCCCAGGCACAACGTCGCCAGGCCGGTCTTCAGCCCGCGGTCCTTGAGCGCGTGGAGCAGCGTTACCAGGATGCGTGCGCCGCTGCACCCGATGGGATGCCCCAGGGCGATGGCCCCGCCGTTCACGTTCACCCGCGACCAGTCCCAGCCCAGCGCCTTGCCGTCGGCCAGCGCCTGCGCGGCGAAGGCCTCGTTGGCCTCTATCAAGTCGTAGTCGTGGATGGTCTTGCCGGTCTTCTCCATCAGCCTCTGCACGGCGTGTACCGGCGCGATGAACAGCCACAGCGGTTCCACGGCGGCCTGGGCGTAGCCGGTGATGGTGGCGATGGGCGGGATGCCGAGTTGGTCGGCCTTCTCGCGGCTCATCACGACAACCGCCGCCGCGCCGTCGGTGATGCCGGGGGAGTTGCCCGCCGTAACGATGCCGCCCGGCTTGAACGCGGGCTGGAGTTTGGCCAGGGCTTCCAGCGTCGTGTCGGCCCGCGGGCACTCGTCGGTGTCAAAGACCAGCGGCGGGCCCTTGCGCTGGGGCACTTCCACGGGCACGATTTCCGCCTTGAACTTGCCGGCCTGGATCGCGGCCACGGCTTTCATCTGGCTTTCGTAGGCGAATCGGTCCAACTCCTCGCGGGTCAGGTGGTACTGTTCGGCGATGAATTCCGCGGAGTTGCCCATGTGGTGGTTGGCGAAGGCGCACCACAGGCCGTCGTTGACGACGGCATCCACCACCTTGCCGTCGCCGAGCCGATAGCCGGCCCGCGCTTGTGGCAGGATGTACGGCGCCATGCTCATGTTCTCCATGCCGCCCGCGACGAAGATGTCGCCGTCGCCCGCCTTGATGGCCTGGGCCGCGAGCATCACCGTCTTGAGGCCGGAGCCGCACACCTTGTTGACGGTCGTCGCGCCGACGGTGGGCGGCAGGCCGGCGTAGATGGCCGCCTGGCGGGCGGGCGCCTGGCCCACTCCCGCCGGCACGACGCAGCCCATGAGGACTTCGTCAACGGCCGCGGGGTCTGGAATGCCCGCGCGCTTCACCGCCTCCTTGACGGCGACGGCCCCAAGGCGCGGGGCGGGGGTTGTGGACAGGGTTCCCATGAACTTGCCGATGGGGGTGCGCACCGCGCTGACAATGACCGCGTCCCGTTTGCTTTTCATCGCCTTCCTCCTTGAAGTGTTGTGAACAATCTCCGCTGATTGTGCGGCCAACGGCCTATCGTGCTCCACGGAATCGCTGAATACGCCGCTCAATATCCGCGGCGATCTCGCGCAACTCGGCAATGTCGCCTTCGCTCAGGTACTTCGTCAGCGTGTCCAACAACGGCTTGAGGTCAACCTGGTACGCATGTACCAGCGTGGCAATGTCGTTCTCGTACAGGCTGACCCGGGCGAAGTTGCCCTGGCGGTACAACGAGGGCAGCGCATAGAGTTTCAAGAGGAGCAAGCCATCTACCGTTGCGGTCGGAATCTCGCGCTCCGCAAAGCGCTGGCGGGTAACGTGGTTTCGCAGGACACGCGCAAAAAGCGGATTGCGGGTGAGCAGGATGGCTATCTGAATCCCCTCAAAATCACCTCGTGCAACGTCCTGCCCCCGATGCGTGATCCGAATCTCGGGGACTTGCTTCAGGGCAGCCTGCGCCATGATGAGGTCAATGTCCTGGGTGTTCCGGCCTTCCACGTAGGCGAGCAGCGCAACCCCACCGGCCAGAGCGTAAGGAACCTGCCGCTCTTCCAGCAGTGCGAACAGGCGTTGCACCGTTGCCAACAGCGAATCTTGGCTCGTCGTGGCAGCCCCTTTCCTCCAGTTCGCGGGGTTGAAGGCTATGGCGGCGCGAACCACGCTCCCGATGTGCACCTCGGATTGGACGCTCATCCTCAAATCCTGTAGCCGCTCACGGGCTGACTCGTAGCAACTTGGTGTTCGCAGAACTGAACCGACTCCAGTATACTTCACGCGGATTCGCCCGTCAAGGGCGCTGCGGCGCGGGGCGTTCCTGCCCCAGCCCCCGCATGCGATATACCACAATCCCCAGCGCGACGCGCCTTTGCCCCACGGTGGTATCACACAGGCATCCTTTGCGGCACATGTGAATTTCAGGCGAGCACTCCCAGGAACACACCCTGGTTCACTGCAGGTTCTCCAAGTCTGCCAAATCCTGCAATCGTCCCACGGCCCTCTTGTTCTTCTTGAGGTTTTCCAGGTCTATGAAGTTCACGATAACGCCGTC
>DAOTVT010000123.1:0-63432 GCA_034436295.1 Anaerolineae bacterium | reverse complement strand
TTGAGCGGCGGCGAGGCGAACTTCACGTACTTCTGGTATCGCAATGACGTCCTCGTGGCCACTCACGGCCCGACATCGCTGATCACCGACACGTATCTGGCCACGACTGCAGGCACGTACAGCGTGGTTGTGGCGGACAACAATCAGTGCGAAGACGCCTCGGAGCCTGTGCCGGTGGTGTATGTGCCGCCGCCGCAAATCGTCCTGACCAAGAGCGTGGATCAGTGCGAGGGGACCGCCGTCTTCACGGTAACGCGGGTCTCCGGCGGCGAGCCTCCGTACTACTTCGTCTGGGATGTCGACGGCGACGGCGTGTACAGCGAGTTCCCGCGGCAGACGGTCATCACCATCACCGGTCATGCCAAGGCCGGCACGGTGGCCGTGCGCCTGTTTGACAACAACAACTGCATGGATCAGGCAAGCACAACCTACGCGATCAACGACGAACTGGCCGTAGAGGCGGAGATTGTCTCGCTGCCGGACTGCACGGGCGAAGCCTGCTTCACGGCGGTGGCCACCGGCGGCGCGGCCCCGTATACCTACGAGTGGGATCTGGACAACGACGGGCAGTACGACGACTACAACGGCCAGAGCCCGTGCCGGGTCTTCCCCGATGCGGGGTCCTACACCGTGCGCGTGAAGGTTACGGACGCTAGCGGCTGCACGGCATACGACACGCTGTCGTTTGAACTGCACGGGTGCAACGGCGAACTGAAGGTGGCGTTTGATGCAGATATTGAGGTCTGCGACCTGAACGCGACCTTCTACCTGACCGTAACGAACACCGGCACCTGCGGCAGTTTCCAGGACATCGTCATCACGGTAGAGGCTGTAGAAGGCGCAGGGTACATCGCCGACATACTGCCGTATGTCTGGAATGTGGGCGACCTGCCGGCGGGCGAAAGCCGCAGCACGATGGTAGCGGTGAGTTTCAACGCCCTGTGGGACACAGTTCCTGCGGGCACGGTAACTCGCCTGCGCGCCCGCGTTACCGCCGAGAATTGCAACGGGCCGGTTACCATCGGCGTGGAAGACACGGTTACCGCGACTCGTCCGCCCGAGCCGCCGGACGCCTATGAGGTGGACAACACCAGCAGCCAGGCCAAGTTCATCTCCGTGGACGGGACGCCGCAACTGCACAGTCTCCACGAGGAGCCTGACGTGGACTGGATCAAGTTCAACGCGACGGCGGGCAACGAGTACGTCATCACGACCTTTGACCTGTCGCGGCTCGTGGACACCATCATTGAACTGTACGGGCCTGACATGACACTTCTGGCCACGAACGACGACTTTGGCGGAGGCAAAGGCTCGCAGATCGCCTGGGTCGCCGAAACTTCGGGCACGTACTACGTCAAGATACGGCCCAAGTATCCCGAACTGTGCGGCTGCGAGAACCGGTACAAGGTCAAGGTGGAGGAGTTCAAGCAGCAGTTGGAGTGCCCGTGCCCAGAGTGGATCGTGTTCCACAGCGACCGCGATGGCAACTGGGAACTGTACCGGCTGGATGCGGCGGGCGGTACGCCTGTACGCCTGACCAATGACCCGGCGATAGACATGGCGCCGACTCGCTCCTCGGACGCGGTCTGGATCGCCTTCCAGACGAACCGCAACGGCCTGTGGGACATCTACAAAGTGGATGCGCTTGGCGAGAACCTGACGCAACTGACGGCCAACGCGGGCAACAACCTGGATCCGATGTGGTCAACGCCGTGCGGGAGCGAGCAGATTGCGTTCCAGTCCGACCGCGACGGGAACTGGGAAATCTACATCATGGACGGCAACGGGAACGGGCAGATGCGCCTGACCGATGACCCCGCCCCGGATGAGGATCCGTTCTGGTCGCCGGATGGGATGTACATCGCCTTCCAGTCCAGGCGCAACGGCAACTGGGACATCTACGTGGTGGATGTAACGGGCACGGACTTGATCCAGTTGACCAATGACCCGGCGGACGAGGTTGACCCCGTGTGGTCGCCGGACGGGCAGTACATCGCCTTCCGCTCCAACCGCGACGGCGAGTGGCACACCTATGTGATGCCGGCGGCGGGCGGCGATGCGGTCAGGGTCAGCGGCGCGGGCAACAATCTCAATGCGGTGTGGTCGCCCGACAGCCAGTGGCTCGCGTACCAGTCCGACCGCGACGGGCAGAGCGAAATCTACGCGGTGAACATCCTGACGCTGCTGGAGACGCGCGTTACGGACAATGCGGCCACGGACGAAGCGCCGACCTGGTCTTGCGACAGCCAGCACATCGTGTTCCACACGAATCGCGATGGGAACTGGGAAATCTACATGACCGACATCCTGGACACGAGCGCGCTGGTGCGGCTGACCGATGACCCGCACGTGGATGCGTACCCGATGTGGAATCCGCCGTCGGAGGACGGGAGCCGCATGGGGATCGGGCGGCTCTACAGGAATCGCGTGCACATCCCGATAGGTCATTAGGCAATCTGGAATCTGCTTCCCCCGAACGCGGGGCCCTTCGCAGGGCCCCGCGTTTTTGTTATCCGCGCGGCCTGCTATGTTTCGCGGCTTCAGTTGCATTGGCTCACGATGTCTTCAACGAAACATGATATAGGTCATATCCAGGATTCATGCCAGGTGGTATGCTATGCACGACTGAACGAGCGCAAACTGTTCAGAATCCATTGCATCATCAGAAGGGACACTACGATGACAAAAAGACAGTACGCTCACTTTACTGGAGTGGCGCTGCTGATCCTGGCTCTGCTGCTCCCCTTGGGTGTCGTGAGCGTGCCGCAGGTTGCAGAGGCGGCTTTCAATCCATTTGGTGTGGCCGACACGAAAGTCATCTCGGCCAAGGCGCTCACCGATCACGAGTGCGATGACTCCGAGTGGCATTTCGTCATCACCCAAGTGGCGGACGAGGCGAGTGCACCTGCATCCATTGAGGTGCATTGGGCTGATGGCTCCGTTGAAACCTTACCTCTGGATAAGTTCACAGGCGGCACCGCGCATTACTCCACGACGCTGCACCTGGATTCGCAAGTGGTGTCGGCAACGGCCACGATTTACGCGAGTTGGTCGGGACAGTTCAACCTAAGCCACGGGCCTTGCCCGAGCACGCCTACCCCGACAGCGACTGCCACCAAGACGGCGACGAACACGCCCACGGCTACGCCGACCAGCACCGCGACGAACACGCCGACGGCTACGCCGACCAGCACCGCGGCGAACACGCCAACAGCGACGCCGACAAGCACGGCGACGAACACGCCCACGGCTACGCCGACCAGCACCGCGACGAACACGCCAACGGCCACGCCGACGAGCACAGCGGCGAACACGCCGACGGCTACGCCGACGAGCACGGCGACGAACACGCCTACGGCCACGCCGACAAAGCCCATAGGCACCGACCCTGCGCCGACACCGACCGCAACGCCCACGCACACGGCGACAGCCACGCGGACGCCTACGGCTACACCTGAGTGTCCGGGAATTGTCCCTGACCCCTATGAGACGGACAACTCCGGGGCTCAAGCGAAGCCGATTCCCGTGGACGGGTCCCCACAGTCTCACAACTTCCACCACAAGCATGATGTGGACTGGATCCGCTTCAACGCGACGGCGGGCAACGAGTACGTGATTGAGACGTTCGGGCTGTTCGGTGGCGTGGACACGATGATCGCCCTCTACGGCCCCGACATGACACTGCTGGCCACGAATGACGACGCCGACGGCAAAGCGTCCAAGATCGTCTTCACCGCACCTGCCACTGGCGTGTACTTCGTGAAGATCTACGCCAAGAACGTGCATCTGCTGCAGTGCAACAACGGGTACCGCGTTCGCGTAACCCAGTTTGCGCCCCAGGGGCTGTGCGCATGCGTGGACTGGATCACGTTCCTCAGCAACCGCGATGGCAACTGGGAACTGTACCGTATGGACATCGCAGGGAACAACGTGATTCGCCTCACGAATGATGCGGGCGTGGACATGGCGCCAGCGCGTTCGGCGGATGGCTCATGGATCGCGTTCCAGTCCAATCGCGCCGGCGCGTGGAACATCTACCGGATAGGCGCTTTCGGCCAGGATCTGCTGCAACTGACCGCCAACGCCGGCAACAACACAGATCCCGTGTGGACGGCCGATTGCGGGTCCTCGCAGATCGCCTTCCAGTCGGACAGGGATGGGAACTGGGAGATTTACATCATGGACGAAAACGGGAACGGTCAGACGCGGCTCACGTATGACCCGGCGGCTGATGAGGATCCGTTCTGGTCTCCAGATGGGTTCCACGTGATCTTCCAGTCCAACCGTAACGGCAACTGGGATCTCTATCGGGTGGATATCACGGGCACGGACCTGGTTCAACTGACGAGCGAGCGCAGCGACGAGACAGACCCTGTGTACTCGCCCGATGGGCGGTACATCGCCTTCCGCTCCAACCGCGAGGGGCAGTGGAACGTGTACGTGATGCCTGCCGAGGGTGGCGCGGCCGTCAAGGTGAGCGGCGCGGGCAATAACCTGAACGCCGTGTGGTCGCCCGACAGCCGTTACCTGGCGTACCAGTCGGACAGAAACGGCCGGAACGACATCTACGTGGCCGAGATTGCGTCGGGCACCGAGGTTCGCGTAACGGATCACCCTGCTGCGGACGAAGCGCCAGCCTGGGACTGCAACAGCAGTCGGGTTGTGTTCCAGTCCAAGCGGGATGAGAACTGGAACCTGTACCTGGTGGACATCACCGGCAAGGGCACGCCGGTGCAGTTGACCAGCCACCCGCGCATTGACGCCTATCCGATGTGGAACCCGGGCGAGGAAGACGCAAGCCGCATGGGGTTGGGCGTGCTGCTCGGCAACCGCTGAGCCGACAGGCCGCCGCACCGGTAACACACAAACAAGCAGCCCTCCGAGAGGAGGGCTGCTTGATTTTCTGCGGCGTCTTTGGAATCACGGAACCTGCCAGGTTGCGGCCGCTGTGGCGTAAATCCAATACCCGCGCCCAGGCTCCAGAGTCCGAAGCGTGTTGGCTTCTGCGGCGGCCGAGGGGCTGTAACTGAGCCACGCGCTCTCGGCGTCGTTGTCCAGCGCGAACACGGATTCTACCGCCCAGGCGATGCTTCGCAGCGCGTCCTCGGCGGTCATGGGTGCGTCGCCTGGGAACCCGACCAGGTTCCACCCAGGATGGATGTCAACGGCCTGGCTGGACGCGGTCAAAGGCACCGGAACGTTGAGCGTCAGGGTGGCGGCTGCATTGGCCCGTAGCCAGAAGCCCTGCAACGGGTTCAGTTGGCGGAGCGTGTTCGCCTGCGTCGGCGTGTTGGCGAAGAACGTCTTCCAGGGCTGCTGCGCATCCAGCGGGTCGTAGGCGTGGACTTCTTCCCACACGCCGGCGATGGACGACAGCGCATCGGGCAGAGGGAGCGGTTGCTCCATCGCGGGCATCGCCAGCAGGTTCCACCCCTCCTTGACGGCGATCTGGACGGTGTGCTGTCGCGGGCGCGGCTTCATCTGGAGCGACGGGTCGCCGTAGAGCGCGAACGCGAGGACGGTCTGCTGCTGCCCGGGCGAGGAGAGGTAGCGGGCGGCGTGCATCTCGCGGGCGCGGGCCAGCGCCTGGCCGACCGGCTGCTCTTTGGTTACCAGTTCATCCCCGAAGTAGTAGGCCAGGGTTGCGCTGCCCCCGTCGGCAGGAGACCGCCAGCCCGTTCGGTACCAGGTGATCGCCGTGGGCGCGACGGTGGCGATGGCTCCGTAGCGCAGCACCTGGGCCGCCAGGCTGTAGGTCTGCGGAGCGCCGTTGGAGCACGCGTTCTGGAACACGATGGGCGGGTTGTCGGTCGCTAGCGAGTTCAGGTGGTAGATGTCGGCGAAAGGCTTGCGGACGGTCTGCGCGCCGGTCCACAGGGTGCGGTACGCGCCGGTGGTGCTGCCGTGCCCCCACCATGAGACGAATCCATATCCGCTCGCCCAGTTCGCGGCTAGTGCGTCGCGATCCAGCGCGGCGTCGTGGGGCAGTTTTGTGCCGTTGCCGTCTTCCTCGTACATGCGCCAGGTGCTGAAGCCGGCCTTGGACAGGTAGCCCAGCATGGATTCGCCCAGGTACGCGCCGTCGGTCTGCGGGCCGCCGTTGGGCTGATAGTCCAGGATGGCCATCGCCAGCAGCGCGCGCTTCCGCCAGTCGCCGTAGGTCGTCTCGTAGGCAATGGTGCGCTCCAGCACGGTGCTGATGTAGACCTCGGTGTCAAAGGGAATGCGGCCCACCAGTAGTTCGGCCCCGAAGTCCACGGCGTCGTCCTTGAACTCGCCAGGGAAGCCGTCCCTGTCCTTGTCCCAGTCGCCGGTGAGGTCGGCGTAGTACATGTCGGACGGCGTGGCCCACGTGCCGGTGTGATCGGTGTTGGACGGGTACAGCGTCTTCATCGGGATGGACGAGGCGCTGCCGATGATGAGAAGATACTGCAAGTTCCAGTCGCGCCACTTGGCCTGGAGGAAAGCCCGAAACTTGTCGGCGCTGTCCTTGCCGGTGTAGGTTGCCCAGTCCTCGGGCGACACCAGGTACACGGTGAAGCCTTCCGATTCCTTGTGGCGCTTGAAGTTGAGGATGCTGGCGGCCTGGGCCAGGTCGCTGCGCACGGCGATGGCGTAGCCCGGGTTGCGCGTGGACTGCGTGTTGACATCGGAAGGCGCGGGCGCGCCCGCTGGCTCCGACGGCCCGATGCCGCCCTGGTCTGGCTGTCGGCCGATGCGCTGGTAGCGCACCGACAGCCGCGCACTGCGGATGAGCGAGAGCGTGCGCGTGGCCAGGTTGTACTGAAGCGGGTAGAAGCGGAAGGTGATGACCTGGGCATTGCCGCGTTGCTGGGTGGCGCTCACCTCCACCGGCGAATCGGGGAACACATGGGACGCGGGCGGTTCAAACAGAATGGGGGCCCGGACGCCACCCTCGCTTTCGGCCTCGGGAGCCACCTGCGCGAGGTTGTATGTGCCCGGAAGGGCCTCTGCCACAACGTCTTGCAGGCTGTACTGTGCCAGGCGCGTCCCTGCGGGCAACTGCACTTCCACATGCTGCACCGGCAGGCGCGGCGCGCCCGCGATGCTCACATAGTCCATGCCGCCCAGGGAGACTATCTGGTAGCCGCCATCGTCCTCGGTGATCTGCGGCGCGTCGGCCCGAAGCGCAATGCTCATTTCGCCCGTTCTGTCGGGCATGTCTGGAGTCTGGACATCTTGAGGCATGGGGGGAACATACGGGGGCTGCTGCGCCTGGACAGTGCCTGGTGCTAGGATGAGCAGAGCACATACAACAAGAGCGCCCACGGCGCGCTGCTGCAGCGTCAAGCGCCTTGTCGGTGCTGGATTCATGGATGCCTAGCCTCCTACCGAGTATTGACTCTACGCCCAGTATAGGGGATATAGGAGGAGGCGGGAATGGGAAAATAGTACCAGCGGGAGTAAAGGTGCCGTGAACGCTAGCGCGGGGGTGTCCTACGAGCGGTGCGGGCCTAGTACGCGCCCCTGCCGCGGATCACCGACAGCGCCGTCAGGAGCAGGATTCTGAGATCCAGCAGGAGCGAGTAGTTCTGGATGTAGTAGAGGTCGTCCTCGGTGTGCCAGTACATGGGCTTGTCGCTGCGGCCATGCACCTGCCACCAGCCCGTGAGGCCCTGGGGCACGCCAAACCGCTTGCGCTGCCAGGGTTCGTAGCGTTCCACGAAGGCGGGCAACTCGGGCCTGGGGCCCACCAGGCTCATGTCGCCCTTCAGCACGTTCCACAACTGTGGCAACTCGTCCAGGCTCGTGCGCCGCAGGAACCGCCCCACGCGGGTTACGCGAGGGTCATCGGGGGATTTGAAAAGCCGCTCCCCTTGGGCGAGGGCACTTTCCACGAGCGTTCTTTCCAACTTCTCGGCGCCGACGTGCATGGTGCGAAACTTGTACATGGTGAACAGTTTGCCGCCCTCGCCCACGCGCTGCTGGCGGAAAATGACCGGCCCCGGCGAATCCAGTTTGATCGCCAGCGCGATGGCCGGCCATATCGGGGCCGAGACCACGAGCGCCACCGCCGAGATGCCGATGTCCATCATGCGCTTCAGCACGCGTTGGTGGGGGCGGATGACCGGCTCCTTGAGTCCGATGAGAGGAATGTCGCCGAAGGTTTCTACCGTGGTGCGGTAGAAGACCAGCGGCCCCAGGTCGGGCGCCACCTTGATGTTGACGGGGAGTTCCTCCAAACGCGCGACGAGGTTGGCCATCTCCCGGTGCGCGCGCAACGGCAGCGCGAACACCACATCCGTGATGCGATTCTCGGCGACGACTCTTGGGGCGTCCTGAAGCGTGCCCAGCACCGGCACGCCGCCGATGCGTACGCCCTGCTTGGCCGGATCGTCGTCCAGGAAGCCCACGGTTTCCAGCCCCATCCACTGGTGCTGGAGGAACGAGTTGGCGATGTCCTGGCCCAGGGCGCCCGCCCCGATGATGAGGATCCGTGACGCGGGAAGCCGTCGCACGCCGAAGTTCCGCCATACGATGCGGAGCAGCAGCCGAATGGTGATGAGCGCGACGGAGTCCAGCAGAATGAAATAGACCACAAGCAGGCGAGACACAGACCGGTATGAGAAGTAAAGCGCGCCGGCGAAGAGGAGGGATGCGATGGCGACGGCGCCCAGCACGCGCGTGATCTCCCGTTCGGTGCGCAGGATGCGGCGGGGGTCGTAGGCTCCCGAAACCATCAAGGCCAGGGTCCACGCGACAAACGCGATCGCGAAAATGGCGGGGCGGAGGCCGCCGTACTGCTCCATAAAGGGTTTTCCCAGGGGCCACGCGCGCCGTGCCAGCAGGGCGGCATACAGGGAGCCAAATGTGGCGACCATGTCCAGAACATACAGCGCAAGCGTGTAGCGGAAAGAAGCCCTTTGCAGCATGGACCAGACTCCGAGCCTGTACCTGCAAGACTGCGGGTAATCGCGCGAAAGTATACTACAAGCGGCGCGGGGTAGCAAACCTTCCCACCCATTTGTCGACGCCCTTGAGGCTCGGTTCCGAAGTTTGTCGGTGGCACCATATGGGAACCTGGCCCTACGCTCGCAATAGGCTGGTGGCGCAACGCCAAAACACGTAGGGCGGCTTTCCATAGCCGCCGGAAGCAGAGGGCAGGAATGGAGACCTGCCCCACGCTCGCAATAGGCTGGTGGCGCCACGCCAAAACACGTAGGTGGCTTTCCATAGCCGCCGGGAGCAGGGGGCAGGTATGGAAACCTGGCCCCACGCTCGCAATAGGCTGGTGGCGCCACGCCAAAACACGTAGGGTGGCTTTCCATAGCCGCCGGGAGCAGGGGGCAGGTATGGAAACCAGCCCTACGCTCGCAATAGGCTGGTGGCGCCACGCCAAAACACGTGGGGCGGCTTTCCATAGCCGCCGGAAGCAGAGGGCAGGAATGGAGACCTGCCCTACGCTCGCAATAGGCTGGTGGCGCCACGCCAAAACACGTAGGGCGGCTTTCCATAGCCGCCGGAAGCAGAGGGCAGGTATGGAGACCTGCCCTACGCTCGCAATAGGCTGGTGGCGCCACGCCAAAACGCGTAGGGCGGCTTTCCATAGCCGCCGGAAGCAGGGAGCAGGTATGGAAACCTGGCCCTACGCTGTATACATTTCATGTTGCTGCCGATTGGTCTGACCAATTTCTACCGAGATGTATACACCACCGCCCTTGAGCGCAACTTGTCATTTTACGCAATCAGAATATAATCTTTTGGAGTCGTGTAGCATCTGCAACGGAGGTTCATGTTGGTTCGTCAGAAACCGGATCAGTCTGCCGAATGGACGAAAGATTTCCTCATCACGGATGATGATGTCGCGTTCCTGTACGAGTGGCTCCACCAGCAGGGCAAACCCTGCGCGACGAAGGACCTGGCGCTCGCGCTGGTGGGCCAGCGCCTGGCGATGCAGACCAAGGCGGTCCAGGCGAGGCTCGCCCGCGGAGAGGCGTATCAGCCGAAGAAGTCCTACAGCGTGGGGCAGACGCTCGTCTTCCCCGCGTTGGATTTCGCCGTCGGGAAGGTGGTCGGCATTCGGGATGGCGTGAACCCGGCCTACCCGCCCTTCAAGGTCATGCAGGTTGAGATAGAAGGCGAGGGCAAAGTCCGCGAGTTCCCGTCGGAGTTGGATTTTCCCCACAAGTTGAACACGGACATCGCGCAACTCCTCCAAGGCTCGTCGCCGAAGCAGATTTACCAGGAACATAAGGCCGCCCTGGAGAGCGCGATCACCGACAAACTCGCGCAATCTGCCGCGCTCGGCTTCGTCCAGTTGGACGGGCATTGGTTTCTGCGCGAACTGATGCCCGATATTCACATCGGATACCTGAATCTGGCCGAGGCGATGATTGAACTCAACAATCGGCCTGTGAGTTCCGATGAGATTCTCAAGGAACTGGGCCTACCCGCGGAGATACCCGCCGACATCCGACGGTTTGCGCTGGATGTGGCGCTTCGGGCCGACGAGCGGTTCATGAACCTGGGCACGGCCAAGGAGCCGGCGTGGTATCTGCGGCGGCTTCTCCCGCCCGAGGTTCTGAGCACGCCCGTGTGGCTGGCGTACACGCCCATCGCCTTCAACCGCAAGAACATCAGCGCGGTCTTGCATCAGGTTGAGGGCGAGATTGACGACGAGGCCAGCGACCTTTCGGCCGGCCCTGCGGAGAAGCGCAAGCCGGGGGATAAGGTCTCGTTTGTGCTGATTGCGCCGCACCGAAAGGCGGGCACGCTGCCGCTGACGCCGCGCACGCGGGGGTTCTTCCCCGACGGGCCTGGCGCCATTGTGCCTGTGCGGCTGGTCAACGGCCAGAACGGGGAGGCGATGAACGGCTGGGTTGTGCCGGCGGGCGGGTACGTGTTCGGCCTGCGCGACTGGTACCTGCAGAACGAGATTCCGGCGGGCGCGCTCATCTCGTTGCAGAAGACCGGCAGCCCCTCGGAGATCATCGTGGACTTTGAGCCGCGCCGCATGAGGCGAGAGTGGGTGCGGGTGGCCCGCGCCGACGCCGGCAAACTGACGTTCCAGATGACGAAATACCCCATCAGTTGCGAGTACGACGAGGCCATGCTGGTGGCCGAAGAGGAGTCGCCGGCCTTGAATGAACTGTGGATCGCGGAGCAGGAACGGGGGCGGCCGGTGCTGGACATCTTGCTGGAACTGTTCCCCGAACTGGCGAAACTGGGCCCGCGCGTGCACGCAAAGACCGTGTACGCGGCGTTCAACCTCATCCGCCGCTGCCCGCCTGGGCCGATCTTCTACGAGTTGTCGGTGAACCCGTGTTTTGTGGACGAGGGCAATGGCTACTGGGCCTTTGACCCGACCAAAATCCGTATGCGCTAGGGAGCGGTAGCATGACCCCTTGGGTGAAGCCTACGCTGGAAACCAAGTTCCACATAGATTTTGATTGGTGGACCGAGAAGGGCTCCAACTTCCGGGTTGTCCTGCACAGTCGCCTGTGCGACGACTGCCGGCAGAAATATCCGCCGCTGGGGTCCGTGGGGGAGATAGATTGGATTGACCCGGACACGGCGGAGATCACCCGCGTGGACGGCTTGTGGCACAGCCTGCGCACCTGTTGCAGCCAGAAGCCGACCTACATCACCGAGTACACGCCCCTGGCCGAAGCGGCCTTCCGCATCTTCCTGGCCAACGACAACACGCCGCTCACGCCGGTGGAACTCCACAAGATTATCGGCAGGAGGACGCCGGAGGCCATCCTGGCGACGCTCGCCGGCAAGCAAATCTACATGGGAATCAAGCCCGTCATTCCGTCCAAGGGACGGGCCAACAAGTAGCCAAGCGTTTCCACAGCGCCCGAAAGGGCGCTTTTTCTTGCGCCGGGTTTCCCCGCGGTGAAAACTTTGTGAACTCCTGTGCCGGGGCCGGAACTCCAAGCCGTTGTGCGGCGTTTATGGTTGTAGATACGGCGATGGAGGTTTTCCATGAGAACGTGGCACACGACATCCCTCCGGACTTTGGCGCTCACGGCGGTTTTCGGCATGGCGCAGGTTGGGGCGGCGCTGTTGCTCGCCCAGCGGTTTGAGCCGTATCGCACGGTAGGTGGGCCGGGGCGCGCGCTTCTGGTGGGGCTGGCGCTCCTGTTGGCGGTCGCCGAGATGCTGGTGGCAGTCGGAGGGGCCAGGGCCGATTAGCCCGCGCGACACGTCAGGTCGGTTCAACAGGCGAGGAGATCGCGTCCTCGCCTGTTTTTGTTGGGCAAGTGATTTTTTTGACAAATGGGCAGGCCCGTGCTATAATCTCAATGCAAACGTGTGCAGCGCATGAGCGTTGCGTAGGCCCGTCTGTGCTGGATTCCAAACCAACAAGGAGGATGGTTCAAGATGAAGGGACTCGTGCTTACTGCAGACTGGCAACCCCGGCCAGGGTATCCGCTATCCGAGTTTGAGAAGGCAACAGGGAAGGCGATCACCGGCAACGCCGTGTGGCGCAACCCGAAACTCGCTGTAAAGGAAGTCCCGAAGCCCCAGATCAAGCCCGACCAGGTGCTCATCCGCGTGCGGGCGTGCGGCGTGTGCGGGTCCGACATGCACTTCTACGAGACCGATGCGGACAACTATATCCTGTATCCGGGCCTGACCAAGTTCCCCAGCATCCTCGGCCACGAGTTCTCGGGCGAGATCGTGGAAGTGGGCAGCGCCGTCAAGGACTTCGTCAAGGGCGATTTCGTTACCGCCGAGGAGATGATCTGGTGCGGGCACTGCCGACCGTGTCGGGATGGCTATCCCAACCAGTGCAAGAACCTGGAGGAGATCGGGTTCACCATTGACGGGGCGTTCGCCGAGTACATCGCGGTTGGGGCGAAGTACTGCTGGAAACTGAACGCTCTGCGCGAGCGGTACGATGACGACAAGATCTTTGAAGCCGGGGCGCTGGTAGAGCCTACCTCGGTGGCGTACAACGGCATCTTTGCGCGGGCGGGCGGCTTCAAGCCCGGGGCCTATGTGGCCGTGTACGGCGCGGGGCCTATCGGCCTGGCTTCCATTGCCCTGTGCAAGGCGGCGGGCGCGGCGAAGGTTATCGCCTTTGAGGTCTCGGAGGCCCGCCGCGAACTGGCCAAGAAGGTCGGCGCCGACTACGTGTACGACCCGCGGGCGGTCAAGCCCAGCGAGGTGGTGATGGAACTCACGGGCGGCGAGGGGGCCGACATGCACGTGGAAGCGGCTGGCGCGCCCTCCAAGACCATACCGGAGATGGAAGCCTCTATGGCCGTCAACGCCCGCATCGTCCAGATTGGGCGCGCCGCCGAGCGAGTCCCGATGTACCTGGAGCATTTCCAGACCCACCACGCGCAGGTCTTCGGCGCGCAGGGGCATTCGGGCAACGGCACGTTCCCGAACGTCATCCGACTGATGGCGTCGGGGCTGATAGACATGACGCAGATCATCACGGCGCGCTACGACCTGGCGAGCGTTGTGGACGCCATTCGGCAGTCCACGAGCCGCCAGGACGGCAAGGTCATGGTGCGCATCTAGCGAGACCCTGGGCGGTTCCTGCGGGGCCGCCCAGGCTCGTTCTTTTCGGCGAGGGCTGCATGGAGATCATCGTGCTGGGGTCGGGGACGGGGTATCCGAACCCGCGGCGTTTTCCGCCTGGCCTGCTGGTGCGCATGGGCGAATGCCCGCTCCTGTTTGACGCAGGCTCGGGCACGCTGCACCGGCTGCTGCGGGCCGGGGTGGACGTGGGCGCATTGGAGTACGCCCTGTTCACGCATTCGCATTCGGACCACTGCGCCGACCTGATTCCCATGCTCCAGGCCTTCGCGCTGATGCGCCGGACGCGGCCGCTGCACGTGATCGCGTCGCCGGCGTTTCTGGGCTGGATGCGCGCAATGGTGGATTTGAACCCCTGGGCGCGGCCGTCTCTGTACGACCTCCGCGAAGTGGACATAACGCGCGGAGGGTTTGCAGGCCCCGGCTGGACGGTTGACGCCGCGCCGTCGGGCCACACGCCCGAATCGCTGGCGTTCCGCTTGCGCGCGGAGGGCAAGACGCTTGTGTACACGGGCGACGCCAGCCCAGGGGAGCATCTCGTCTCGTTCGCACGCGAGGCCGACTTGCTCATCGCCGAATGCTCGTTCCCCGACGAGTCGGCCGAACCGTACCATCTCACGCCGACCAGCGCCGGCACGCTGGCCGAGGAGGCGCGGGTCAAGCATCTCGTTCTCACCCATTTCTATCCGCCGTGCGACCGCGTGGACGTGGCGGCTGTCGCGGCGAAGGTCTATTCGGGCCCAATCACCGTGGCGCAGGACGGTCTGGTTCTGCGCATCTGAAGGAGGTGCGAATCGTATGGAAAAGACCATGTTGGCGGCCGTGTTTGAAGGCCAGGGCAAACTCAGCCTGCGGGAAGTTCCGGTGCCGAAGGTAACGAGTCCCGACGACGTGCTGCTGGAGGTGGAAGCGGCGGGGGTCTGCGGCACCGACTTGCACATCCTGGAAGTGCCGCCCGGACACCCCGCGACGCCCGGCGCCATCCTGGGACACGAGTATGTGGGGCGGGTACTGGAGACGGGCAGCGCGGTCTCCACGGTGCAGCCGGGCGACCGCGTGGTGGTGGCCCCCAACCTGTACTGTGGAATCTGCGGGCCGTGCACCAGCGGGCGGCCCAATCAGTGCGAGCACTTCACAACCCTGGGAATCTACCTGGACGGCGGATTTGCCCGCTACAACGTCGCGCCGGAGCGGGCGCTGTTCAAGGTTGCGCCGACGTTGCCGCCGCAGGAGGCGGTGTACGTGGAACTCCTGTCCTGCGTCGTCGGGGGCACGGAGAAGGTGCGGCTGCAGCCGGGGGAGACGGTCGCCATCCTGGGGGCGGGGCCGGTGGGCCTCATGTTTGAGTTGGTGTTCAAGGCGGCGGGCGCCGGCAAGATCATCATGACTGACATCGCGCCCTATCGCCTGGACTACGCGCGAAAACTCGGCGCCGACGTGGTGGTGAACGTGAAGGAGCAGGATCCCGTCGCCGTTACCCGCGAGGCGACGGACGGGCGCGGGGTGGACGTGGTCGTGGATGCGGTCGGTTCGCTGCTGCCGCAGGCGATAGAGCAGGCGGCGGTGGGCGGCAAGATCGTGTTGTTCGGCATGAACCAGAAGGCTTACCCGCAGGTGCACCAGTTTGACATCACGCGCAAGGAACTGACGGTCATGGGCACGTACATCGGCATCAACACGTTCCCCAAGGCGATTCGCATGCTGGAGAGCGGCGTAGTGAAGCCCTCGGCCCTGACGACGCACACCCTGCCCCTGGCGCGCATCTTGGATGGCATTGCCGCCCTGCGCGCGGGCGAAGGCATCAAAGTGGTGGTTACACCGTAGTTGGAAAACCCACAGAGCAAGGAGACCGGAAATGAGCAAGCAGAAATGGGAACTGCCCCCCAAGGGTGGGCACATGGATCTGCCCACGCAAGTCTATTTGCAGAACATGACCTGGAAGCAGATTGAGGAGCGCCTGAAGAAGAACGACCTCATCATCGTTCCCGTCGGCTCCACCGAGGCGCACGGCCCGCACGCCTGCCTGGGCGAGGACACGTTCCTGGTTACCCGCATGGCCGAGGCCGTCGCCCTTCGGACGGGCTGCACCGTGGCCCAGCCGATCTGGTACGGCTCGCACCCGTATCATCACATGGGCATGCCCGGAACCATCATCGTCCCCGAGGAGATCTTCGTGGGCCAACTGAAGGCGGTGATGGCCGGGCTGTGGAACATGGGCTTTCGCAAGCAGATTCTGCTCAACGGCCACGGTCAGGAATACGTCATCCCCACGGCTATCCACCAGTTCGCCAAGACGTACCAGGTGCCTGGGGTCTTCGTCAACCTGAACTGGTACCACGCGATCCCTGACCACTTCAAGACGAAGGCCGAGGGTGGCCCCTACGAGACCAACTTCATCCATGCGGACGAAGTGGAGACCTCGTGGTCGCTGGTGCTGTTCCCCGAGTTGATTGACATGAGCGCCGTGGTGGACACGCAGCCCACGAGTTTCCTGGGCGACAAGATGGCCAAGCACGTGGACAAGGCCGGCAACCTGCTCCACAGGCCCATCGCCTGGTACGGGCAGGTAGGGCTGGGGCCGATTGAGGTGGCGGCCTACAAGCCCGGCGTGGTGGGCAAGGCCAGCCTGGCCGATCCGAACAAGGCCAAGCCCGGCGTGGAGGCGCTGCTGGACTACATGGTGGAGTTGGTGAACGACATCATGGAGCGATTCCCCGCAGGGGTGCTGCCGCCGATTGACCAGATTACGCAGCGGCGGCGCGACGAGATTGAAGCCGCCATCAAAGGCCCGCTGGCCGAAGGCGGTTGCAGCATCTACGCGCTGGGCTATCCGCCGGCCTAGCGACCCGGCAACGCGAGGCCGGCCATCGCCGGCCTCGTCTTTTGTCGCAGGGCGCGCACCCGCGAGGAGGGCTATGAAGAAGGCCATCGTCGTTTCAACCCACGCGGCGCAATTCAACGCGGTCGCGTTCAAGGGCAATCTGGAGGCCAACCTGGCGCGCGTCGCATCGCTGGGCTACGACGGCGCCGAACTGGCCATCCGCGACCCGCGCGCCGTGGACGCGGAGGCCCTCGCCGACCTGCTCCGCAAGTACGGCCTGGAAGTACCGGCCATCGGCACGGGCCAGGCTTGGGGCGAGGAGGGCCTGTCGTTCACTGACCCCGATGCCCGGGTGCGGCGGGCTGCCGTGGAGCGGGTGAAGAGCCACGTGCCGGTGGCGGCCAGGTTCGGCGCGGTCATCATCATCGGCCTCCTGCGGGGCATCGTGAGGCCGGGCGTGGCGCACGCGCAGGCGTGGGCCTGGATGACCGAGGCCCTGCGCGAGTGCGCGGAGTCGGCCCTTGCTGCCGGCGTGAGGATTGCGGTGGAGCCGATCAACCGCTACGAGACCACGCTTGTGAATACCGCCGCCGACGGCCTGGCCCTGCTGGAGCAAGTCGGGATGCCCAATCTCGGCCTGCTCCTGGATACGTTCCACATGAACATTGAGGAGCCCGACATCCACAGGAGCATCCGCGCGGCTGCGCCCCGACTGTTCCACTTCCACGTGGCCGACTCCAACCGCTGGTATCCGGGGGCGGGCCACCTGGACTTTCCGGCCATCATGGCGACGCTGCGCGACGTGGGGTACGACGGCTACATCTCGGTGGAGGCGATGCCCATGCCCGATGGGGACACCTGCGCCGCCGAGGCCATCAAGGCGATGCGCTCCTGGGGACTGTAGGGCGGGGAGGCGGACATGGAGGAACTGCTGATTCGGCTGCTCAAGGCGCCCGCGGCAGGCTACGTGCAGGACGACTACCGCGCCGGCCTGGCGGAAAGGCTGGGCCTTCTCGTCGGGGGCGACGTGTACGCGCGGTCCATCGCGGCCTCGCCGGACGGCCTGTTCTTCCTGTGGCGCGGCGGCGGGGGCAAGCGGCTGGCCTGGCTGCGCACGGAGCCGGGGCGGGAGATGGCGGGGGACATCCGTCCGATTGACTGGGGCGGGCACGCGCTGTATCTGACCACAGGCCCCCTTTCTCGCGACAACCTGAAGGTCTTGCAGCGGCATCTGCCTTTCCTGTCGCCGCGCCCGGTGGGGCTGCGCGGCTCGTTCGGGTTCGGCGACCGCATCGGCGTGGCGACGCCCGGGCACGTGCGGGCGGCCCGGCGGAGCGGCCTGGTGCCGTTCTTCGCGCAGCAGTCCATCCGCGAGATGGCCCGCACCGAGCGCACGCCGCAAGGGGTGATGGACGACGCCATCTGGGGCGTGTTCCAGGCGGGCTGGGACGGCGTTTTCGGGTCCGACGCGGATCATCTGAAGACGCCCGAGGATGTGGAGGCTTGCGCGGCGGCAGGGTACACGATGTTCACCGTGGACCCGGGCGATCACGTGGACAATCAGGCCGATGTGGCGGACGTCCCCGCGCTGCGGGAACGGCTGGAGCAGGCGCCGTGGGGCGCTCTACGCACGTCGTGGCGCGCGCTGGAGGGGCGCTACTCGGGCAAGTCCTGGCGCATAGAGGCGGGCGTCGTGGTGGAATTTGACGACGAGCGGCTGGCGCGCGCGGTCGTCAAGTACGGGCGGGCCATCGCCCACACGGCATCGCTGTACGAGCACGTGCGCGATTGCGTGTCGCCGCGCCCCTTTGAACTGGAGATGTCGGTGGACGAGACCGAGGCCCCGACGACGCCCGAGGAGCATTTCTTCATCGCGCAGGAACTTCAGCGCCTGGGCGTGGAGTGGGTGAGTCTGGCCCCGCGGTTCGTCGGGAGTTTTCAGAAGGGGATTGACTACATCGGCGACCTCAAGGAGTTTGAGCGGTCCTTCGCGGCGCACGTGGCCATTGCCCGTCGCGTCGGCCCCTACAAGATCAGCATCCATTCCGGCTCGGACAAGTTCAGCATCTACGGCATCGCGGCCCGCCACACGGAGGGGCTTCTGCACGTGAAAACCGCCGGCACCAGTTATCTGGAAGCCCTGCGAGTGGCGGCGCACAAGGACCCCGACCTGTTCCGCGAGATTCTGGGGTTTGCGAAGGGGCGCTTTGAGCACGACCGGGCCACCTACGCCATGTCGCCTGCGCTGCACAACGTGCCCGACCCCGACGCGCTTGCGGATGGGCAGTTGCCAGGCCTGCTGGACCAGCCCGACGCCCGCCAGGTGCTCCATGTTACGTTCGGCTCGGTGATGACGCACAGGGAGGGGGGCGAATACCGCTTCCGCGACCGGCTGGTGGCGATGTTGCTGGCGCACGAGGAGCCGTACTACCGCGCTCTGGAGCAGCATTTCGCCCGCCACTTTGAGGCATACGGGTAGCGGGGTCGGCGGGGGGATGCGCGGGGCTAAACCCCCGCGCTGAGGGGCATTTGGATCGCGAAGGACACGAAAGCCACGAAAAGCACGTCCGCACGCGGGGCGTTCCCTCTGCCGCGGCGGAAGAAATTGTAGGGGCGACCCACGGGTCGCCCCTACGAGCAAACCGGCCCCCACAGGGCTTTGCGCGTTTAGCCCGGCGCTTCGGTGTCGGGCGACAAGGAACCGCGAATGCACGCGAATGAACGCGAATTTGCCCCAGCCCGCAGGGCCACACACCTCGCCCCCGGCCTTCGGCATCCCCCTCTCCGCGCGCGGCGAGGGGGAACGAGGGGGTGAGGTCGGCATCACCGTGCGGGGAGGCGCACCGCGTAGGGGCGACCCGCGGGTCGCCCCTACGCTCAGCCCGATGCTTCAGCGTCGGGCGGGCACGCGCCGTCCCCTAGCCCGCCAAGAAGTGGCGCGGATTGACAAGCGCGCCCAGAGATGCTATAATATTGCTGCAAACGTGTGCGCCCCTGCCACGCGCGAGTTCGGAGGGTTGCGATGGGTGTCTCCATAAAGGACATTGCCAGAGCCGCCGGCGTATCTCACTCCACCGTCTCCAGAGCCTTGGCCGAGAGTCCCCTGGTCAAGGAAGAAACGCGCGAGCGCATCAAGCAACTGGCCAAGGAGATGGGCTACAGCCCCCACGCCCTGGCCAGAAGCCTGGTAACCCGCCGAACGCAGACCGTCGGCGTCGTCGTTACCACCATCGCCGACCCATTCGTCTCTGAAATCGTGCGCGGCCTGGAGGAGACCGGACAGAATCACGGCTACACCATCATCCTGTGCAATTCCAACGCCGAGCCGCGCCGCGAACTCGCCGCGGTGAAGGCGCTGCGCGAGAAGCGCGTGGACGGCATCATCGTAACCGCCTCGCGCGTCGGCGACCTGTACCTGCCGCTCCTGGAGGACTTCGGCGTGCCCATCGTCCTCATCAACAATCAGCAGACCGGCAAGTACGTGTACTCCATCGGGACGGACGACCTGCGCGGCGGGCAGATCGCCACCGAGCACCTCCTGTCGCTGGGCCACACCCGCATCGCCTACATCGCGTCGCCCAACAACGTCAACTCAAGCCAGGCGCGAATGAACGGGTACCGCATGGCCCTGGAATCCCACGGCATCGCCCTTGACCCGGCGCTGCTGGCCGACGGCGACGGGAGACCCGCAGCGGCCATGGAAGCAACCACCCGCCTGCTGTCCCAGGGAGCGCACCCCACCGCCATCTTCTGCTACAACGACATGACCGCCATCGGGACCATCCGCGCGCTCAAGCGGATGGGCCTACGCGTTCCCGACGACATCTCCGTCGTGGGCTACGACGACATCCCCATCGTGGAGTACCTGGACCCTCCGCTCACGACGATTCGCCAGCGCAAGTACGACATGGGCTGCATGGCGATGGAGATGCTCTTGCGCCTGCTGAACGGCGCCGACGACGTGCAGGACGTTACGATTGAGCCAACCCTGGTAGTGCGCGAGTCCACCAGCGCGCCCAAGTGAATCTGGCACAACCACCCTGGCAAGGAGGCCACCCGTGAGATTCGGCGTCTGCACCTGGATATTCGGCGACATGCCCCTTGACCGAATCGCCGATACGGTCGCCCGCATCGGCTATGACGGGCTGGAACTGATGGGCGACCTGCAAGCCCATCGTCCGGATGCCATCCGCGCCATCTGCCGCCAAACCGGCCTCGCGGTGCTGTCGCTGACGCCCGAGAACGTGGATTTGGCGCACCCCGACGCCGCAATCCGCCGAAGCGCCCTGGACTATTACCGCCGCCTGATTGACTTCGCGCACGACATCGGCTGCCCCATCGTGTCGTGCCATGGCGCAGTGGGCCGCGTTCGCGCCGTCGCGTCGCAGGCCGAAGAGTACGGCTACCTGCTGGGGGGCGTGGCCGCGCTGGCCCCGCATGCCGCCGAAGCGGGCGTGCGCATCGCCATGGAGGTGCTCAACCGCTACGAAAGCCACCTCCTGAACACCGCGGCGCAGGCGGTGGAATTCGTGCAGGCGGTGGCGCACCCATCCGTCGGCATCCTGCTGGACGCCTACCACATGAACATTGAGGAGCCGAACCCAGCGCAGGCCGTTGAGCACGCCGACGGGCGGCTGTTCCTGTTCCACGTGGCCGATTCCAACCGCGCGGGCCTGGGGCTGGGGCACACGGACTTCCCCGCGCTGGCCGCCGCGCTCAAGCGCATCGGCTACACCGGCGACATCATCGTGGAGTGCACCGCTTCCGGCCCCGACCCGTTCACGCCGGTCAAGGGCGAAGGCTGGCGGGAGCAACTCGGCGAGTACTTGCGACATTCGCGCGAGTACTTGCAGCAACACTTCGCGTAACCCATACATCCTTTTGGAGGCTCGTATGCTTCTGGGCTTCAACGGCGCCACGACGATGAAAGCAACGCTGGAAGGAGACATCGCCGCGGCCAGCAGCGCGGGGTTCAAGGCGCTGGAAATCTGGGCCGGCAAGATGAACCACTACCTGCAAAGCCACACGCCCGATGACCTGCGCGCGCTGTTCGCGGCCAACGGGATACAGCCCGTCAGCATCAACTCCATTGAGCACATCACGTTCAAGGGCGACGGGTTTCAGGAAATCCGCGAACAGTGCCGCCGCTACAGCCAAATCGCGGAGGCCATCGGCTGCGACAAGATCGTGGTCGTGCCAAGCCCCACGCCCCCCGGCGCCACGTGGGACGACATCAAGCGCGAGTCCATCCGCGTCCTGGGCGACCTGGCGCAGATCGCCGCGGCGCACCACGTCAAACTCGCCTACGAGTTCCTGGGCCAGGCCGATTGTTCCGTCTCCACGCTCGCCCAGTGTTGGGAAATCGTCCGCGAGGCCAATCTGCCGAACGTGGGCCTGGTGCTGGACACGTTCCACTTCTACGCCGGCGGCTCCACGCTGGACTCCATCCTGCAGGTCGCGCCGGACAAGATTTACATCTTCCACATCAACGACGCGGAGGACAAACCTCGCGCCGCGCTGACCGACGCCCACCGCCTGCTGCCCGGGGAAGGCGTGATTCCGCTGCTTGATATCCTGAACAACCTGCGTATAATTGGCTTTGACGGCCTGTGCTCCATAGAACTCTTCAGGCCGGCGTACTGGAAAAGGCCCGCCCACGAACTCGCCGCCGACGCTCGCGCCAAGACTGTAGCCCTGCTCACGAGGGCCGGCTTTCGCGTTCAGTGAACACGCCACCGCATCACCCGGAGGAGACGCCAGAATGACCGTTCGGATCGCCATCATCGGAGCAGGCCACATGGGCCGGGTTCACGCCCAGAACCTGCGCCAGGACGAGAGGGTACAGATCGTCGCCATCGGCGACATCGTCCCCGCCAGCGCCGAGTTGGCCGCCGCGGAGTACCAATGCCAAGCCTGCACCTCGCTGGAAGAAATCTTCGCGCAGAAGCCCGATGCGGTGTACGTTACGACGCCCAACGCGCTGCACCTGGAACCCGTCCTGGCGGCGCTGGAGCGGGGAATCCACGTCTTCAGCGAGAAGCCCATGGCCACCGACCTGGGCGAAGCCCGGCAGATTCTGGAGACCGTGGAACGCACAGGGCTTATCTATCAGATCGGCTTCAATCGGCGGTTTGCTCCCGTGTACAAATTCGCCAAGGATCGCATCGCACAGGGGTTCGCGCCGCTCTCCGCGAACATCAAGATGAATCGCGGCGAGTTGCTCAACCCGCCCTGGGTCGGCAACACGGCCCTCACCGGCGGCTTCCTGTACGAATCCACCATCCACCTGCTGGACATGATCCGCTGGCTGATGGGCGAAGTGGTAGAAGTGTACTGCCGCGCCGAGGCCAATGTGTACAAGGAACTGGACGATTTCTCGGCCATCCTGACCTTTGAGAGCGGGCACCACGCCGTGTTCTCGTCGTGCGCGCACAGTTCCTGGGCCTTCCCGTTTGAGCGCATAGAACTCTATGGCGAGCATTCGTCCATCGTAACCGAGGAGATGGAGAAGGTAACCTATAGCCCCGGGCTGGGCCAGCAGATCATCACCTACGACTGCTTCCAACTGTCCGCTGCCGAAAAGTGGGGCTATGTTGAGGAAGACAGGCTGTTTGTGGACGCCCTCATGGGAGAAGGTTTCCCGCCAGTGAGCGCCCTGGATGGCTATCGGGCGGTAGAACTGGCCGAGGCGATGTATCGCAGCGCCAGGTCGGGCAAGCCCGTTCGCCTGCCGCTGGAAGCCTGACGGGGCGCCGAAAGGAGGTGATAAGCCGGAGACAAGAATAGCGTATCGCTAGCGGAGTCCGTATTGGCGTAACCATTCGCAAGCAAAGCATGAAAGGGGAGGAGAGCCATGCGTAAGACACTGTTTGCGGTTGTAACCCTGTTGCTGGTCGCTGCGGCCGTGCTTCCGGCCTGTGGGCCGACGCCCACGCCGGTGGTCGTCAAGGAGACCGTTCCGGTGCCCGTCAAGGAAACGGTCATCGTGCCCGTAACCGCGACGCCGCCGCCACCGCTGCCCACCGAAATCACCGTCGTGGACACCAACTCCGGCGCCAACTTCCAGTTGTATTGGCAGAAGCGCATACTCCCGGCCGTGCAAGAGCAACTCGGCATCAAGATCAACTACGTGGTGTCCAAGGGTAGCGAGGTTGCCGAGCGCATGAAGGCCTGGGAGGCAGGCAAGGGCGACATCCACCTGCTGTTCATGAAGCCGGACGACCTGGCCAACCTCATCAAGAGCAACATCCCGCTGGTGAAGTTGTACCCCGACCGGCTGGACGCGATCCCGAACCTGGCCAAGTGCCCGGAGGAGTACCTGAAGACGGCGCAGGGCGTGGACATCAAGGGGACGGGCGCGCTCTACTGGCGCAGCCAGTACACCCTCATCTACAACACCGAGTACGTGAAGAACCCGCCCAAGTCGTGGAAGGAATTCTACGAGCGGCGCGCGGAATGGAAGGGCCACATCGGGTGGATGCGCCCCGACTCCAAGTCCGGTTCGGGCCGCAGCCTGCCCTACGCCTTCGTCAACGCCTTCGTGCCGCTGACGAACCCCGACGGCAGCCCAATCCCGCTGGCCGAATTGGAGAAGAAGCCGGAGTACCAGGATGCCATCGCCAAGTTGAAGGACTTCCTCAAGTATTGCAAGATCGCCGCCGAGCCCACCAACATGTTTGAGGACTTCAACGCCGGCGACACCTGGATCGCGTGCTACGCCATGGACTACTCGCTGTGGTCCATCAGCCAAGGCACGATGCCGCCCACGCTGGCTGCCGGCTCCCTCAGCGACGGCATGCCCGCCGGCTCCGACGGCTACCTGGCCATCCCGGACAACATCCCCGACGCCTACAAGACGGTGGCCATGAAGGTCATCAACTACCTGCTGTCGGACGACCAGCAGATCCGCCTCATCACGGAGATGTGGCAGTACACCGGCACCGACATTGAGGACAAGATTCCCGATGTCGTGTGGCGCAAGATTCCGAAGTGGGGCGAGATTGAGAAGGTGCGCGTGCGGCTGAACAACAAAGAGTTCACCGACTGGGTCAAGGAAAAGGGAGCGGAAGTGCTCCTGCCCAAATAGCGGGTGAGTCCCTGCGCGGTCTGGGCGTCCCGCGTGGACGCCCAGACCGTTCTCGGGCGTGTCGCGACCGTATCCACCAAGGAGGCACCGGGGATCATGGCTTCTTTCTTCAAGAAGCATCGTTACGGATTGATGAGCCTACTGATGCTCCTGCCGGGCTTTGCCAGTTTCTTCGGCCTGTTCTTCTACCCGATGTTGGTAACCGTCGTCCGCAGTTTTCGCCCCGAAGGTCTCACCACGGGCTGGACAATTCAGCACTACACGAGTTTTCTGGGACAGGCTTCCGCGCGGCAGGTGATTGGGCTGACGTTCTTCCTGGCCATCGCATGTACCGTGCTGTCCATTCTGCTGTCCGTGCCGCTGACGCTGCTCCTGCGCCAGAAACTCGCGGGGCATCGGCTGTTCCGCCTGACCATCCTGGTTCCCATCACGGTCCCCGGACTGGTGGGCGCGTTGGGACTGCTGCTGTTCTACGGCAGCCGCGGCTGGCTCAACCTCCTGCTAACGCAGGGCCTGCACGTCGTGGATCAGCCCGTCAAGATCAACTACACGCTCACGGGATTGGTCATCTTCTACGTGTGGCATTATTTCTCGTACACGGCCGTTACCACCCTGTCCACGCTGGAGGGGCTTGACCCTGCGTTTGAGGAGGCGGCGCGGGTGGCCGGAGCCAGTCCCTGGCAGGTGCTCCGCCACATCGTGATTCCCCTCATCATGCCGGGCATCCTCGCGGGATCGGTGCTGACCTTCATGGCGGCCTTCGGCGCGTTCAGCATCCCGCTCATCACCGGCGGCAGTTACCGCCCGCTGGCCGTGCAGATTTACAAGCAGATTGAGGTGTTCACGCCGGCGCGCTGGGAAGCCGCCAGCGCCATGGCCGTTGTCATGGCGCTGCTCCAACTGGTGTTCCTCACCTTCTACATGCGCGTGCTAAGGAGACCGACGGCATCATGAAAACCCTGCGCCAATACCTGAAAGCCCTGCTCAACGCCAAGAAACTGCTGGCCTACACGTTCCTGCTGTGCTTCTTCCTCTGGGTTACCACGCCCTTCCTGATGATCCTGCTGAAATCCGTGGGCCGCAACTGGTTCGGCAAACTGTGGTTCCCGCCGGAGTTGACGCTGGACTGGTACACCTGGGCCATCACCGTAACCAACATCCCAGAGGTGCTGCGAAACACGCTGGTCATCGCAGGCATCGCCGTGGGCATCTCCACGCTGATCGCCATCCCGACGGGCTGGGCGCTGGGCCGGCGGAGAATCCCGGGCAAAGAAGCCATTATGTCAACCATCCTCCTACCCCGAATGATCCCGCCCATCGCCTATGCCCTGGGCGTGGCCCAGATTTTCTATCGCCTGCACCTGATTGACACTCACATAGGCGTTGCCATCGCCCACGTGGCCATCTGCGCGCCCTACGCCATCCTCGTGCTCTCGTCCACGTTTGAGGGCCTGGACGAGCGCGTGCTGGAAGCGGCCAGCGTGTGCGGCGCCAACAACCTGCGCACGTTCTTCCACATCACGCTCCCGCTGGTCATGCCGGGCATTCTGTCGTCCATCATCTTCACCTTCACGACCTCGTACAACGAGTTCACGCTGACCCTGATGACCTACGGCCCGAAGACCATCACCCTGCCCGTGCGCACCTACCTGGCCGTCGGCGAGGGCTACTGGGAAGTAACCAGCGCCCTCTCCATGATCCTGATCATCCCCTCGCTCTTCGTGCTGTTCATGATCCAGCGCCAGGTGCAGCCGGAAAAACTGGTGGGCGGCTTCAAGGGCGTGTAATATTCTAGCATACCCTCATCGGAGGTCCCGATGTCCGACTGGATGATTGAGTTGGTGGATGTAACCAAACGCTACGGCAACATCGTTGCCAATGACCATGTAACGCTCCGCATCCGCCGGGGCGAACTGATGACGCTGCTCGGCCCCAGCGGTTGCGGCAAGACGACCGCCCTGCGCTGCATCACCGGGCAGAACATCCCCGACGAGGGGCGCGTGCTCATTGACGGCAAGGACGTTACGGACGTGCCCACCCATCGGCGGGAACTGGGCATGGTGTTCCAGAACTTCGCGCTGTTCCCGCACATGACGGTGTTTGAGAACGTGGAATTCCCCCTCATGATTCGGGGCATGAACAAGGCCGAGCGCGCGGCCATGGTGAAAGACGCGCTCAAACTGGTGCGGCTGGAGGGGTACGAGAAGCATTACCCCCGGCAACTGTCGGGCGGGCAACAGCAGCGGGTGGGCCTGGCGCGGGCGCTGGTGTACCGGCCCAAAGTCCTGCTCCTGGACGAGCCGCTCTCCAACCTGGACGCCAAACTGCGCGAAGAGATGCGGTTTGAGATCAAAGACCTGCAGAAGCGCCTGGGGATTACCGCGGTGTACGTTACCCACGACCAGGAAGAGGCCCTGGCGCTGTCGGATCGGGTGGCCGTGATGAACAAGGGGTGCGTGCAACAGGTGGGCACGCCGGCGGAAATCTACGACCACCCCGCCACCAAGTTCGTGGCCGACTTCATCGGCCTCTCCGACTTCATCCCCGCGAAGGTCGTCGCGGTGGAGAGCGAGCGCGTCGTGCTGGACGTTCAGGGCGAACGCATCGCCGTCCCTCCCGTGGAATCGGTGCACGTGGGGCTGGACGTGCTCCTGTTCATCCGCCCCAACGACGTCCGCCTGCGCGCCGCCGAGGGCGACAGACGGCCCAACGAGGTTGCCGGCACCATCGCCAAGAGCACCTACCTGGGCGACAAGTTTGACTACCGCGTGGACGTGCAGGGCGTGGAAATCCGCGTGCAGACGCACGGCGCGGAGCGGTTTGAAAACGGCCAAGCCGTGTACGTGCACCTCCCCTACGAACGATGCCGCATCATCCTGGAAAGCCTCATCTGCGCCGTGAGGTAACATATGCCGCAACCCAAATTTGACATCCTCTTCGTCGGCGACTTCGCCAAAGATGTCCTCGTTCACGGGCAGGAGCGCGTGGTCGCATCGGGCGGCTCGGTGTACTACGGCGCGGTCGCGGTGGCGCGGCTCGGAATCCGCACCGGCGTCATCACGCGATTGCACCCGTCGGACCTCGTGTTGCTGGACGAACTCAAGGCCGAAGGCATCGCCGTGTACGCTCAGGCCGCGCCCCAGACCTCGGGCATTGAGAACATCTACAACACCGCCGACATGGACAGGCGCATCTGCCATCCCATCGGCCACGCCGGGCTTTTTGACCTGGACGACCTCCCGCGCTGGAACGGCCGGTACGTGTTCATCGGACCCATCATGGCGGGCATTGTATCCCTGGATTTGGTGAAACGATTTGCCCGCAAGGCGAAGATCGCGCTGGACATCCAGGGTTTCGTGCGCGTCCCCCGCGGCAACGACCTGCCCACCGAAGAGTGGCCGGAGCGGCGCGAGGGGCTGGCGCTCGTCCACACGCTGAAGTTGGACCAGGCCGAGGCCGAGGCGCTGACGGGCGAGACCGACCCGCTCGCCGCGCTCCCGCAGGTCGCCGCCTACGGGCCGAAGGAAATCGTCCTCACTCACGCCTCGGGCGTTACGGTGTGGGCGGAGGGGAAGGTGTACCAGTCGCCGTTCGTCGCCGAGAACCTCAGCGGGCGCACAGGGCGCGGCGACACGTGCATCTCCACCTACCTGGCCCGCCGCCTGACGCGCGAGCCGGACGAGGCCTGCCGCTTCGCCGCCGCCGCCACGTCGCTGAAACTGTCGCAGCCCGGCCCGCTTCGCCGCCCACTGGGGGAGATTGAGGCATTCGCCGCGACGCTGCCGGTGAGGGTGTTGCGGTAGCCCAATTTCTGGATTAGCGATGATTAGAAAGACTCAATCGGAGCCTCAATTCGTGCTCTGCATCCGCAACGAAGGCGCTGAAGACCTGGAGTTGCGCAAGGTGTACCAACTCCTTGAGGATGAGTCTGCGGCTAAAGACGGCTATGTGAGGGTCATTGACGAATCCGGCGAGGATTACCTGTACCCAGCGGATTACTTCATCCGTCTGGAGTTGCCGCAAGAGGCCGTGGCCGCACTGGCCCTGACGGCGTGAAGCCGCGACTCGGAGCCCCGAAGGGGCTTCGCTCCCTCAGCGCGGGGGTTCAGCCCCGCGCGTCCCCCCGCCCGACGCTGAAGCATCGGGCTAGATGGGCAAAGCCCTGCGGGCATGCCGACCTCACCCCCTCGTTCCCCCTCTCCGCTGGCGGAGAGGGGGAAGCCGAAGGCTGGGGGCGAGGTGCGAAGCCCTGCGGGCTGGGGGCAAATTCGCGTCCATTCGCGTGGATTCGCGGTTCCTTGGTTCGCCGCGTGCGTGGCATCCTCGGCGGTAGAACCCCCATGTCCGGCGGCCCTGGAAAGCCGCCCCATGGCCGGAATGCGCCCGATGCGCCGTCCGCTTTGACAAAGGCGCGGCCCGACCTATAATCTGGGCGTGTGGGAGACTTTCATCGCTAGGAGTGGCCCGTGAAACCCCGAAGCCAAATCCGTTCGGCCCTGCGATGGCTGGCGCCCGGCATGCACGTGAAGCGCTGGCTCCTGTTGCTGCTGCTGGGCACGACCATCGTGGGCCTGGGCGTGGCCTACCTCCTGCGGGAAATCTACGTGCGGTGGACGTTTCCGCCGGTGTTCTACTACCTCACGCTGCAATTCATCGGGCGGCAGTGGCGCGGGCTTCTGTTCGGCGTGCTGGGGCTTACGGCCATCGCCGTCGCCATCTACCAACTCAACCGTTCGCTGCTGGCGGCGTTCCTGCGTCCCGGGCACGAAAACGTCGCCGAGGCGGTGTACAGGCACTGGCAGCGGGAGCGCGGCCCCAAGATTGTGGCCATCGGCGGCGGCACCGGCTTGTCCACCCTGCTGCGCGGGCTGAAGGAACACACGCAGAACATCACGGCCATCGTTACCGTCGCCGACGACGGCGGGAGTTCCGGCAGGCTGCGCCGACAACTGGGGGTGCTGCCTCCCGGCGATTTCCGCAACTGCCTGACCGCTCTCGCCGACGCCGAGTCGCTCACCACGCAACTGTTTCAGTATCGGTTCAGCGAGGGCGAGGGCCTGAACGGGCACAGTTTCGGCAACCTGTTCATCGTCGCGATGGCGGGCGTAACGGGCAACTTTGAGCGGGCGCTGCTGGAATCCAGCAAAGTCCTGGCGGTGCGCGGGCAGATTCTTCCCTCTACCCTGGAGAACGTTACCCTGGTGGCGGAACTGAAAGACGAGGGCGAGGAACTGCCGGCGGTCGTGGAAGGCGAGTCGCAGATTCCGGAGAGCGGCCGGCCCATTGAGCGGGTGTTTCTCCAGCCGGGCGATGTCCCCGCGTACCCGGGGGCGCTGCGGGCCATCCTGGAGGCCGACCTGATCGTCGCGGGCCCCGGCAGCCTGTACACCAGCGTGCTGCCCAACCTTCTGGTGCCGGATATCGTCCGGGCGGTGCGGGCGTCGCGCGCCAAGAAAATCTACGTGTGCAACGTGGCTACCCAGCGCGGCGAGACCGAGGGCTACACCCTGGCCGATCACGTCGCGGCGTTGCAGCGCCACGTGGGGCCCGACGTCTTCCCCAACGTGCTCGCCAACGACAACCTGACGGAATCCCTGCCCAACGTGCCGGGAGTCGCCTGGGTGCGCCCGGAATATCCTCCGGATGCGCCGTATCGCGTGTACAAGGCCGACCTGGTGGACCGGGAACGCCCATGGCGGCACGACTCGGAGAAACTGGCTCGCTGGCTCATTGAGTTTTGCGAGAAGGGCGAATAAGGGTATACTACTTCGTGAATTGTAGCACAAACGGATTACCGAGGGAGAACGGACGATGAACAAGAAGACCATTCGCGATGTGCCTGTGAGCGGAAAGCGCGTGCTGGTGCGCGTGGATTTCAACGTGCCGCTGGAAGGCGGAGAGGTGCGCGATGATACCCGCATCGTGGCGGCCGTGCCCACCATCCGCTACCTGCTGGACCACAAGGCGCGGGTTATCCTCGCCTCGCACCTGGGCAGGCCCAAGGGGAAGCCGACGCCCGAATTCAGCCTTCGGCCCGTGGCCAAGCGCCTGGGCGAGTTGCTGGGAATGCCGGTGGCCTTCGTGGGCGAGTGCGTCGGGCCTGAGGCCGAGGCGGCGGTGGCGGCGCTCAAGCCGGGCGAGGTGCTCATGCTGGAGAACCTGCGCTTCCACGCCGAGGAGGAGGCCAACGATCCCGAGTTCAGCCGGAAGTTGGCGGCCCTGGCCGACCTGTACGTGAACGATGCGTTCGGCACGGCGCACCGCGCCCATGCGTCCACGGCAGGGGTGGCGGCTTACCTGCCGGCCGTGGCGGGGTTCCTCATGGAGAAGGAGATTGACTACCTGAGCCGCGCGCTGGAGGCTCCTAGCCGGCCCTTTGTGGCCATCCTCGGCGGCGCGAAGATTTCCGACAAGATCGGCGTTGTCAAGAACCTCCTGGGCAAGGTGGATCGGCTCCTCATCGGGGGCGGGATGGCCAACACGTTCCTGAAGGCGCAGGGCTACGATGTGGCGGAGTCGCTGGTGGAAGAGGACAGCGTCGCCATCGCCAAGGAGTTGCTGGCGCAGGGCGCGGGCCGGATTCTGCTCCCGACGGACGCCGTGGTGGCCAATGCCTTCGCCGCCGACGCCGAGGCCAAAGTCGTGCCGGTAGGGCAGGTGCCTGCGGGGTGGCGCATCCTGGACATCGGCCCGGAGACCGTGAAGGCTTACTCCAAGGCGCTGCGCGGGGCCAAGACGGTGGTGTGGAACGGGCCGATGGGGGTCTTTGAGTTCCCGCGCTTTGCGGAGGGGACCTTCGCCATTGCGCGCGCGCTGGCCAAACTGCCCGGCGCCGTTACCATCATCGGCGGCGGCGACTCGGCCGCGGCGGTGGAGCAGGCGGGTGTCGCCGACAAGGTGTCGCACGTGTCCACGGGCGGCGGCGCCTCGCTGGAGTTCCTGGAGGGCAAGACGCTGCCGGGCGTGGCGGCGCTGGCAGACCGATCGTAATTGTAGGGGCGACCCGCAGGTCGCCCCTACTGCATCGTTACCTTCATGTCCAGCGGCACGGTGTTGTACCACGTGTTGCCGGGCTTCAGCGGGAACAGTTGTCCGTCGGGGCCGATGAGGGTGAGCGGGTCGGGGCGATTGGGCCGCTTCCAGGTAACATCCCAGGCTTTGCCGTCGCGCAGGACCGTCGCGCGCCCCTCGCCCCACAACTGAATCTGAATGGAGTGGGAGCCGAGTTCATCCTCCACGATGAGCGTCTCCACGTGGTTGACGTACACGATCACCACGTTGTTCGCCCCGATTTGCTGATCCGTCAGGCGGTCCTTGTGCGGTTGGCCGAGAATGGAGTGCAGGTACTGGCCCCGCTGGGAATCCCACGTCCACGTTACGTCGGAGTAGTACTTGCTGTAGGGGATGAAGACCGAACTGACGGGCTTGCCTCCCGCGGGCACGGCGGCGTCAAACCGCATCCCCCGAATGTCGCGCTTGCCAAACCAGCCTTTCGTTTTGACGTAGTCCCAGATGGTCTTGGTGTCGGTGAACAGCGTGTGCTCGTAGGCGAGGCCCGGAATCTTCACGCGGTAGAACACGGGCGCGCCAAACCAGTCCGACAGCGCGCGGTCGGCGAAGTCCGACTCCGTGATGAGGCGCGTAACTTCGGGGCTGGCGCCTGAATAGATGAGGCCGCACTGAAACATGGCGGGGATTTCCAGGTCAATCAGGCGTGCGCTCCGCACCGAGCCAATGCGCTCCACCTCTTGGCTGTGGTAGATGGCGGTGTAGCGGGTTACGCCGCCCTCGGCCAGGTGCTCAAACACGATGTCGGCTGCCTGAAGCCCCGACTGCGGCCGCACCTGGGGCGAGTTGGATATCTTGACGGCGATGGGCGGGCGCTCCAGCAGCGCCGGGTCCGCAACGGGCAGGCCGGTGAGCGGCCAGACGTTGCCCGCGACGGTGGGCAGCGGCGTGGGCAGTGCGGGCGTCGGTTCGGGCGTCGGCGTCGCGACCTGGATGGGAGGCGGGGGCGTCGGGGTGGGCGGTTCGGGTGTAGCCGTCGCGGCGGGGCGCGGCGTCTTCGTGGGGGTTGGCGTGGGCGCAGGGCCGCCGCAGCCCGCCAATGGCCACGCCAGGGCGACCACGAGCACCGCCAGGATGCTCCATTGCAGGCAACGCTTCATCTGATCTCTGCCCTCCGGTAGGATTGTGCGGAAGCACTTTGCGGTTGTGGGATGGCGCAGGCACGGATTATACCACGCGCCGCGCTTTGCGCCAACCGCGCCCCGCCGCCGATTCGGTTCAGAAGGGGGGCCGAGTCCAGTCATGGCGTACAGCGCGTAGGACGGCTATCCCGACGAGTCATCCGTGGATGACCCCAGCCCACGCCGCGCTCAACGTGCGACGCACCTCCGAGGTGCGTCGCACGTAACCCCTTCGTGTGATTCGCGGGTGGGGTCCGGCGCGCGTAGGGCAGATTTCCATACCCGCCCCTCTGCATCCGGCGGCTACGGAAAGCCGCCCTACGTGCCTGTAACCGCGAATAACGCCAATCCACGCGAATGGGGACGGAGCGTGGCCCTAGGTGCGACGCACTTCCGAAAGCGCGTCGCACCTGCCGCCTGCACCCGGCGGCTATGGAAAGCCGCCCTACTCGCTGGCGGCTATGGAAAGCCGCCCTACTCGCTGCTCCCCGCACCCGGCGGCTATGGAAAGCCGCCCTACTCAGTGCAGATAGCCGCCCTAGTCGCAGGGTTTGCGTTTTCACAGGACTTACGCTATAATAGACTCAAGAGCAGCAAATCTCAACCGTAAGGGGAAGCTCGGATGGAGAATCAGCAGCCGGATGTTCATGCGCAGAATCAGGAGGTGAACCTCAGCACATCGCCCGTTACCCCACCTTCCATGCAAGACCTGCTGGAGCAGGAGCATTTCGGACTCAAGTCCTTTTCCCGCGGCGAGACCGTGGAAGGGACCATCGTCGCCATCTCCGACACCGAGATGTTGGTGGATATCGGCGGCAAGTCGGAGGCCATCGTGCCCCAGCGGGATTTGGAATCGTTGGACCCCGAATTCCGCAAGCAACTCCAGGTGGGCGACAAGGTCGTGGCCGTCGTCATCCGACCGCAGACAACGGAAGGCCACATTGTGATCTCCCTGTCTCGCGCGGAGATGGAAAAGGATTGGCGGGAAGCGGAGCGCCTCTTCAAAGAGCAGGCGGTCTTTGAAGGCCAGATTGCCGGATACAACAAGGGCGGGCTGATCGTGCGCATGGGCAAACTGCGCGGATTCATACCGGCTTCCCAGTTGGCCAACGAGCACCAGCGCAGGGCCGATGACAGCGAGCAGGTGTGGGCGGACCTCACCGGCAAGAGTCTGCCGCTGAAGGTCATTGAACTGGACCGCAAGCGCAATCGCCTGATCCTGTCCGAGCGGGCGGCCATGCGGGAGGTGCGCGAGGAGCAGAAGGAGCGGTTGCTGGACTCGCTCCGCGAGGGCGAGGTCCGCAAAGGCACCGTTACCAGCGTCTGCGACTTCGGCGCCTTCGTGGACCTGGGCGGAGCCGACGGGCTGATTCACATCTCGGAGTTGGCCTGGGGGCGCATCTCTCATCCGAGCGAAGTCGTCAAGGTTGGGCAGGAGGTGCAGGTTTACGTCCTCAGCGTGGACCGCGCGAAGAAGCGCATCGGGTTGAGCCTGAAGCGCCTGGAGCCCGAGCCGTGGGATTTGGTGGAGCAACACTACAAGGTCGGGCAGTTGGTTGAGGGCGAGATCACCAAACTCACCCCATTCGGCGCTTTCGCCCGCATTGATGACTCCATAGAGGGGCTGATTCACATTTCCGAACTTTCGGATGATCGCATCACCCATCCGAAGGAGATCGTGAAGGAAGGGGAGACGCACACGCTGCGCATCATCCGCATTGACCCTCAGAAGCGGAGGATGGGGCTTAGCCTGAAGCGCGTGGCCGATCCCCAGTACGCGGACATAGACTGGCGCGAGGAGTACGCGGCCAGCCTGCAGGACGATTGGGAAGAGGAAGACGACTTGGCCGAGGATGCCGAGGATTCGGCCGAGGCCGTTACCGACGAGCAGGTGGAGGCTTGCCTGAGCGAAGCCGACGACGCCGACACGGATGATGTTGTAGAACCCGAAGGGGAGGAGTCCAGTTAGGGCGCATTCTGGCGCTCGCACGCAGACCCGATGTACTCTCTGGATCCCGTCAGCGACGGCGGCTGATCAGGTTGATTCTGGTGCACGATAATTCGGTTTAGAGGAAGTCCTACCCTATGCGTTTGAGATGGCCCTAGTTCAACCGGACCGGCGCAGCGGAAGCAGAGACATTCAGGGCTGTTTCGCCATAGGGCGGGACAGCCCTGATGTTTTTGGGCAGACCAGGGTTCTGGAAAGATGAGGCGACAATATGGCTACCAAATTTGAACGGTTGTTTTCCGAAGAGGCACGCAGGGCGCTGGCACTGGCGCATGATGAGGCGCTTCGGCTCAAGCATAACTACCTGGGGACGGAGCATCTCCTTCTGGGGTTGATTCGCGAGCAGACGACCGCGGCTCTCATCCTGGCGCAGATGGGCGTGGATTTGGACGAGATTCGGGCGTTGGTGGAGCGCATCGCGGGCCGCGGCGACTACACCGGCCCGGGCAGCCCCACCCTGACGCCCCGAACCCAGCGGGTGATTGAACTGGCCATTGACGAGGCCCAGCGCATGGGCCGCGCCCAGGCCGGCACCGAGCACCTGCTGCTCGGCATCATCCGCGAAGGGCAGGGAGTCGCCATCAGCGTCCTGCGCAAGATGGGCCTGGACCTGGAACGGGTGCGGCTGCGGGCCACCCAGATGTCCCAACAGACGGCCATGGCCACCCCCGTGGGCCCCAGGCCGAAGGCCAAGGAGACCCCGCTCATTGACCAGTTGAGCGTGGACCTCACCGCGCTGGCCGCCGAGGGGAAATTGGACCCCGTCATCGGCCGCGAGCGAGAGATAGAGCGGGTCATTCAGATTCTGTCGCGGCGCACCAAGAACAACCCCGCGCTCATCGGCGAGCCGGGCGTGGGCAAGACGGCCATCGTGGAGGGCCTGGCGCAGCGCATCGTCGCCGGCCAGACGCCGCGCCCGCTGCTGAATCGGCGGCTGATCCAACTGGACGTGGGGTCGCTGGTCGCCGGCACCATGTACCGCGGCCAGTTTGAGGAGCGCCTCAAGAAGGTCATTGACGAAATCAAAGGCTCCAAGTGCATCCTGTTCATTGACGAACTGCACATGCTCGTGGGCGCGGGCGCGGCCGGCAGCCAGGTGGACGCGGCCAACATCCTCAAGCCCGCCCTGGCCCGGGGCGAACTCCAGTGCATCGGCGCGACCACCAGCGACGAGTACCGCAAGCACATTGAGAGCGACCCCGCGCTGGAGCGCCGCTTCCAGCCCGTGCGCGTGGACGAGCCGACCGTGGAGGAGACCATCGCCATCCTCAAGGGGATTCGCCCGCGCTACGAGGAGCACCACAACGTGGACATTGACGACGGCGCGCTGGAAGCGGCGGCGCGCCTGGGCGCTCGCTACATCTCCGACCGCTACCTGCCCGACAAGGCCATTGACCTCATTGACGAGGCCGCCTCGCGGGTGCGCATGTACAAGTCGCCGGAAGCCATCCGCCCCATAGACGAGGCGCTCCAGCCGACGGACACAGGCGAACTGGACCTGGGCTGGCCCAAGCCACCCAAGCGCCCGGTGGTTACCGCCGACGACATCGCCGAGATGGTGGCCATGTGGACGGGCATCCCCGTGGCGCGGCTCGCCGGCGAGGAGTCCGAACGCCTGCTGCACATGGAGGAGGCGCTCCATCGGCGCATCGTGGGCCAGGATGAGGCCATCTCTACCATCGCCAAGGCCGTGCGGCGCGCCAGGGCCGGCCTGAAAGACCCCAAGCGCCCCATCGGCTCGTTCATCTTCCTGGGGCCTACCGGCGTCGGCAAGACGGAACTGGCCAAGGCGCTGGCGGAATTCATGTTCGGGAGCGAGGAGGCCCTCCTGCAACTGGACATGTCGGAGTTCATGGAGCGGCACACCGTGTCGCGGCTCGTGGGCGCGCCTCCGGGCTACGTGGGCTACGAGGAGGCGGGCCAGTTGACCGAGGCCATACGCCGCCGCCCCTACAGCGTCGTCCTGTTTGACGAGGTGGAGAAAGCCCACCCCGAAGCGTTCAACATGCTCCTGCAGATTATGGAGGACGGCCACCTGTCGGACGCGAAGGGCCACAAGGTGGACTTCCGCAACACCATCATCATCATGACTTCCAACGTCGGGGCCGAACTGCTGAATCGCGAGGCGTCGCTGGGCTTCGCCACGCGCCGCGAGACGGCGAAGACCGAAGAGGAAGCCTACCAGCGGATGCGCGATAAGGTCTTGGACGAACTGCGGCGCACCTTCCGGCCGGAGTTCCTGAACCGCGTGGATGCCGTCATCGTGTTCCGCGCGCTGAACCGAACCCAGATTCAGCAGATTGTGGAACTGGAACTGGGCAAGGTGTGCGAGCGGTTGAAGGAGCACGCGCTGTCGCTGGAGGCGACCCAGGCGGCCAAGGAGTTGCTCGCCGAACGCGGGTACGAACCGCAATTCGGGGCGCGCCCGCTCCGCCGCGTGATCCAGCAATTGGTGGAAGACCCCCTGTCCGAGGGCGTGCTCGCCGGGCAGTTTGTGAAGGGCGACCACATCCTGGTGGACGTAGAGAACGGCCAGATTACCCTGCGGGCGCTTGACCGCGAGACCGAAATCGCCGCGTCCAGCCCGGCCTAGTCGGGCACGGGCTGCGCCAGGCGTTCAGGGAGCGGGTTGCTTTGCCGAAAGCCAAGACGGTGTACGTGTGCCAGCAGTGCGGGAGCACGTCGCCCAAGTGGGTGGGGCGGTGCCCGGACTGCGGCGAGTGGAACACAATGGTGGAGACGGTGGTGGAACCCGCCCGCGAGGGCGGGGGCCGCGCCGCTCCACCGTTGCGGGCCAAGCCCCAACCCATGCGCGAAATCCGCTCCGATGGCTTTGACCGCATTCCCGTGTCCATGGGCGAGATGCAGCGGGTGTTGGGCGGGGGCATCGTCCCCGGGTCGGTGGTGCTCATCGGCGGAGACCCGGGCATCGGCAAGTCCACCCTCCTGCTCCAGATGTCCGCCGACCAGGCCGCGCAGGGGCGGCGTGTGCTCTACGTATCGGGCGAGGAGTCGCCCCAGCAGATCAAGATGCGCGCCCAGCGCCTGGGCGTGGACGGCGATTCCCTCTACGTGCTCTCCGAAACCAGCCTCCAGCAGATCGTAGAACAGATTGAGCAGATGAAGCCCGGCTTTGTGGTGGTGGATTCGGTGCAGGCCATCTACTCCGAAGATTTGGAGTCTTCGGCGGGGAGCGTGAGCCAGGTGCGGGAATGCGCGGCGGCGCTGCAGCGCGTGGCGAAATCGCTGATCGTCCCCATCTTCCTGGTGGGGCACGTAACGAAGAGCGGGGTCATCGCGGGGCCGCGCGTCCTGGAACACATCGTGGATACGGTGCTGTACCTGGAGGGCGACCGGTTCCATTCGTATCGTCTGCTGCGCGCGGTCAAGAATCGGTTCGGCTCCACAAACGAGGTCGGCGTCTTCAGCATGGAGGAGCAGGGGCTGGCGGAGGTGGCCAATCCCTCGGAGGCGTTCCTGGCCGAGAGGCTGCCTTCGGCGTCGGGGTCGGCCATCGCGGTAACGATGGAGGGCACGCGCCCGCTCCTGGTGGAGATTCAGGCCCTCGCCAGCACCACCAGTTTCGGGCTTCCGCGCCGCACGGCCAACGGCGTGGACATCAACCGCCTGTTGCTGCTGGTGGCCGTCCTGTCCAAGCGCGTCGGTATCCGTTTGGGCGACCAGGACGTTTTTGTGAACGTGGTGGGCGGGATGCGCATCACCGAGCCGGCCGCAGACCTGGCCATTGCTCTGGCCATCGCGTCCAGCGTGCGCGATGTGCCGGTGGCGGCGGATATGGCCATCATCGGCGAGGTGGGCCTGTCGGGCGAGTTGCGGTCGGTGAGCCAGACCGAGCGGCGGCTGATAGAGGCATCACGCCTGGGATTCCGCCGCTGCCTGATTCCGAAGACGGGGACTCGCGCGCGCAACGTCCCTTCGGGGCTGGCGGTGCTGGAGACCCGCACGCTGGACGAGGCGCTGGAAATCGCCCTGGCGCGGTAGCGGCAGAGGGCAGGTTCAAGGTGCGACGCACTTCCGAAGTGCGTCGCACCTTGGTCGCCAACACAAGTTCGTAGGGCGGCTTTCCATAGCCGCCGCGGCAGAGGGCAGGTATGGGAACCTGCCCTACGCTCGCTATCCACGAATAACGCGAATCCACACGAATGGCGAATAGATGCAGGCACGTAGGGCGGCTTCCCATAGCCGCCGCAGGCCAGGGGCAGGTATCAGGTGCGACGCACTTCGGAAGTGCGTCGCACCTTGGCGCCAACACAAGTTCGTAGGGCGGCTCTCCATAGCCGCCGCGGCAGGGGGGCAGGTATGGGAACCTGCCCTACGCTCGCTATCCACGAATAACGCGAATCCACACGAACGGCGAATAGATGCAGGCACGTAGGGCGGCTTCCCATAGCCGCCGGACGCACGGGGTAGGTGTGGAAACCACAGGTGCGACGCACTTCGGAAGTGCGTCGCACCTGTGCTCCTGGCGCGACCAAAAACTTTGGAACCGAGGGGCAGGGGGCAGGTATGGGAACCTGCCCTACGCTCCATGCGTTTCATGCCGCCGCTGGAAATCGCCCTGGCGCGATAGCGTTGACTTTTCGCGCAAGTTGTGGTATTATTTGTCTAGATATTCTTGTCCTGATATTTGGGTTCATTTTTCGCGCCCGCCGCGAGGGCGGCAAAAGGATTCTCTATCATCCCTGGCACTTATCGGTCCATCGTCTTCCGAGAATCGGTCTAGGCGTTGCTGTCAATAGCGGGTTCGGATCACGAAGAGTGCACGGGATGTGCACTCTTTGTGTTTTGCATGGGGGAGAGAACGGCAAATTGTAGCAAGGAGGTGCGCTCGCTAGCGTTGACGAAGCGATAAGAACCAACCCGCAGTACGGAGTTATGGGAGAGGATTTATGACTGGCGAATTTATCGTGCGTATCATCGGCATGATCGTCATGGGGTTGCTGGGCTGGGAGGTTGGCGTCCTGCTCGGGGGGCGGACGGATGCACAATCGGTGCGCTACGTGCTCACGCTCTCGCTTGCGGGGGCCGCCCTGGGGCTGCTCATCACCCCGTACCTGGTGCTGCGCCCCATTCGCAACATCCGCAATTCCATCCGCACGGCTTCGGCCCAGCAGGTGCTGTCGGGCATGGGAGGGTTGGTCGTCGGCCTCATCGCCTCGGCGCTGCTCGCATTGCCGCTATCGTTCCTGCCGTCGCCGTGGGGCAAGGCGCTGCCAGCCGCGTTCGCCGTGATTCTCGGCTACCTGGGCACCTTCATCGGCGTGGTACGCCACAGGGACTTCTTCGCGCTCCTGAGCGGGCGGTTGAGCCGAGAGGTCAGCCGCGAGGACAATATCGTCCTGCTGGACACGAGCGTTATCATTGATGGGCGCATCGCCGACATCAGCCACACGGGCTTCATCAGCGGCACGATGATCGTGCCCCGATTCGTGCTCAACGAGATTCAGCACATCGCCGATTCGCCCGACCCCCTGCGGCGCGCACGCGGGCGGCGCGGGCTGGACATGCTCAACCGCCTGCAGAAGGAGTCCGTCGTCCCCATTCGGGTGGCTGACCTGGACGTTGAGGACGTGCGCGACGTGGACGACAAACTGGTGATGCTGGCCAAGCGGCTGCGCAGTCCCATCATCACGAACGACTACAACCTGAACCGCGTGGCCGAACTCCAGGGCGTAACGGTGCTCAACATCAACGAACTGGCCAACGCCGTGCGGGCGGTGGTGCTGCCTGGGGAGAACCTGAGCGTGAGCATCATCCAGGAGGGGAAGGAACTGGGCCAGGGCGTGGGCTACCTGGACGACGGCACCATGGTGGTGGTGGAGAACGGCCGCCGCCACATCGGCCAGACCATCACGGTCGTCGTTACGAAGGTGCTGCAAACGGCCGCAGGGCGCATGATCTTCGCCCAGATTGAGGGCGCACGGTAGGGGATGCTCTGCGGGGATTGACGCGGGACGGCTGAGACTCGGGTCCCATTCCAGCCAGCGCGGGCTTTTCTGCAGGCGAGGCAGGAGCAGGTACAGGGTTAGGGGAAGGAGTTGCGGAATGGCACTGGAAGAAAAAATCTACCAGTATGTGCAAAAACTCCCTCAGGTTTTTCAGGAAGAGTTGCTGGATTTCATCCAGTACTTGCTGATGAAGGCCGAGCAGCATGACCGACGAGAATGGTCTTCTCTCGCGCTTACTTTTGCCATGCGTGGCATGGAGGACGAAGAGCCTCAGTACGGCATGTCTGACTTGAAGGTGGTCTTCAGATGAAGCGGGCGGGTCAGATCGTTCTGTTTCGTCTTCCCCAGGCTGACCTGGAAGAAGGCAAATTGCGTCCCGCGTTGCTTCTGGGCAAGTTGCCTGGCGAGTATGATGATTGGTTGGTCTGCATGATTTCGTCGCAGACGCATCGCTGCCTTGAGGGGTTTGACGAAATTGTGCAAGAAGGTGACGAGGACTTCGCGGAGAGCGGCTTGAAGGTGGCCAGTGTCATTCGCATTGGGCGACTGGCGACAGTATTCGGCGAGGTACTTCTGGGTGCCATCGGGCAGATTTCTCCGGAGAGGTTGGCGCGCATCAAGAAGCGTTTGTCCGATTGGCTGCTTGGGGGGTAGCGAGCAGATGGGGCCTGAAGGCGCCCCGTTCGTCATCCGGTGTATGTGAAGCATACCACTGGCAGGCACGTCATTCGCGGGGAGACAACCGATGTTCCGATACGGCCTACTGCGACGGAGCGCGTGGAAGTGCATCTGTACATGGGGAAGGCGCTGACGAGGCCCTTCCCAATCCGCTGCGACTTCTGTAAACACTATTGGGTGTGGAGGTAAACCATGGCGCTCCGAGTTTTCAATTCACTTTCGCGACAACTGGAACTGTTTGAACCCATCCACGAGGGACGGGTGGGAATCTACGTCTGCGGCCCGACGGTGCACAACGACGCCCATCTGGGCCACGGCAAGACCTACGTCAACTTTGACACCGTCGTTCGCTACCTGCGGTACCTGGGCTACAAGGTGCTCCACGTGCAGAACATCACCGACGTGGGCCACCTGCTGGACACGGGCGAGGATCGCATCCTCAAGGGGGCCAAGCGCGAGAAACTCAACCCCTGGGTGCTGGTGGAATACTACGAGCGGCGCTTCTTCCGCGACATGGATACCCTGAACGTAACTCGCCCCGACATCACGCCCCACGCCACTTGCCACATCCCAGAGCAGATTGAACTCGTCAAGACGCTGATAGAGAAGGGCTACGCCTACGAGGTCAACGGGTCGGTGTATTTCTCCGTCCGCAAGTGGCCGGAGTACGGCAAGTTGTCCGGCCGCAAGGTGGACGAACTGATAGAGGGCGCGCGGGTGGAAGTGCTGCCGGAGAAGCGCGACCCGGCCGACTTCGCCTTGTGGAAACGCGCCGAGCCGGAGCACATCATGCAGTGGCCCAGCCCGTGGGGCATGGGATTCCCCGGCTGGCACATTGAGTGCTCGGCCATGTCCACGAAGTACCTGGGGCAGCCCTTTGACATCCACGGCGGCGGGATGGAGAACAAGTTCCCCCATCACGAGTGCGAAATCGCCCAGAGCGAGGCGGCCACCGGCAAGCCGTTTGCCAAGTACTGGCTGCACAACGGGATGCTCATGATTCGCGGCGAGGAGATGCACAAGTCGCTGGGCAACTTCATCACGCTGGAGCAGGCGTTCCAGCAGTACGCGCCGATGACCATCCGCTTCTTCATCCTGGGCAGCCACTACCGAAGCCCGCTGGACGTAACCGACGAGGCGCTCGCCGCGGCAGCGCGGGGCGTGGAGCGGCTCTACGGGACCATGCGCCGCGTCCGCGCCCAGATGGACGAGGCCAAGCCGGGGCCGATGTCGGAGACCGTCGCCAGCCTTGTCGCGGACACGGAGGCCCGCTTCCGCGAGGCGATGGACGATGACTTCAACACGGCCAACGCGCTGGCCGTCCTGTTTGACCTGAACCGCGAGGTCAACAAGATGGTGCACGAGGGCGCGCCTGTCAGCCGCGAGTCGTGGCAGCAGGTGGATGCGCTCTACGGCCGACTCGTGGGGGACGTGCTGGGGCTCATCACGCCCGAAACGTATCAGGCGCAGACCGCCGGCCTGACCGACGACCTGCTTCGGCTGCTGGTGGAGACCCGCGCCGAACTGCGCCAGGCCAAACAGTGGGCGCTGGCCGATCGCATCCGCGACCGCCTGGGCGCTCTCGGCGTGGCCCTGGAGGACCGGCCCGACGGCACAACCTGGCGCATTCGCCCGCCCGAAGCGGGCGATGAGGAATAGCCCTGGCCGAAGGGCGGGCCGTTCTCACCGCCGAGAGGAGCGAGACACAGAAGGGGTAAGGGCACGGAGAAAGCCCTCTGTGCCTTTGTGCCTCTGTGTGGGATATTTTTCTCACACAAAGGCACGGAGAACGCAGAGGCGGGGGGTTCTCTGCGCTCGGCGTGCTCCGCGGTGTGAGGCATTGGGAACTGCGTAGGCGACCCATCAGGGCGAGAGAGGACTTCCATGCCCGGGTTTGAGGTGCTGTACGGACGGAACGCCGTGCTGGAAAGCCTGCGGGCGAACCGGCGGCGGTTCTACCGCCTGCTCCTGGCGCAGAGTGTGGCCGCCGGGGGCGCGGTGGGCGACATCCTCGCGGAAGCGCGCGCCCGCAACGTGCCCCATGTGGCCGTGGACCGCGCCGCGCTGGACAAACTGGTGGGCAAGGACGCGGGCCACCATCAGGGCGTGGCGCTGGAGGTCGGCGCGTATCCCTACGTGCCCTGGCAGGAGGCGCTCCGCGCGTGCCTGCAACGCCAGGAGATGCCGCTGTTCCTTGTCCTGGATTGCCTGCAGGATCCCCAGAACCTGGGCAGCCTGCTGCGGACCGCCGAGGCCGTGGGCGTCCACGGCGTTGTCATCCCCAAGCGCCGCGCGGTGGAGGTTACGCCCGCCGTTGTGAACGCATCGGCCGGCGCAACCGAGCACTTGAACGTGGACATCGTGAGCAACCTGGCGCAGACGCTGGAGGAGATGAAGCGGGCGAACCTGTGGGCGGTGGGTCTGGAAGCCGCACCAGGGGCGCTCGTGTACGCCGAGGCCGACCTGGACCGCCCGCTGGCGCTGGTGGTCGGCAGCGAGGGGAGCGGCATCAGCCGCCTGCTCCGCGACCGGTGCGACTTTCTCATCCGCCTGCCCATGCGGGGCAGGGTAGGCTCGCTGAACGCGGCGGTAGCGGGTTCGGTGGCCCTGTACGAAGTCGTCCGCCAGCGGCGGGGCCGATGACGCGGTTCGCAAGTGCGCGGCTCGTCGCCGGTGCGGGGCGGCGAAGCGGTCTCGGAGGAGTGCAACCGCGAATCACGCGAATAGGCGCGAATGGAGGTAGACCCCAAGGGTCGTGGAGACCCTTGGGGTCTCGGAATCCACGGATCGGATAGCGCGGATTGTGCGGATGGGGATTCGCGATGCCGCGCGTTTGGGGTCTCCGACAGGTCGCATTATAATGTGCGACGGGTCTCGGGTGGCCCGCTCGCAAAGAAATCTCGCGGGGAAGGTGGAGTTTCGTTGAAGAAGATTTGCGTCATCGGCGCCGGCTATGTGGGGTTGACCACCGGCACCTGCTTTGCAGACCTTGGGAACCTGGTTACCATCGTGGATATTGACGAGCGCAAGGTGGAAAACCTGCGCCAGGGCGTGCTGCCCATCTACGAGCCTGGGCTGGAGGAGATCGTCCGCCGCAACGCGCAGTCGGGCCGCCTGCGGTTCACCACCTCCTACGCCGAAGGCGTCCGCGACGCCGAATTCGTCTTCATCGCCGTGGGCACGCCGTCGGGCGCGGAGGGCGAGGCCGACCTGCGTTACGTGCGGCAGGCCGCCGAGGCCATCGCCGAAGTGATGGATCACCCCATCGTGATTGTGAACAAGAGCACCGTCCCCATCGGCACAGGCGACTGGGTGGCCGACATCGTGAACAAGCACAAGAAGAACGACGTGCCCTTCGCCGTGGTGTCCAACCCCGAATTCCTCCGCGAAGGTTCGGCCGTCTATGACTTCATGAACCCCGACCGCGTGGTGCTGGGTTCGCTGAACCGCGAAGCCGCCGAGCAGGTGGCGCAGTTGTACCTGTCGCTCCGCGCCCCCATCGTCATCACCGACCTGCGCACGGCCGAGATGATCAAGTACGCGTCCAACGCGTTCCTGGCCAACCGCATCTCGTTCATCAACGAAATCGCGTCCATCTGCGAGGCCCTGGGCGCCGACGTGAAAGAAGTGGCCGCGGGCATGGGCTACGACAAGCGCATCGGGCCTTCGTTCCTGGATGCGGGCATCGGCTTCGGCGGGTCGTGCTTCCCCAAGGATGTGAAGGCGCTGGCGCACATGGCCGCTATCCACGGCTGCCATCCCCAACTGCTGCGCGCCGTCCTGGAAATCAACCGCGACCAACGCCGACGCCTGGTGCAGAAACTCCGCGACATCCTCGGCTCGCTGGACGAGCAGGTCATCGGCGTGCTCGGCCTTGCCTTCAAGCCCAACACCGACGACATGCGCGAAGCGCCTGCGGTGGAGATCATCCATCTCCTCCAGAACGAGGGGGCCATCATCCGCGCCTACGACCCCGTGGCCATGCGCAACGCCAAGGCCATGCTGGACGGCGTTACGTTCTGCGAGAATGCCTACGAGGCCGCCCAGGGGGCCGATGCGTTGGTCATCTGCACCGAGTGGAACGAGTTCAAGCATCTGGACTTGAAGTGGATCAAGGAAGCCATGCGCCGCCCGATTATCGTGGACGGGCGCAACATCTACGATCCCGAGACCATGCGCCAACTGGGCTTTCTCTACCGCGGCGTCGGTCGCGGCTACGGCGTATAATCGCGAGTCGCAGGCGGGTGTTCGGAACACGCCCGCCTGCGGGTTCGCGCATCATTGCAAAGGAGCATGGGCATGAAGAGAATCTGCATGATCGGCGTGGGATACGTGGGGCTGGTTACAGGAGCCTGCCTGGCCGACCTGGGCAACCAAGTGGTGTGCGTCAACCGAGACGAGAAGAAGGCCGCCAACCTGCGGAAAGGCATCCTGCCCATCTACGAGCCTGGGCTGGAAGAGATCGTGCACCGCAACAAGGAGGCGGGCCGACTGTTCTTCACGACCTCGTATGATGAGGGCGTCAAGGACGCGGAGTTTGTCTTCATCTCCGTGGGGACGCCGTCGGGGCTGGAGGGCGAGGCCGACCTGCAACATGTGCACGACGCGGCGGTGGAGATCGCCAAGCGCCTGGATCACCCGCTCATCATCGTGAACAAGAGCACCGTCCCCATCGGCACGGGCGACTGGGTGGCCGACATCGTGCGCGAGAACATGCCCGACCCGTCCATCCCGTTCTGGGTGGTCTCCAACCCCGAGTTCCTGCGCGAGGGTTCGGGCGTGTACGACTTCATGAACCCCGACCGCATCGTGCTGGGTTCGTTGAGCCGCGAGGCCGCGGAGCGCGTGGCCGAACTGTACTACCCGCTCCAGGCCGAGACCATCATCACCGACCTGCGCACCGCCGAGATGATCAAGTACGCATCCAACTGCTTCCTGGCGACCAAGATTTCGTTCATCAACGAGATCGCCGCGATTTGCGAGTCGCTGGGCGCCGACGTGAAAGAAGTGGCGCGCGGGATGGGCACCGACAAGCGCATCGGCCCGCATTTCCTAGGCGCTGGCATCGGCTGGGGCGGTTCCTGCTTCCCCAAGGATGTGAAGGCGCTCATCCACATGGCGACCACCCACGGCACGCGCCCGCAACTCCTGCGCGCCGTGATGGAGATCAACTACGACCAGCGCAAGCGCATCATCAACCACCTGCGCGACATCCTCGGCTCCTACCGCGGCAAGGTGGTGGGGCTGCTTGGGCTGGCCTTCAAGCCCAACACCGACGACATGCGCGACGCGCCGTCCATCACGCTGGCGCGGCTCCTGGTGGCCGAGGGCGCGCAGGTGAAAGCCTACGACCCCGTGGCCATGGAGACCGCGCGCCGCGCCATGCAGGACGTGCCCGTAACCTATTGCAACGACCCGTATGAAGTCGCCAAGGATGCCGACGCGCTCATTCTGGTTACCGAGTGGAATGAGTTCAAGCAACTGGACATGCAGCGCATCAAGAGCCTCATGCGGCAGCCTGTGCTGATGGACGGGCGCAACATCTACGACCCGCCGCGCATGCGCGAGTTGGGGTTCATCTACCGCGGCGTGGGGCGCGGCCACAACGGCGGCCTGATTCGGAACCGATGAGAGCGTATCCCTTCCCCGTGATGCCAGGGCCTGCCCTGTCTGTGGGCGTGGACTTGATTGAAGTGCCCAGGATCGCGCGCGCCGTGGAGCGGTGGGGCGAGCGATTCCTGCGCCGCGTCTATACGCCGAACGAGATCGCCCTGTGCGACGGGCGCATTCCCGAGTTGGCCGTGCGCTTTGCGGGCAAGGAAGCCATCTCCAAGGCGCTGGGCACCGGCCTCGTGGGGATAGACTGGACGGAGATGGAGATTCTCGCCGACTACCGCGGCAAGCCCATCGTGCGCCTGCTGGGACGCGCCCGCAAGCGCGCCGAGGAACTGGGCCTGCACCAGTGGGCCATCAGCCTGACGCACACCAAAGAACACGCCATCGCCATGGTCGTCGCCAGCAGCCCGTAACGCCAGCACACCGGACGCGAGGCGGCTTTTTGCGGAGCGCTCTGCACGTTGTGGGGCGCTCCGCTTTTGTATTGAGGCCCGCACGGGATTCTTGCGCCCATCTCGGGCGGTGGTATACTGAATGAGCAGGACAGACTGTAGAGGAGGTGGACATGATTCACGAAGCTATGGCCCGCGTGCTGGACAACGTGGACAGGGTCATCGTCGGCAAGAGGGCGACGGTGGAGTTGCTCCTGGCCGCCATGCTGTGCGAAGGGCACGTGCTGATTGAGGACGTGCCCGGCATCGGCAAGACGACCCTGGCGAAGGCGGTGGCCCGATCCGCTGGCTGCACCTTCAGCCGCCTGCAATTCACGCCCGACTTGCTGCCCAGCGACGTTACCGGCATCTCCTTCTTCAACCAGAAGAAGCAGGAATTTGAGTTCCGCCCTGGGCCGGTCATGTCCCAAATCCTCCTGGCGGACGAGATCAACCGCGCCACGCCGCGCACCCAATCGGCCCTGCTGGAGGCGATGCAGGAGCGGCAGATCACCGTGGACGGCGTTACGTACCCGCTGCCGCGCCCGTTCCTGGTGCTCGCCACGCAGAACCCCATTGAACTGGAGGGCACCTTCCCGCTGCCCGAGGCGCAGGTGGACCGCTTCCTCATCAAGATTGCCCTGGGCTATCCCACGGAGCAGGAGGAGAACGAGATTCTCCTGCGGTTTGAGCGCGAAGACCCCCTGGAGCGCCTGCAGCCCGTGATGCAGCCGGAGGACTGGCTCGCGCTGCGCGACGCCGTCCGGCGGGTGCGCGTGGAGGAGTCCGTGCGCCACTACGTGGTGCGAATCGTGCGGGCCACGCGCGAACATCCGGCGGTGATGCTGGGGGCCAGTCCGCGCGGGACGTTGGCGCTGTACCACATGGCGCAGGCCCTGGCGGCCATTCGCGGGCGCGAGTTCGTCCTGCCGGATGACGTCAAGTACCTGGCGCCTTTCGTCCTGGGGCATCGCATCATCATCAGTTCGCAAACCCGACTGCGCGGGCGCAGGCCGGAGAATATCCTGGCCGAAGTCGTGGAGTCGGTGCCGGTGCCGGTGGAGCAGTAGATGTTCAACGATACCTGGATCGCGCTGGCGGCTTTCTTCGGCCTGCTGGGAGTGCTGTTCCGCCAGGAGTCGCTGGTCATCATGTCCACCGTGCTCCTCACGGTCATTGCGGTGGCGTGGCTGTGGAACCGGTACGCCCTGCGCGGCGTCCTCTATCGGCGGCAACTCAGCGAACGGCGCGCCTTTGTCGGCGAGGAAGTCATGTTGTCCATCCAGGTAACCAACGGCAAACTGCTCCCCGTGGCGTGGCTCAAGGCCGAGGACGAACTCCCGACGGCCCTTCCGCTCATCGGCGACAGGCTGGCCCCCTCGCACAAGGAGACGGTCGGCTACCTGGTCAACCTGTACTCCCTGCGCTGGCGCGAACGGGTAACGCGGCGGTTTCGCCTCTCGTGCGCCCAGCGCGGATTCTACGCCTTGGGGCCGGTGCGCATGCAGGCCAGCGACGTGTTCGGGCTGTTCAGCGCGGCCGTCGTGGACGAGCGGGAGGACACGCTTATCGTCTATCCGCAGGTGCTGCCGCTGGAGGCGTGGAACCTGCCCCCGAAGGACCCCTTCGGCAACGCGAAGGCCGAGGAGCCGCTCTTCGCCGACCCCAGCCGCGCCGTCGGAGTCCGCGACCACCAGCCCTACGACGGCCAGAAGCACATCCACTGGAAGGCCTCCGCGCGCCAGCAGCGGCTACAGGTGAAGGTATACGAGCCGACCACCAGCCCCCAGTGGATCATCTTCCTGAACGTCAACACCCTTCCCGAGCCGTTGCAGGGGAGCGATCCCGTCCTCCTGGAGCAGATCGTCAGCCTGGCGGCGTCGGTCGCGTCGTTCGGCGTGGAACAGAAGTACATGGTGGGCCTAATGGCCAACGGGAGCCTGCCCCGCTCGGATCAGCCCCTGAAGGTGCTCCCCAGCCGAAGCCCGGATCACCTGATGCACATGTTGGAGGCGCTAGCGGCGGTAACGGCCTTCTCCACGTCGCGCATGGAGCAGTTGCTGGAGACCGAGTCGCCCAAGTTGCCCTGGGGCGCGACGCTCATCGTCATCACGGGCATCGTCTCCGACGCGCTGCTGGCCGCGCTTCTGGAGTTGCGGGCGGCGGGGCGCAAGGTCGCGCTGGTCGCGGTGGGCGCCGAGGTGGATCGGGAGCAACTGCGCGGCATCCCGGCCTACACCGTGTCGCGGCGGCCCCTGGCGGATGTGGGGATGTGGCAGGTGCAAGAAGTGGAGGCGCAGGCGTGAGCGCGACTCGCTGGGACTGGAAACGCGCGCTCTTGGATTTCGCGCTCATCGCGATGGAGATGGCGTGGCTGTCGCCGTGGCTTCTTTTCTTCATCCGCCCGTTCGCGCCCCAGCACCCGGCGGCGCCCCTGGCGCTGGCCGTGCTGGCGGCGCTGGCCGTCGTGGCGCTGTTCGTCAAGGGGATGAACCGCCTGAACGTGGCGCCCAGGGTGGTGTCGGCCCTGGTGATGGCGTTGGGGCTGCTGTCGGGGCTGCTGGCCGTGCGCGTGCACCTGTACCCGGCGAGTCTCACCGCCGGCGCGTGGCTTGCGCAACTCGCGCGGCGTATGGCCCAGATTTCGGAGGCGATTCCGGCGGATTTGGTGCTGTTCCTGCTGGTGGTCCTGCTGTGGTGGCGCGGGCTGACGCTGGGCAACCGCGAGCACACCTTTGAGCGGATTGGGTTCAGTTTCCGCGCGGGGATCGTGCTCCTGATGTGGAATGCGGCCGTGGCCTCGCTGCTGGGGTGGCGCGTTCCGATCCTCGGTTTTGTGGTCGTGTTCTTCTTCTTCGGCCTGCTGGCCGTGGGCGTGGGCCGCGTGTACGATTTGGAACTCCAGCCGGAATCCGGCGGGCGGGTGTCCACCCCGTTCTGGCTGGCGTCCACGCTGGGGGCGATTGCCGCCGTGCTGATGGCGGCGGTCATCGCGACCCAGTTGCTCACGGTGGGCAACATCAGCGCCGTGATGCGGCTCCTGGCGCCCGTGTGGAACGTGCTGGGGAAGGTGGCGCTGCTGGTCGCGCAGGTGTTGATCTGGCTTCTGGGGCCGCTGCTGGATTGGGTGGTGCGGTTCTTCCGGACGCACGCGCCGCCCGAATTCACCGGCGCGACGCCTGCGCCCGAGGCCACGCCCGAGTTCCTGCCCCAGACGCCCGTCGCGCCGCCCGCGTACTTGGACATCCTGAAGTATGCCGTGGTGGGCGTGTTCATCCTCGGAGTCCTGGCGCTCGTGGCGTTTTCCGTGCGGCGGGCGCGGGCCTCAGCCGCCGAGTCGGGCCGCCGAGAGGAGCGCGAGGTTGATTGGAGCCTGACGACCCGAGGGCCTGGGCTCCTGGGCGCGATTCGCGCGGGCCTGGATCGCGTGGGGCAGTGGCTCAACCTGGCGGGGGAGTTTGGCCTGGGCCAGCGGTTCCGGGCGGCGGCCTCCATCCGCTGGATTTACGCGAACCTGCTGCGCTGGGCGGCGGGCATGGGGCATCCGCGCAGGGAATGGCAGACGCCCTACGAGTTCCTCCAGGCGCTGGCGCCGGCGTTCCCCGACCTCGCGTCGGAGATGCAGGCGATCACCGAGGCATACGTCCGGTCGCACTACGGCGAACTGCCGGACACGGAGGAGGAATTGCAAAAGATCCGCTCCTGCTGGGAGCGGATCTTGGACTGGCAACGTGCGAGCGAAGAGGGCGCTACGCCGTGATGGCGATCTGCACCTCGGGCTTCTCCAGCAGGAGCAGGAAGGCGATGGACACGATAATGGCCAGAATGCTGGAGACGAGCCATGCGACATCCAGTTTCCCCGCGACAACCACGCGGGGCAACAGCATCAGGACGCGGATGATGACGTTGAAGCCCTGGACGAAGATGCTCATGGTGAGGGCCCACGGTCGGCGGCGAACCAGCCCCCAGCCCAGCAGGCCGAAAAGCAGGACGGGCAGGATGAGCACGGTGATCTTGGCGCTGAACAGCACCGCCGGCGGGAACATGAGCGTCGGGATGAACTGCAAGATGGCGATGGCCCAGATGAACTTGTCGGCTTTGGTCATGGCGTTTCCTCCCAACCGGTCTCGGACCTTGTGGAATTGCACTCATTATAGCAGACAGGAGAGGCGATGTCAACAACTTGCGCGTCGGTGCGCGTAGGGGAGCAACGGGAGGGGCTTGCCCGCAGGGCGCGTCGCGGCGGGGTGGCGGTGGTCATGGCGCTGGCGGTGGTCGCGCTTGCCGCATGCGCGCCCGCGCCTACGCCGCAACCCTCGCCGACGGCCACGCCCACGTCGCAGCCCTCGCCGACGGCGACGGCGTTCGTGCCGACGGCCACGTCCACGCCGCAGCCCTCGCCGACGGCGACGCCGCTGCCCACGGCCACGTCCACGCCGCAGCCCCCGCCGACGGCCACGCCGACCGCGCGGGCCGCGTCCACCGGCGGCCGTGTGGCCCCCGTGCCCATCCTCATGTACCACCACATCGCGGACCTGCCGGACGATGCGAACTCCGACCGGCGGGACTATGCCGTGTGTCCCGCCCGTTTTGAAGAGCAGTTGCGGTATCTCAAGGAGCAGGGCTACGAGTCGGTCAGCCTCTACGCGGTGATTCGCTACCTGGAGGGTGCGGACCCGCTGCCCGCCAGGGCCGTCGTCATCACCTTTGACGATGGCTACCGCGACAATGCGGTGGTCGCCTTCCCGCTGCTGGTGAAGTACGGGTTCACGGCGACGTTCTTTGTCAATGCCAAACCCATTGACGATGGGTATCCAGGGTACATGACATGGGCGCAGGTGGAACAATTGAGCCGCAGCGGGATGGACGTGGAATCGCACAGTTACAGCCACCCCATGCTGACGCGCCTTTCGGACGAGGACCTGCTCCAGGAGATTCGGAAGGCGGGCGATGCCATTGAGCGGCACACCGGCAAGCGCCCGCGCCTGTTCTCGTACCCCTACGGCACGTACAACCGCCAGGTGGTAGAGGCGCTGCGGGCCGAGGGGTACCTGGGCGCGGTTACGCTGCGTTCGGGCGCGGCGCAGACCTCGCCGTCCGTCTTTGACCTGGCCCGCGTGTGGGTGCGCTACGACGACACGCTGGAATCGTTTGCGGCGAAGTTGGAGCGAGGCCGGTGATGCCCGATGCGGTTCGGTTGCGGTGCCGGATGAACCCACGGCCTGCCCCAGGGGTATGTAGGGTAGTGGAATTGTCCCGCCGCGTGTTTCCGGTATAATCTAGCGGGGGCGCTGCCCCGACGACAGAGAAAGGGCTTTGTCATGGAAACCGTACAAGAAGTCGCCAAGCGAATTGTGGACAACGTGGAGAAAGTCATCATCGGCAAGCGCCAGCAGGTGGAGCAGACCGTCATCGCGCTCCTGTGCCAGGGCCACGTGCTGATAGAGGACGTGCCGGGCGTGGGCAAGACCATGCTCGCCAAGACCATCGCCCGCTCGCTGGGGTGCACGTTCCAGCGCATTCAGTTCACCCCCGACATGCTGCCCAGCGACGTAACGGGCGTGTCGGTGTTCAACCAGAAGACCCGCGAGTTTGAGTTCCGCCCCGGGCCCATCATGGCCCAGATTGTGCTCACCGACGAGATCAACCGCGCCACGCCGAAAACCCAATCGGCGTTGCTGGAGGCGATGGAGGAGAAGCAGGTTACCGTGGACGGGGTTACCTACCCGCTCCAGAAGCCGTTCTTGGTGCTCGCCACGCAGAACCCCATTGAGTACGAGGGCACCTTCCCTCTGCCCGAGGCGCAGTTGGACCGATTCATGCTGCGCATCAGTTTGGGCTATCCGTCGCCGGCGGATGAGATTCGCATGTTGGACTCGCAGCAGCGCGTCCATCCGGTGGAAACGGTGGAGCAGGTAGTCAGCGCCGAGGCGCTGCTCCAGGCTCAGGAGGCGGTCAAAGAGGTACACATAGACGACCAAATCAAGGAGTACATCGTAGAGCTCGTGAACACGTCGCGCAAGCATCCGGACATCTACCTGGGGGCCAGCCCGCGCGGCTCGCTGGCGCTGTACAAGACCGCCCAGGCGAAAGCCGCCGTGGAGGGCCGCGACTACGTCATCCCCGACGACGTGAAGGCCCTGGCCATTCCGGCGTTGGCGCATCGCCTGATCGTGTCGCCGGCGGCGCGCATCAAGAACGTGGACGCCAGGGTTGTGGTGCAGGAGATTCTGGATTCGGTCCCGGTCCCCGGAACGCGGGCGCGCCCACGGAGGTAGGCATCCACCATGTCGCGTCTTGATCTCGTCCTGCTCCATGCCCCTAGCGTGTACGACTTCCGCAAGGAGTCCATTCTGTACGGGCCGGTGAGCGACCTTGTTCCGTCCACGCCCGTCTTTGAGATGTACCCCATCGGGTTCACCACCATTGCCGAATACCTGGAGCGCCACGGATTTCGGGTGCGCATCGTGAACCTGGCGGTGCGCATGTTGCGGGAAAAACGGTTTGACCCCGAAGCGATGATCCGCTCGCTGAATCCGCGGGCGTTCGGCATAGACCTGCACTGGATGCCCCACGCGCACGGGGCCATAGAGGTGGCGCGCCTGGTCAAGAAGCACCACCCCAACACGCCCGTCATCTTCGGCGGGTTCTCCGCTTCGTACTTCCACCGCGAGTTGCTGACAGAGTACCCCGAGGTGGATTTCGTCGTGCGCGGCGATTCCACCGAGGAACCCATGCGCCAGTTGATGACGGCCCTGCGCGACGGCGGTGACTTCGCGGGCGTGGACAACCTCACGTGGCGCGGCCCCGACGGTCAGGTGCGGGCCAACCCCATCGGCTTCTCGCCCGACACGCTGGACCACGTGCTGCTGGACTATTCCTACGTCATCCGCAGCGTGGCCCGCTACCGGGACCTGGCCAGCACTATCCCATTCCGCCACTGGCTGGACTATCCCATCACGGCGGCGCTCACGTGCCGCGGCTGCACCTACGGCTGCAAGACGTGCGGCGGGTCGGCGCAGGCCTTTGAGCAGATTCACCAGCGCCAGCGCCCCGCCTACCGCTCCCCTTCGGATTTGGCGCAGGACCTTCGCAGCATCAGCCGCTTCAGCAAGGGGCCGGTGTTCGTGCTGGGCGACATTCGCCAGCCCGGCATGGACTACGCCGAGGCGTTCCTCGCGGCCGTCAGGGGCTTCCCGAATCAGGTCATCCTGGAGTTGTTTGAACCGGCCTCGCGCGAGTTCATGCAGTTGGTGGGGCAGAGCCTGCCGCATTGGACGCTGGAGGTCTCGCTGGAATCCCACGACGACGAGGTGCGCCAGGCCTTCGGGCGACCCTACACCACGGCGGCGATGGAGAAGACCATGGAGTACGCCCTTGAGGCGGGCTGCGAGCGGCTGGATGTTTTCTTCATGATCGGGCTTCCTAAGCAGACCTACGACTCCGTCATGGGAACCGCCGAGTACTGTCGCCATCTGGTGCGCGACCTGGACGGGGGCCAGCCGCGCCGCCTGATCCCGTTCATCTCGCCCCTGGCGCCATTCCTGGACCCTGGGAGCGAGGTGTTTGAGAATCCGGAGGCGCACGGCTATCGCCTCCTGTGCCACACGGTGGAAGAGCACCGGAGGGCGCTGGTGCAGCCGTCGTGGAAATACGTGCTGAACTACGAGACGCGGTGGATGAACCGCGACGCCATCGTGGACAGCACCTACGCGGCGGGGCTGGCGCTGAACCGCCTGAAGATGGAGACCGGCCTCATCCCGCGCGCCGTGGGCGAGGCCACGGAGCGGCGCATCCACAAGGCGCGGCGGCTCATCGCCCAGATTGACGACATTATGAGCATAGGCGACGCCGACCTTCGGGCCAAACTCCTTCGCGCCCTGAAGCCCCAGGTGGACAGCGCGAACATCTCCACCGTGTGCGAGAAGAGCGAGTTGGAACTGCCGCTGGGCTGGGCGAAACTGAACGTGCCGGCGGCGGCGACGGTGCTCCTGAGCGGGTTGCGGCGGAAGATCACACGCTCGGAGACAAAGGCGGGCTGAAGTGAAGCGCACCATTAGCATCGTTCTGGTGGTTGTGGCGGCGCTGGTCGTGGCGGTTACGACGGTGCAGCCGCTGTACGACCAGATCGCCTACGTAGTTACGCTGACGGTGGCGGTGGCGTATGCCTGGGCCAGGGTGGGCGCGCGCTCGGTGGAGTTCGTTCGGCATACCCCCGCGCACCGCTCGCAGGTGGGGCGCTACGTAGAAGAACAGTTCACCGTGCGCAATACCAGCCTGGTTCCCAAACTCTGGCTGGAGGTGCGCGACCTGTCCGAGTTGCCCGGGCACCGCGCCAGCCGCGTGGTAACCTCGCTGGGGCCGAGGCGCAAGCGGGGCTGGACCGTGCGCACGTTGTGCCAGCGCCGCGGGCGGTTCCGGCTGGGGCCGGTGGAACTGACCAGCGGCGACGCCTTCGGGCTGTTCCGCATCACGCGCCGCGTAGAGGCCACCGCGTCGGTGGTGGTGTACCCCTACACGGTGGACCTCCCGGCCTTCCTCCCGCCAGGCGGCGAACTCCCCGGCGGCGACGCCCTGCGCCGCAGGACGCACCATATCACCACGAACGTGTCGGGCGTGCGCGACTACGAACCCGGCGACGGGTTCAACCGCATTCACTGGAAGTCCACCGCGCGGCACGACAGGCTCATCGTCAAGGAGTTTGAACTGGATCCCCTGGCCGACCTGTGGCTGTTCCCCGACATGCACAGCGCCGTTCAGGTGGGCAGGGTGGCCGAGTCGGCGGACGAGTGGCTGGTGCCGGCGGTCCTGATGAAGGAGGCCCCGCGCGTGCTGGAACCGAGCACGGAAGAGTACGTGGTGTCGGTAACCGCATGTCTGGCGAAGCATTTCCTGTCGCGGAATCGGGCGGTGGGCCTGGCTGCCCAATCCGCGCACCGAGAGTTCATCCAGCCGGACCGCGGCGACCGCCAACTGGGCAAGATTATGGAGACGCTGGCGGTGGTTCGGGCGCGCGGGCAGGTGCCGTTGGCGCAGGTACTGGCCGCGGAAGGGATGGGTCTGCCGCGCGGGACGTCGGTTGTGGTGATCACGCCGTCAACCGACCTGCGCTGGGTGCAGGTGCTGAACCACCTGCGGCGGCGTGGGCTGCGGGCCGTCGCGGTGCACGTGGCCGCCAGCACCTTCGGCGAGGCCCCCGCCAGCGATGCGGTGCTGGCCGAGTTGGCGCTGCACCAGATTCCCACCTACGTGGTGCGGAATGGCGAGCGGCTGGAGGAGGCGCTGAGCGCCGACCGCGCCATGCTGGCCCGAAGGGCGGGCTAGGGGCGCGCGGTGCATGCTGACCTCACCCCCTCGTTCCCCCTCTCCGCGCGCGGCGAGGGGGCGGCCGAAGGCCGGGGGCGAGGTGCGAAGCCCTGCGGGCTGGGGCAAATTCGCGTCCATTCGCGCGGATTCGCGGTTGCTTGGTTCGCCGCGGGCTCGGCGTCCTCGGTGGCAAAACCGCGTTGGGCACACCTGGTCGGTTGACCGCGTGCCGCCCCAGCGTATAATACAGCCATGGACAAGGGCGTGTACCTGCTCGTGCTTCACCTGCCCGTCGCCCGCTCGCTGGACGTGGGCGCGCTGGGCCGGATTGCGTTCCCGGCCGGCTGGTACGTGTACGTCGGCTCGGCGCACGGGCCGGGCGGTCTGGACGCCCGCCTGCGCCGCCACCTCGCGCCGCGCAAGGCGATGCGCTGGCACGTGGACTACCTGCGCGCGGCGGCGGAATGGGCGGGGGCGTGGGCCGCGCCGCTGCCCCGCGAATGGGAATGCGAATGGGCGCGGCGGCTCGTGCTGTGGCCCGGCGCGCACATCCCTGCCCACGGGTTCGGCGCGTCCGACTGCCGCTGCGCGAGCCATCTGGCGCACTTCCACGCCAGGCCCGACGGCGAGATGATGCGGTCGCTGACGGGCGGCGCGGCGACGCGCTGGGAGGGAGCCTAGCCCATGCGCGTGGTCATTTCCGCGTCGCGCCGCACCGATTTGCCCCGCTGTTATCCCGAGTGGCTTGCCGATGCGATTCGGGCGGGCGAGGTGGACGTGCCTTTGCCCTACGGGCGCGGCTCGCGGCATGTGTCGCTGCGGCCGGAAGATGTCCACACCATCGTCCTGTGGTCCAAGGACTTCGGCCCGCTTCTGGCCAATCGCGGCGGCCTGCGCGATGCCCTGGCGCGCTACGACCAGTGCTACGCGCTGTTCACCATCACGGGGTTGGGCGGCTCGGCGCTGGAACCTTCGGTTCCTCCCTGGCCCGAGGCCGTGGAGCAACTGGATGCGCTCGTGGCCTTCGTGGGCGATGCGCGGCGGGTGGCCGTGCGGTTTGACCCCATCGTGCACTGGACCGAGGCGGGCGCGGTGCGGAGCAACCTGCCCTTCGCCGAGCCGATTTTCCGCGCCGTGGCCGAGCGCGGCATCACGCGAGTGATCTCGTCATTCGCCCAGATGTACGACAAGGTGCGGCGGCGCGACTGGCCGTGGCACGACCCGCCGCGCGAGGAGAAGGTGGACATCGGGCGGCATCTGCTGGCCCTGGCCGGGCGGTACGGCCTGTCGCTTCGGGCGTGCTGCGACCCGTTCCTGCTGGAGGCGGGCGCGGCGCAATCCCACTGCATAGACGCGGCGCTGCTGACCGCGCTGCACCCGCGGGGCCTGCCCGCCGACCCGCGCCCCGACAAGGGCCAGCGCGCCGGTTGCGGCTGCACCCTCAGCGTGGACATCGGCTCGTACCGGCAGCGCTGCCCCAACGGGTGCTTGTATTGCTACGCCAACCCGTGCTCACCGCAGAGAGCGCCGAGGACGGAGAGGAAAACCCTGTTTCGCTCTGCGCCCCGTGGGTCTCCGCGATGAGCGCATTTCGCCAGCAGGGGTGTACATGAAGATATCGGTCATCATCCCAACCTACAACGGCGCGGCCACGCTGGAGCAGTGCCTGGAAGCCGTGTTCCGCTCGGACTACGGCGACTACGAGGTCATCGTCGTGGACGATTGCTCCACCGACGCCACGCCCCAGATCGCGGCCCGATTCCCCTGCCGCGTCATCTGCCACGAGCGCAACCGTGGCGCTGCCGCCGCCAAGAACACGGGCGCAGCGGCCGCGCTCGGCGATGTCGTCTTCTTCATAGACTCCGACGTGCTCGTCCGTCCCAATACCCTGTCGCTTGTGGCCGAAGACCTGCAAGACCCGACAGTGGACGCGGTGGTGGGCCTGCTGGACAAAGCCATGCCCTACCCCGAGTTCCCCTCGCAGTTCAAGAACCTGTGGATGCACTACACGTATGCCCGCCTGCCCGAATACGTGGGGGTGTTCTACACCAGCGCGGCCGCGGCCCGAAAGGCAGTGTTCCAGGCGCTGGGCGGGTTTGACCCGCACTACACCGGCCCGTCGGTTACCGAGGACATTGAACTGGGGATGCGTCTGTTGACTGAGGGCTATCGCGTGCGGCTGGACAAGCGGCTTCAGGTGATGCACCTGAAGCGGTACACGTTGGGAAGCCTCATCCTCACGGATATTGCGCGGTCGGCTGGTTTGACCAAAACGCTCATCCGCAATAAACTGGGGCGCACGGGACGGAAGTACTACGCATCGGTGCCCTGGTTCTTTCAACTGTCGGTGCCGGTCTCGGCCGTCATGCTGGCAGCGCTGGCGCTGACGCTGGTGTGGCCGGCGCAAGCGGGCGGGGCGGCGGTGCTGGCGCTGGCGGCCATCTGGGCACTCAACGCGCCGTTTCTGGCGTTCCTGGGCCGGACGCGAGGGATGCGCTTTCTTCTCCAGAGCGCGCTGTTCCTGCCGCTGAACTTGTGGGTTTCGGGCGTGGGGGCGCTGAAGGGGATCGTGGATTTTGCGCGCGGGGTGCGATATTGAGCGCCGCGCCGGTGTTGACATTAGATTACGTTGGCGGTCAGGAGCCATCCCGCCGCTGGGAAAGGGTGCGCACATGAGCATTTGGAACTACCTGAAGTACACCCCTCGCATGTTCTACAAGCGCGGGGCGATGCCTCTCTACTTCGTCTTCTTCGTTACCGAGAACTGCAACGCCCATTGCAGCCACTGCCTGCTGGGCCAGAGGACCGAATGGGTCAAGGACGAACTGACCGTGGACGAGATTGAGAAGATCTCGGCGTCCATGGGCGATATGCTGTTCTTCACGCCTACCGGTGGCGAGCCGTTCATCCGCAAGGACCTGGCCGAAATCGTCCACATCTTCAAGGTCAACAATCACGCCGCCAACGTGGGCATCCCCACCAACGGCAGCCTGACGGGCCGCATCGTGGAGACGACCGAGACGATGCTGCGCCAGAACCCCAACATTGACCTGCACATTGACGTGTCCATAGACGGCATCGGCGAGGATCACGACCGCATCCGCAATACGCCAGGGCTGTTTGACAAGGCGGTGCGCACCTACAAGGAACTGCGGCGGCTGGAGAAGCACTATCCCAACTTCAGCGTGTGCGTCCAGATCACGGTCTCGGCGCTGAACCAGGATCGGCTACTGCCGCTGTACGACTACCTGGGCAAGGAACTGGGCGTCAACACGGTGTTCACGCTCCTCACGCGGGGCGAGCCGGCCGACCCCATGACCAAGGATTTTGACATCGCCCGCTACGAGGAACTGCATCGGGCGCTGGAGCGCGACAACAAGGCGCGGATTCTGTCGGGCTACTACAAGATGCCGTTCTCGGACGTGCTCAACGCCAAGCGCATCGTGCGCCCGCGCATCATCGCCAAGACGGTGCGCGAGAACCGGTATCAGATTCCGTGCTACGCGGGCACGCTGGGCGGGGCCATGTTCAGCCGCGGGCAGGTGCTGCCCTGCGAGGTGCGCCCCGACCGCATGATCGCCAACGTGCGCGACTACGACTACGACTTCGGCAAGGTCTGGTTCAGCCAGCGCGCCGACGAGATGCGCCGCGACATCCGCGAGACCAAATGCTTCTGCACCTACGAGTGCTTCCTGACGGTGAACATCCTGTTCAACCCGTTGGTTCTGCCCCAGGTGTTCAAGGAATACCTGGCCCTGAAGGCAGCCAAGGTGCGCCACCGCATTTCGCCGCTGGAATCGGGCCGACTGCACGAGGGCGTCGCCAAACCTGCGCACGAGGAGTAACGCATGTACAAAGGGCATCGCATCTCGGTCGTAACCCCGTGCTACAACGAAGAGGCAGGCGTGGCGATCATCCTCAGCGATATGCCCGCGTGCGTGGATGAGGTCATCGTGGTGGACAACAACTCCACCGACCGCACGGCAGAGGTGGCGCGGCGGCTGGGCGCCCGCGTCGTCGTGGAGACGAAGCAGGGCTACGGCGCGGCCTACAAGACCGGCTTCCAACACGCCACCGGCGACATCATCGTTACCATGGACGGCGACGGCACCTATCCGCGCGGGTTCATCCCCCTGCTGCTGGACGTGCTGCTGGACGAGAATCTGGACTTCATCACATGCGACCGCACGGGCCACAAGAGCCGCGGCACGGGCACGCCCCTTCGCGTGTTCGGCAATTGGCTGCTGGGCGTGATGCAGGCGGCGCTGTTCTGGTTCTACATCAAAGACTCGCAGTCGGGGATGTGGGTCTTTCGCCGCGACATCCTGCCCCTGCTGGACCTGACCAGCGACGGCATGGCGCTGTCGGAGGAACTCAAGATAGAGGCCTTCACGCGCAAAGAACTCAAGTGCGCCGAGGTCCCCATCTACTACCGCCCGCGGGTGGGCGAGAGCAAACTCAACCTGTGGCGGGACGGGTTTCAGAATCTCGCGTTCCTGTTTCGCAAGAAGGCCGCCCACCTGTTCCGGGGGAGAAAGCCTGCGCCCGCGGGGTGGAGGGCTACGCCCTCACCCGCCCCGGCCAACCCCGCCACGGAGTAACGCCCATGCGCCGCGGGCTGAATCGTTTTCTCCGTTCAGTTCGGCGGCACGGCCTTGCGATTGCGTTGTTCGCCGCCCTGCCCGTGGCGATGACGTACCCACTCGTAACGGTCATAGACCGAGCGATCCCCGGCCCGCCCTGGGATAACCTGGGATGGTTGTACGACGTCTGGTACCTGCGCCAGGCCATGATGGGCAAGGCGGCGCTGCTGTTCAACCCCAACATCTTCTATCCGTTCGGCTACAACCTGACGCTTTCGGAGACGATGATCGCCAACAAGGCGCTGTTGGCCCCGCTCCTGTTGGTCTTCACCCCCACGGTGGCGTACAACGTGTTCGTGCTGCTGACGTTTTTCCTCACCAGCGTGGCGACCTACGCTCTCGTCCTGTATCTCACGCGGAGCCGCGCGGCGGGGGTGTTTGCCGCCGTGGCGTTCACCTACGCGCCCTACCGCATCGGCGCCATGGCCGCGGGCTGGCTCCCGCTCATTGCCACGCAGTGGCTGCCGCTGCTGTTCCTGTTCCTGGAGCGGTGGCTACGGGGTCGCCGTGCGCGGGACGCGGTCCTGGCGGGGTGCTTCCTGGCCCTGAACGCGCTGTCATCGTGGTACTATGCCTACATCGTGGGGATTTCGGCGGCGCTCTACCTGCTGTGGCGGCTGTGGCCGTGGAAGGCGACCTTCGCGCGGCGGCAGACGTGGCTGCACCTGGCGGCGATGGCGGCGGTTACGGCGGTGCTGGTGCTGCCGGCGGCCCTGCCGGCGTTGACCAGCGCCCAGAGCGGCCTGGCCTGGTCGCTGGGCGATGTGGAGAAGTGGTCCGCGAGCCTAGAGGACTTCTTCTACCCGAACATCTACCACCCGCTGTGGGGGCGCTGGTTTCTGGAGCGGCGCGCGGAAGTCCCCGCGTACCCGTGGTATGCGCCTGGGTTCGTGTTCGTGGGATTTGTGCCGCTGGTCCTGGCATGGCTGGCGTGGCGACGGCGTTCGGGGCGATTCGTGTCGGGCCTGGCGCTGATCGCGGGTGTGGCCTTCGTGATGGCCCTGGGTACGACGCTGCACGTGGGCGGTGCGCGGCTGTACGTGCCCGTGCCCGATGGCGTGGATCGCCTGTTCGCCCGCGCCATGCACTTCCTCACCGAGCGGCTGGCCCTCAACCCCGTGTCGTACTATTCCCTGCACCGGCCCGGGGCGATTCCCATTCCTCTGCCGGCTCTGCTGGTCTATCTGTTCCTGCCCTTCGGCAGCGCCATGCGCACGCTGTACCGATTCGGCCTCATCACGACGTTCGGGGTCACCGTCCTGGGCGGGGTGGGCCTGGCATCGGTGCTGCGGAGGGGGCGGATCGGGCGACTGGCGGTGGCGGGCGCGCTGACCGCGCTCGTGCTGTTTGAATTTCTGGTAGTGCCGTTGCCATTTGGGTTTAGCGACACCACGCCCGGCCCGCTGGAGGACTACCTGGCGACGTTGCCCGCCGACGCCGTGCTGATGCGATTCCCGCTGGTGGCCGCGTGGAACGGCGACGCGCTGTACCGCTCGTCGCTGCACGGGCGGAGGATCGCCTACGGCCACGGCACGTTCTACCCGCCCGAGTACACGGCTTATGGCGACGTGTTGGACCGCTTCCCCTCGCCCGAGTGCATCTCGCTTCTGCAGGCGTGGGGCGTTACGCACGTTCTTGTCGGTGAGCGCAGTTACGACGCGGGCTGGGGCGACGTGCGGGGCCAGACATGGGCCACCGTGGAGGAGAGCATCCTGCGCGATGGCCGCCTGCGCGAGGTGGCCGTGGTGGAGGAATCGCCAAAGTGGCTGGGCGAGAGCGTGAGCGGGTGGCTTCGCGGGAACCTGGCCGTGAACCCCATCCTGCAGGATCGGGTACACGTGTACGAACTTGCGCCGCGCTAGGGTGGGCCGCGCCGTCCCCTCTCCCAGCGGGAGAGGGTTAGGGTGAGGGTTGGCCGCGCATGCGCTCGGCTGCGCGGGGCTAAACCCCCGCGCTACGGGCCAAGCCCCCTTCGGGGCTTGGGATAGCCCGCAGGGCTTCGCACCTCACCCCCAGCCTTCGGCCTCCCCCTCTCCGCCAGCGGAGATGTTCTAATTCTTGTCAAATCGTGAACCTTAACAGAACGAATAGCCAAAAGCCAGACGCAAGCCGCATTGAACCAAGGGTGGCGTCTCACCGAGTTTTGACGCCACCGGTGATGAGAGTA
>DAOTVT010000122.1:0-1638 GCA_034436295.1 Anaerolineae bacterium | reverse complement strand
TCCCCCGCGATAGCCTCGGCCAGTTCTTTGGCATCGGCGCTCACATCAATGACGAAGGAGAACCCCTTCTCGTACCCTGCCTCCTTCAGCAGTGCTTTGGCCTTCTCCACGTCAAACGGATAAGGCTTGATGTTGGGATCGGCGAAGTTATTGAACGGGGACAGGATGCCCGGCAGGCGCACGCCATAGCCGCTCAGGATCTTGGCCAGGATGAGGTCCACGTTGATGCCGTAGTTGAGGGCCTGGCGGACGCGCACGTCGTCAAAGGGCTTCTGTTTGACATTGACTTCCATGAAGTGCGGACGCGTACCGGCGCAGGTCTTGACCTGCAGTCTGGGGTCGCTGAGCAACTGCGGCACGACGTAGGACGGCACACCTTGGATGATGTTCACCTCGCCCGCCCGGAGGGCCGCCACACGGGACGACTGCTCGGGGATGATCTTGAAGATCACCCGGTCGGCGAAGGCCGGCCCGACGGGCGGCAGGTCATCGGCGCCACCATAGTAGTTCTCGTACCGCTCCAGCACGATCTGATCGTCCAGTTTGCCCTCCACGAACTTGAACGGCCCGGCCCCGACGGGCTTCTCAATGAACCCCTTGGTGCCGCCAACCGACTCAAAGTACTTCTTCGGGATGATTTGCTGGTGGCACAGCATCTGCATGAACACGGGCCAGGGGGCCTTCAGGTGGAACCGGACTGTGAGCGGATCCACGACCTCCACGCTCTCCAGCGGCGCGATGAGGCCCTTGCGGGCAGCGGTGTGGGGCTCCGGGTACTCAATCGCCTTCTCGGTGATGATGCGGTCAAAGGTGAACTTGACGTCCTCGGCGGTTACCGGGTCCCCGTTGTGGAATGTCATCCCCTCTTTGAGTTTGAACTCCCAGGTCTTTGGGTCAATCAGCGTGGCCGATTTCGCCATCTCCAGCACCACTTGGTTGTCCTTGGTGCGGGTTACCAGGCCGTCAAACATGTTGCGGATGACGGTCTCGGTCTGGCGGTCGCGGTAGTCCGCCGGGTCCAGGCTGAGCACGGGGCTCATCAGGCCAACGACGAGGGTGCCGCCCCGCTTGGGCCCCGGCGTGGGGGTAATCTGCACGACCACGGTCTCTTTGACGGGCACGGTCTCCTTGACAATGACCTTCTCCGGCGTGGGTGTGGGGCCTGCTCCTCCACAGGCTGCAACGAGCGGCAGGGTCATCGCCAACAGCGCAACAGACGCGATTACCTTGAGTCTTGCTCTAGCCATGTGTTTCCTCCTTTTGCTGCACAAGAAACGAACCAACATCCGAAAGGCTCCGAAACGCACGCGCCGGTTTTCTCCTCACATCACCTCCTTTCCGCGCCCCGCCCCATCGGGGGGAGAAACTTGTAGTCGGAAGTTCCGACTACATTCTACAGGCTTTGGAAGATTCTGGCAATTCGCTCCGACTCCGTCAAAGGCCGCCCCTCTTCATCCACAGCCACAATCGCGCCGTTGACCGGGCGCGTGCGCACCTTGCCACAGGCGTGCGGGTTCCCCTTGAGTTGGGGCGCATCCAGCAGGCCGATTTCCACCGCCCGCGCCAGCACTTCCACGTCGGTCAGCGGATCGGCCACGCCGCTCCCCAGTTGCCGAACGGCGTCCACGATGACCATAG
>DAOTVT010000121.1:0-5897 GCA_034436295.1 Anaerolineae bacterium | reverse complement strand
ACCAGCTCATACGGCGATTCGCGCAGAACCATTTCCATCGTTACGCCCGCTGGAAGGCGATACTGCCATTTGCGGATCTGCCGACGTAATGTATCTATTCCCAACCACACCAGCGCCCATCCAGCGAGAAAAACAATCCCCACGACCAACACCAGCGTCCACATCAGGAGCATTTGCATCAAACGCCCCTCCGCAATGGCATCCCGAATCTCATTATAGATAACCCAGGCGAGGAGCCCTACAAATGCACTGATATATAACCAGGCGATTCGGCGCCCCAATATTTTTACTGTTCCCCACAGGAACAGCGCCAATATACCGAAGATGACAGCCACCCCGGCCAACGCAAGTATCTCAAAGACCATTTGCATTGAATGACCACTTACCATGGCATCGTTAACCTTTGTAATCATGAAGAGAACCACAGCAAGGGTCGTTCCAGCCATACACGCGCCCAAAATGAGCAAGATGAACTGGGCGATTCGTCGTTTCATTCTGCTACCTCTGGAAACAACCGCTACATGAGCAGCCTCGTGTCGCATAAGCGAGATGTCGGGCGAGAAGATAGGCGCTGCACGCTAATGACTCTGCTCCTGTGGCAGGCCGCCGGGCTGGGGCAATTGCGATATTCTGCCGGGCGGCTTTCGGGCGGCATGGACATCACCGCGTAGGCAACCAGGCCGGTGGTGAAGAGGTAACCGGCGTCGGCGCCACAGGCGTGCAGGCGGACAAAAATAGATTGAGCAGCAAGAACACAAGCAAAGCGCGTTTCATCGTTTGCGTTCTCCTGTGGCGGTCAAGCCGCCCGACGGCGCGCGCTTCACCCGCCGCGAAGCGAGTGCAGCGAGGCGTCGGCTGGATGCGCAGGTTGGGCGGCATAGCAAGGGATTTGCTGGTTTTTACTTGACGAGCCGATCATATTCGTCATGCGTACCAATCCAAAACCACGTTACGGTATCGCCTCTCAGCAATCCAAGCGCCCTGTATCCCAAGCCGATACGCACCGAGTAGATAGGTTGGCTTTCCTTCACTCGCTTGAAGAAAAGACTCGGGTGTGCTGGATTATCTCGCCACAACTTGTAGACTTGCCGCGCTCGCTGGCGGATTTCTGGTGGCAAAGCCCAGTAATGTTGCCAAAATGACTGAGTGGTCTGCGATTTCATGGACGCTCAAGGAACTCGCCGTGTTCATCAAACATCGGCAGTATCTTGCCTTCGTTGATTTCGCCTTCAACGGCCGCCACCAGAGCCGCCAGCGCATCATCGTCGGTTGCCGAAAATTGCGTGTCCCAGGCGGCTTCATCCGCCGCGACTTCTTCAAAGGTCTCTTCGGTAGGCAGCGGATGCGTCTTGAGAAAGAGCGCGAACTGATAGAGTTGCACGGTTCGCGCCAACGGCATAGTTGCAGCAATATCCGCGATGGCCTTTATCAAATCTGCGCGGGTCTGTCGTATCTTGGTCTCCATCTTCTGCTCCACCCGAATGCTGTCCCGGCCGCTTTCTGCTGACACAATGCGTTCCCGTAAAGCCGCCGCGCCGCTATGCGGGAGAATGGACGCCTCTCGCACAATCTTGCAGCCCTTACGCCTGTATTATACCCCGCCCTCCCGGGTCGTCAAGGGGTCTTGTGCGCGCCACCGCCGTGGCGGCCGGGGGCCGACGACGGCGCGGCGGAGCCGGCCCGCCCGATGGCCCGGACGACGGCCTCGCCCAGTCCCCGCGCCCGATCCAGCCACACCGCGTCGTTGCGCGCGCCCTTCCCCGCGTCGGCGTGCGGGATGAACAACTCGCCCACCGACTCTATGCGGGCGTCGTGGAAAAACAGGCGGATGGGGAGCAGGGCCGCCGCGGGGTCTTCGGTGGTGTCGCTGACCAGGATGACGCCGCCCTTCTTCACCTTCTCCAGGCGCGGCGTGAAGACCGCGTTGCCGTCGGCGTCATGCTCAATCCACGTCAGGCAGTTGGCCCGGTCTATCATGCGCTTCACCTGCGCGCTCACCGTGCCGTAGTAGATGGGCGAGCCGAGGATGATGCCGTCGGCGTTCTCCAGCGCCTCGTAGATGCGCTGCATGTCGTCAAAGAAGAAGCAGTGATTGGGCGCGGGATGCTTGGGGCAGGCCTGGCAGGGGCGGATGTCCAGCAGATTCAGGTGGAGGATTTCGGTGTCGGCCCCCAGCGCCGCCGCGCCGGCCAGCGCCTCGCGCACCAGCGTGTCGGTGTTCATCCGCCGCCGGGGGCTTCCCACAATCCCAACGATGCGCATGAGGACCTCCTGTTCGCCATACGAAGAAACGAGGCAAGAAGCCTCGTTTCTGGGGCGAGCGCCGCGCCATGGCCTACTCGGTGGACGCGCGCGATGCGGCCAGCCGCTCCAGTTCCTGCTTGCACTTCAGGCACAAGGTGGCGGTGGGCATGACCTTCAGGCGGGCAGGGTCAATGGGCTGCCCGCACCGTTCGCACAGGCCGTAGTCGCCCCGCTCCGTCATCCGCAGCGCGCGGTCTATCTCCGACAACTTGTTCTCCAGGCTGCGGATCAGAGACGCGATCTTCTCGCGCTCCCAAATATCGGGATCGCCCTCTTCGGGGGATGTCTCCAGGTCATAGGTCATCCCCTCGCGGAGGCGCGCAATGTTGGTCAGGGTCTCCTCGCGCTCGCGCTGAAGCCGGTCGCGAATCTCTTGCACATTTACCTTTGCATGGGTCATAACCACACTCCTTTCCGCCGCGAGGTGTGCCTACTTATAACATCTTTCGGGCGCTGGGTCAATGGAGTGGAGTTGGTACAAACGCCGTTCGCAAAATCAGGATGGGATTGGCCTTCTCCGATCGCGATTTTTCTTGGCAAAACTCGCTTTTGCTCGCTTTTTCTCTCGCGGGCGACCATTTCACCCGCGCGCAACCTTCTGCTATAATGGAGCCACCTGTCAACGAGGAGCAACGGCATGCGTGAACGCATCACGTCGGGCAAGCCGCAGGAGCAGGACCGCACGGTGGACGCCGACCTGCGCCCCAAGCGCCTGTCCGACTACATCGGCCAGGAGCGGCTGAAGGAGAATCTGCGGATTTTCCTGGAGGCGGCCAAGGCGCGCGGCGAGCCGCTGGACCATGTGCTGTTCTACGGCCCCCCGGGCCTGGGCAAGACCACCCTGGCGCACATCATCGCCAACGAGATGGGCACGAACCTGAAGATCACGTCGGGCCCCGCCATAGAGCGGCCGGGCGACCTGGCCTCCATCCTCACCAACATGAGCAAAGGCGACGTGCTGTTCATTGACGAGATTCACCGCCTGGGCAAGGCCGTGGAGGAGGTCCTGTACCCGGCCATGGAGGACTTCGCCCTGGACATCATCATCGGCAAAGGCCCCTCGGCCCGCAGCGTCCGCCTGAAACTCCCGCGGTTCACCGTCGTGGGCGCCACCACGCGCCTGGCGCTGATGACATCGCCCCTGCGCGGACGCTTCGGCGTGGTGTATCGGCTGGACTTCTACGACCAGGAGGCGATGGAGAAGATCGTTACCCGTTCCGCCGCGATCCTGGGCGTGCGCCTCAGTCCCGAGGGGGCGCGGGAGATCGCCCGCCGCTCGCGCGGGACCCCCCGCGTCGCCAACCGCCTGCTGCGGCGCGTGCGCGATTTCGCCGACGTGCGCGCCCAGGGCGAGATCACGCTGGAGGTGGCCCGCGAGGCGCTCCGCCTGCTGGACGTGGACGAACTCGGGCTGGACGAGGTGGACCGCCGCGTGATCCGCACGGTCATAGAGAAGTTCGGCGGCGGGCCCGTGGGGCTGGACACCATCGCGGCGTCCATCAGCGAGGAGCCCGACACCATCATGGACGTGTACGAGCCGTACCTGCTGCAACTCGGCTTCCTGGAGCGCACGTCGCGGGGGCGGGTGGCCACCCGACGCGCCTACGAGCATCTGGGCATCCCGTATCCCGCCGACGTAACGCAGCAGCCGGGGTTGTTCTGATGGACAAGGTCATCGTCCTGGACGCCGAAGGGAAGCAGGTCTCCTTCACGTCCGAGAAGAAGGCCCTGAAGTTGCTCCAAGAGGGCAAGGCGGTGGAGGTAAGCCGCGACCCGTTCACCATCCGCCTCGCCCGCGTGGTGGATTTGCCCGCCCGCGAGGAGCGCCCTGCGCCCGCGCGCCCGGGCGAGGGCAAGCGCATCCTGCTCCACATCTGCTGCGGGCCGTGCGGCACCTACACCATCCAGCGCCTGCGCGACCTGGGCTTCGCGGTTACGGGCTACTGGTACAATCCGAACATCCACCCGTTCGCCGAGCACGAGATGCGGCGGGAGACCCTGCGCGACTACGCGGCGCGGGTGGAACTCCCCGTCATCTGGCACGAGGCCTACGACATGCCGCTATTCTTCCGCCAGGTGGCGGGGCACGAAGCCTTCGGCGAACGATGCCGCATCTGCTATCGGCTGCGGCTGGAGCAAACGGCGCGGGCGGCCCGCGAGGGCGGGTTTGACGCCTTCACGACGACGCTGCTCATCAGCATCCATCAGGATCAGGAGGCGATTCGGCAGATCGGCGAGGAGGTGGGCGCGGCCCTGGGCGTGCCGTTCTACTACGAGGACTTCCGGCGCGGCTGGTCGGAACGCGGCCGCATGGCCAATCAGTACGGCCTGTACAAGCAACACTACTGCGGGTGCCTCTACAGCGAGTGGGAGGCGGCCCGCGCGCGTGCGGTCAAACCAACCCGTTGAGGGCAGGCGCCGCGTCGGCCGTGGCAGAGCCGTCCGGCGTGGCCCTCACACCACAATCGTGCAAGAGGTGCAGAATGGAGACGTTCGTGTTTGCGGCTTTGGTCCTGCTTTTCCTCATCGTCCTGCTCGCGTCGGCCATCAAGATCGTGCGCGACTACGAGCGGCTGGTGGTGTTCCGCCTGGGCCGCTGCATCGGCGAAAAAGGGCCTGGATTCGTCCTGCTGATTCCCATCGTGGACCAGCCCACCAAGGTGGACCTGCGCGAGTCGTACCTGCAGATTCCCCACCAGACCTGCATCACCAAGGACAACGCGCCCATTTCCATTGACTTCCTCATCTACTGGAAGGTCATCAACCCGACGTTGAGCGTGCTGCAGGTGAGGGATTTCGCGGGCGCTTCGGCGGGGATCGCCACCACGACGTTGCGCGCGGTCATCGGCGACATCCTGCTGGACGACGTGCTGGCGCGGCGCGAGGAGATCAACCACATCCTGCGCGTGAAACTGGACGAGGTAACCGAGCGGTGGGGCGTGAAGGTTACGACGGTGGAGATTCGGGAGATTGAGCCGCCGCGCGAGGTGCAGACGGCCATGAATCGCCAGATGGCAGCGGAGCGCGAGCGCCGCGCCATGGTAACCGAGGCCGACGGCAAGCGCGAGTCCGCCGTCAAGGTGGCCGAGGGCGAGAAGCAGGCCGCCATCCTCCGCGCCGAGGGCGCCAAGCAGTCGGCGATCCTTCAGGCCGAGGGCGAGCGGCAGGCGGCCATCCTCCGCGCCGAGGGGTTCTCGCTGGCGCTGGACAAGGTCTTCAGCGTGGCCAAGACCGTGGACAGCAAGACGATGAGCCTGCAGTACCTGGACGCGCTGCGGAGTTTGGGGGCAAGCCCCGCGACCAAGTTCGTGCTGCCCATGGAGTTCACGCGGCTGCTGGAGCCCTTCGTGGCCCACGCCGAGAACGCGGCCAGGTAGCGGCAGACCTGCGTGTTTGCCGTAGCGGCAGACCTATGTGTCTGCCGTGTCCGCCGCCGGGGCATGCCGTAGCGGCAGACCTATGTGTCTGCCGACCTACGTGTCTGCCGACCTACGTGTCTGCCGACCCACGTGTCTGCCGACCTACGTGTCTGCCGACCTACGTGTCTGCCGACCCACGTGTCTGCCGACCTGCGTGTCTGCCGACCTGCGTAT
>DAOTVT010000120.1:0-9436 GCA_034436295.1 Anaerolineae bacterium | reverse complement strand
CGAGGAGATAGACCCGCACCATCTGTACATCTGACGCGAGGCCGCGGGCGAACCCCTCGCGCCGTCGGGCATCCCGCAGCGGACGCCGGGGCGGCATCTGGGCCGTCGGCGGGGGGATGGCCCGCGGAAACCATTGGCTTTGCGCAGAAGTGTGCGAGGACACAAAGACAGCCCACGCGGCGCAACGGTGCAGCGCAGGCGCGGGCGTGGAGCGACATCTTGCGCAATGCGCCCCCAGCGTAGCCTCGCGCATTTGTCTGTACCGCAAAGTGCAGGATATAATACGCGCAGTTGGCCGGGTCAGTGCTGATTGATCGTTCTTTCAACCCAGAACCTGTAAAACTCCATTGCGGGTTGAGCCATGTCATCTTTGCAACTTCCCAACAAGGAAAAGGCGTATGTCCCGCCACATAAAATTGCGAACTACCTTCTGTCAGAAACGCACGCGATTGGGAAGTCAAAGGCCCGGTTTTTGCGCTCACTCGGGTTTGACGAAAATACGGTTGCCGAACTGGAGCAAGGTCTGCTGGAAATTGCACAAACAGGCGAGGTGCAAGAGAGCATCGTCTCGCCCCATGGCACAAAGTATGTGATAGACGGCTTCTTGAAGACGCCACGAGGTTTTTCGGTGCAGATGCGGACGATATGGATCATAGAGGCCAGACATCAGGCCCCCCCGTTTTGTAACTGCATATTCCATCTAGCAGGACAGGGAAAGGAAGGGTTCCAATGATTCGGGAACTTGATACGGTTGTCCTTGCCAAAGATCTAGAGGCATATGGTCTCAGGCGTGGCGACGTTGGCGCCGTTGTTCACTGCTATGAAGATGGCAAAACCTTTGAGGTGGAGTTTGTTACGGGCGAAGGCAAGACCATCGCAGTGGTAACACTGGCTGAACCGGACATTCGCCCAATGCGCCATGAAGAAATCCTCCATGTGCGCGCTTTGGTGTCAACGTAGATAGCCACGTGCAGCAGTCCCCGGACAAGCAGCGGGAGCCGACCGCATGGAGGAGACGCCCCCGCCCACCGACGAGCGCACGCCGTCGCGCTTTCCTGCCCCCGCAGACCCGAAACGCGACGGCGCGACGACCGTGCAAGTTCCCCACGCGGCAACCCCAAGATTGAATCTCCCGCCCAATCGTGATATAATCCCCACTGCGGCGCGGTCGCAATCCCACAGCGCAAGGAGTACGGATGAAAAACCCCAACATCTACCGGGTGCGCGTCATGGAACGCGCCATGCAGATTCTGGATTGCTTTGACGACGAGCATCCGGAACGCGGCGTCTCCGAGATCGCCCAACTCGTCGGCCTCCACAAGGCCACCACGCATCGCATCATCGTGTCGCTGATGAACGGGGGCTTCCTGGAGCGGGCCACCGACGGCGAACGCTATCGGCTGGGCCTGCGCCTGGCCGAGTTGGGCATGGCCGCCATCCGCACCCTGGACTTCCGGCGCGAGGCCATCCCCCACATGAAGGCGCTCGTGGACCGATTTGAGGAGACATGCGACCTGAGCGTGTTTGACCGAGGCGAGGTCTTCTACGTAGAGGTGATCCAGGGCAAGCACACCCTGACCATCGCGGCGCGGGTGGGTATGCGGCTCCCGGCCCACTGCACCGCCAGCGGCAAGACCTTCCTCGCCTTCCTGCCCGAGGCCGAAGCGCGCAGCATCCTCAAAGAGCCGCTCGCCCGATACACCGACTGGACCATCACCTCGGCCGAACAAGTGTGGGCGCAACTGGCCGAGGTCCGCGCGCGCGGCTACGGCTACGACGACCAGGAGTTTGAAATCGGCATCAGGGCCGTGGCCGCGCCGATCCGCAACCGAGAGGGCAAGGTGATCGCCGTCATCAGCATGCCAGGCCCCACCAGCCGCATGACGCCGGAACGCGTGTCCGAGATCGCCGAGGGCCTTGTCGCCACCGCGCGGGCCATCTCCACGCGCCTGGGGTGGCAGGAGTAGCCAGCACCCGCGCTACCGCTGCGGCTCCACGATCACCTTGATGGACTCCGTCGCCTCGGCCACGATTCGGAAGCCGAGGCCGGTCTCCGCGAGGCTCAACCGGTGGGTGATCATATCACTCACCGGCATGCGGCGCGCGCGAATCAAATCCAGCGCGACGGTCAAGTCCTGCGGCGCAGCCCCGTATGAAGTCATCACCGTGATGCTGTTGCGCCAGAAATCGTTGACCGGAATGGGCAATTCCGCGCCCGGCGGCGTCGGTGCGAAGAACTGAATGGTTCCCCCGCGCTCCACCGATTGCAGCGACTGGCGGAAGGCCGACATCGCCCCCGCGCACACGAACACCACATCGGCCAGCCGGCCGTCGTTCACCTCGCGGAGCCGTGCGGGAACATCCTCGGCCGCATGGAGCACCACGTCGGCGCCGAAGCGGCGGGCCGCCTGAAGCCGGTACTCGTGCACATCGGTGGCGATCACGCGCCCCGCGCCCGATGCCCGCGCCAGCGCGATGTGCAGCAGCCCCGACATCCCGCTGCCCAGCACGAGCACCGTCTGCCCAGGCCGGACGTGCGCCACGCGCTGCGCCCGCACCACGCACCCCAGAGGCTCAATGAAGACCCCCTCCTCAAACGACACGTCATCCGGCAGGACCCACACGCCCCGGTCCACGTTGATGGGCGGCACGCGCAGATACTCGGCGAACCCGCCCGGGTCGTAGTTCGTCGTGTGCAGCGTGTCGCAGACGGTGTGCTGGCCGTTGAGGCAGTAGCGGCACGTGTTGCACGGGACGTGATGCGACACAAACACGCGGTCACCCACCCTGTACCGCGAGACCCCCTCGCCCACCTCGGCGATGACGCCGGTAATCTCATGCCCCAGCACGCGGGGAGCCTTCTTGATGCGGTACCACTCCATCACGTCGCTGCCGCAGATGCCGCTGGCGATCACCTGCACCAAGAGTTCGCCCGGGCCGATGCGCGGGGTGGGCATTTCCTCCAGGCGCACATCCCGATTGTTGTAATACATGGCTACGCGCATACCGATCGCTCCGGAATGGGGATTAGCCGCGCCCGCCGAGGGATTCGGTCCCCGGCAGCCGCTCCAGGCCGACGCGGCGCGCCTCCGACCGCACGATGGCGTAGAGTTCCCGTTCCGCGTCGGGCGCCAGGCTGGGCCGGGCATACGCCGCGAGCAGCGCGCGGACCCGCTCCCGCGCACGGGCAAGCGTGTCGGGCGAACCCGCCGCCTGCCAGGCGCCCAGAGAGCCGCGGTCTATCACCGGCGACGGCAGCGCCTGCTCCAGGCGGAACAAGCGCCGCGTCTCGGGCAGCATCAGGAAGTCGCACCCCAACCCCAGGCGGGCGAAGGCGTCCGTCGCCAGGCGGTCGGTGCGAACCTGGATGCCGTCCAGCAGGCGCAGGGCCATGCGAATCGCCTCGGCGTCCACGACGAGTTTCTCCACGCTGAAGCAGGCGAGAAAATCCAGCATCCCCGCGCCGCTGATCATGTTGATGCCGGCCAGAGCGCCCAAAACCGCCGTAACGCCCGACTCCAGGCCCGCCTGCGCGTCCACGATCTTGGCATCGCTCGCCCCCATGTACGCATGGGTCGGCAGGCCCAGGCGCTTGCCCACCTGCGCGTAGCCGATGTCCAGCATGGCGGTCTCCACCGCGCCCATGGGCGTCGTCGCGGCGCGCATGTCAAAGATGGCGGGCGCGCCTCCCCAGACCACCGGGGCGCCGGGCTGCGCCAGTTGGTGGATCACAATCCCGCTGATCGTCTCTGCCGCGTGCTGGACAAGGGAACCCAGGAGCGTTACGGGGGCCGTGGCCCCGGCCAACGGCATGGAGACCAATTGCGCCGGCACCCACGCCCGCGCCAGGTCTATGAGGTTCTGCGCGGCGAATTCGGTCCAGCGCAGCGGCGGGGACGGGCACACGTCAAAGACGGCGCGAGGCCGCGCGCGCAAGGCTTCAGGCCCGCCGCTCTCCGCCGCAAGCATGGCGATCATCGTTCGGGTGCCCCTGGCCGTGAACCCGCCGGTTACGATGGGCTTCTCGGAATAGAGCAGCACCAGAAACAGGCGGTACAGGTCGCCGATGTCCTTTGGCACGTCATCGCAGATAACCGCCGTGGACTGCGCGGCGTATTCCGGCAGCATCTCGGCCACCTGTACGATGCGCACCAGGTCGCTTGCCACCGACGACCGATGCTCGCCGGTTTCGGGGTCCAGGATGTGGACGCCGCAGGAGCCGGGGTCAAAGTGCACCGCGTCGCCAGCGTAGCGGACCGTCGCACGGCCCCTGCGGTCGTAGAGCGAGAACTCGCGCGGGGCCGATGCCAGCGCCCGCTGCGCCAGCGGCGCCGGAATCCGCGCCACGTCGCCATCCACCCGCGCGCCGGATGATGCCAGCAGATCCAGCGCGTCCCGCGCCAACACCCGCACGCCCGTCGTTGCGAGGAGATCCATCGCCTCGTCCAGGATGCGCTGTACGATCTCCTCGTCCAGCAATTCCAGATTGCGTCTCATCCGGCGACCTCACACACAGCGCGAATCGGCAGCGCCTACACGGCGACAACCACCGCTTCAATCATGGGGCTTCGGCCCACCTCGTCGTGGAAGAAGCGCGCCAGGGCGCGGCGCACCCGCTCGCGCACGTCCACTTCGTCCTTGGGCGGGCTGCCTACCGTGATCGCCTCGCCGGCGACGGCCGCCGCCCGCTGCAAGAGTTCCTGCGCGTCGGGCAGGTACACAACGCCGCGCGTAACCAACTCCACGGGGCGTTGGAGCGCCCAGCCGTCCCGCCGCACCAACGCCACCGCCACCACAAACCCGTCGCGGCTCAACGCCTCGCGGTCGCGCAGCACGGCCGGCCCGATGTCGCCCACGCCTGCCCCGTCCACGAACACCCAGCCGCCCGGCACCCGCTCGGCCACGCGCGCCCCCTTCTCGTCTATCTCTATGACGTACCCGTTCTCCACGACGAACACGTTTTCCGGCGGCATGCCCAGTTCAATCGCCGTGCGGGCGTGGTGGTGCAGGTGCCGCAACTCGCCGTGAATCGGCAGGAAGTACTTTGGCTTGGTCAGGCTCAAGATGAGTTTCTGCTCCTCCTGGCTGGCGTGGCCCGACACATGCACCTGGGCCACGGCCTCGTACACGACCTCGGCGCCGCGCTGGAACAGGCGATTGATCGTGCGCCCCACCATCTCCTCGTTGCCGGGGATGACGTGCGACGACAGGATGACCGTGTCGCCGGGAACAATCTGCACCTGCTTGTGGGTTCCCGCCGCCATGCGGGCCAGCGCCGAGGTCGGCTCGCCCTGGCTGCCCGTCGCCACGATCACGATTTGGTCCGGCTTCATGTTCTTGATGGCGCCCAGGTCCACCACCAGCCCGTCCGGAATCGTCAGATAGCCCAACTCCTGGGCGATCTTGACGTTGTCCACCATGCTGCGCCCGGCAAAAGCGATCCGCCTGCCGTAGCGCTGCGCGCAGTTCACCAACTGCTGCACCCGCGGGATGAGCGAGGCGAAGGTCGCCACGATGATGCGCCCTTTGGCACGCGAGAAGACCTGGTCAAAGGCCTGCTCCACGGTCCGCTCGGAGGGGGTAAACCCGGGCCGTTCGGCGTTGGTGCTGTCGGCCATGAGCAGCAGGACCCCCTCGCCGCCCAACTGCGCCAGTCGCGCCAAATCCGCGCCCTTGCCCTCAATGGGCGTGTAGTCAAACTTGAAGTCGCCCGAATGCACCAGCATCCCCAACGGTGTGCGAATGGCCAGGCCAACGCCATCGGGGATGCTGTGGTTCACGCGGAAGCATTCCACCTCAAACGGCCCGATGCGAAACGGCTGCCGCAACCCGACCTCGTGGAGCGGCGCGGCATCGGCCATCCCTTCCTCCCGCAACTTGACCTTGGCCAGGCCGATGGTCAACCGCGTGCCGTACACCGGCACCGGTATCTGGCGCAGGACGTAGGGCAGCGCGCCGATGTGGTCTTCGTGTCCGTGGGTCAGCACAATGGCGCGCACCCGCTCCTTCTTGTCCAGCAGGTACCCGAAGTCGGGGATGACCAGGTCCACCCCCCACATGTCGTTTTCGGGGAACATGACGCCGGCATCCACGATGAGGATGTCGGGGCCATACTCAATGGCGAGCATGTTCTTCCCGATTTCGCCAAGTCCCCCGAGCGGGATCACTCGCAACTTTGGCTTGCTCACGTGCACGCACCTCGCTTCCGAATCATGAATCTACGCTTCGGTGGCGCGGGTTCTGGGCAGCCACAGCACCAGCAACGCCACCGCCGTAAGCGCCAGCGCCGCCCCGAAGTAGAACGGCGCCGACGCGCCAAACCCTTGCCACGGCCCCACTCCCTGCCACAAGACGCCCGCGATGAAACTCGCGGGGAAGGCCGAAAGCCCCACCGCCGCGTTGTACACGCCATACGCGGTGCCGCGCTTCTCGGGCGAGACGATGTCGGCCACCAGCGCCTTGGCCGTCCCCTCCACCGCGCCGTAGTAGATGCCATAGGCGGCGTAGAGTGCCCAGACTTGCCAACCCGCGCGCGCCAACGCGAACCCCAGATAGATAAGCCCGTACACCAGCCAGCCCGCCACAATCAGCCGACGCCGCCCCACGCGGTCGGAAAGCGACCCCGCCGGCGCGGAGATCACCGCATAGATGAGGTTGAACGCCACCAGCATCAGCGAAATCTGGAAGACCGACAGCCCCACATTCCGCGCCCGCAGCAGCAGAAAGGCGTCGCTGGAATTGCCAAGCGTGAACAGGACCACGATGACGAGGAAGGCCTTGAACCGCGGCGAGAACCCCCGCAGGCTCAAGCGCACCCCTTCGGGCTTCTTCCCGCCAACCACCACTTCCTTGACGAACAGCCCCAAGATCACCAGCGCGACGAAGGCGGGGATGATGCCCACCAGCACGAGCGCCTGGTACGTCTCGCGCGTCATGGCCAGGCCGAACTTCTGGCTGGCGTAGATAATGCCGGCGGCCAGCGCCAGGCCCACAAAGGCCCCTGCCGTGTCTCCGGCCCGATGAAGCCCGAACGACGCGCCACGGTTGTTCGCGTCGGCCGAATCGGCGATGAGCGCGTCGCGGGGCGCTGTGCGAATCCCCTTCCCCAGCCGGTCCAGGAAGCGAATCCCCAGCACCGCCTCCCACGAGGCCGCGAAGTACAGGAACGGCTTGGACACGGCCGAAAGCCCGTACCCCGCGAAGGTCAGCCACTTTCGCTTCCCCAGGCGGTCCGAAATATAGCCGGAGAAGATCTTCATCAGGCTGGCGGTCGTCTCGGCCAGGCCTTCTATCAAGCCCACGATGGCCGTGCGCACCCCGAGCACGTCCGTGAGGAACAGCGGCAGCGTTGTGAGAGTCATCTCGCTGGAGATGTCGGTGAAGAACGAGACGAGCGCCAGCCAGACGACATTGCGGCTCAAGCCGGTTCTAGTCGGGGGCGCTGCGGCCTCCTTGTCGGCGTTGATGTGAACCATGATGGGCCTCCCCAGAGCGAATGTCCGACAAGCGCGGCGACAACCGTGTGCCGGCGAGGCCGTAGTTTAGCACGCTTTCGGGGTGGGGTCAACACGGACTCTACTCGCTCGCACGCCACCCTACTCCGCCCCAAAGGCTGTTGCGCCCGTCGTGCGCGGGGTCACCACCCAAAAGCCCTCTGCCTGGGCGCGGGACTGCCCCGCCCGCAACAGCGCGGAGTGGCATCTGCGGCATGGGTCGCCCACGCGCGGCGGCGCCGAATCCTCACGTGGCGGCATGGCAGTTTGGGGCGAATGCCGGCACAGCCGCAAGCCCAGCGCCGCAGCCTGTGGCCGGGGCGGGTGCCCAGGCAGTGCGCCTGGAACGCGAGGGAGTGCGAAAAACACGAAAGGATGCACTGGGTGGAGTCGGCGCGTTCTCGCCCGGCCCCCGCCCCTCAGTTACGACAGGGCGCACTCCAGCAGACCTTTCGTGCCTTTCACGCCCCTTTCGCGCATTTCGCGTTCCAAACGTCCCTACTCGTACACCTTCTCGTCGGTGCGGTCGGCTTCGGGCGCGTCCATCTCCAAGTCGCGGCCCGCTGGCCCCTGCGTCAGCAGTTGCTTGTAGTACTCGTGCTGGATGAGCAAATCCATGATCTCGTTGGTGCCCGTCCAAATCATCACCAAGCGCACGTCGCGCAGCATCCGCTCAATGGGGTACACGTTGGTGTAGCCGATGCCGCCCATGATCTGCATGGCGTGGTTCACCGCAAGCCACGCCGTCTCCGTGGCGCACTTCTTGGCCTCGGACACCATGCGGCGAATCAGGCCGGGGGACTGGCCCGTGTCAATGGCGCGGGCCGCGGCGTACACCAATCCGCGCGCGGCGTCCAACTGGGTCAGCGCGTCGGCCACCTTGAACGAGACGGCCTGGAACCGCCGAATCTTCTGGCCGAAGGCGGTGCGCAGGTCCGAGTAGCGGGCGGCCACTTCCAGCGCCGCGCGGCCCATGCCGATGGCCCCCGCCGCCGAGGTCATCCGCTCGGGGATCATCATGCGCCAGAAGATGTCGGCGGCGCGATTCTCCTCGCCCACCAGGTTCTCGGCGGGGATGCGCGCATCGCGGAAGTAGATGCGACCTGTCCCGCCCCCGCGCGTGCCCATCAGGCCGTACACGTGCTCCACATCCACGCCGGGGCCGCGATCCACCAGGAACGCGCTCAGGGCCTCGTCGCCGGGGCCTTCGGGACGCGTGCGCGCGTACACGAAGAAGTAGTCGGCCCCCTCGGCGCCCACGACAAACCGCTTCTGCCCGTTGAGGATGTACACGTCGCCGTCGCGGCGCGCCTGGCACGTGCTGCCGAAGAAGTCGGAGCCGCCGCGCGGTTCGGTCAGCGCCTCGGCGCAGGTCAGGCGGCCCTCCAGCGTCGGGCGCAGGTACTTCTCCTTCTGGGCAGGCGTGCCGAAGGCGGCGATGGCCTCGCCCACGATGCTGGGCAGCGAGTACAGGCACGCCAACGACGTGCCCAGCACGCCCACCTCTTCCAGGGCGATGATCTCGTCCTCCCAGCGCAGGCCGCGCCCGCCGTACTCCGCGGGGAAACGCAGGCCCAGCAGGTTGCGCTCGGCGGCCCAGCGGATGTACTCGCGGGGGTAACGCACCTTGTCGGCGTCCATGTCCAGGATGAGTTGGCGGGGGACGCTGCGCACGAACTCGCGCACCTCTTCCTGGAGCCGTTTCTGCTCTGGCGTGAGCATCCAGTCAAACATGGGTTGCCTCCTTGCGTAGAATGAATCACTCGCCGATTCGGTACAGGTTGCCGATGGCATTGGGCACGAACGCCGTCGGGAATGCCCGCGCCAGCGCAAAGCGCCCCAGCCATCCCGTGCAGTGCGACGGGGCCAGCAGGTCGGGCCGAATCTCCTCCAGCGCCGCCACGGTCCTGGCGACAACCCGCTCGGCGTCGGCGCCGACCAGG
>DAOTVT010000119.1:0-6931 GCA_034436295.1 Anaerolineae bacterium | reverse complement strand
TCATCCGCAGAACGCATCTGGCCCAGATTGAGGTCTTGTCGGTGCCCGACAGGCCCGGGGTTGCGGCTGCCCTGCTCAAGGCGCTGGGCGACGCGCATATCAACGTCCAGTTCATCGTCCAGTGCATTGACTCCGAGAACCGCGACCACATCGTGCTCTGCGTGGACCGCGACGATATGGCCCGCGCCATGGCGATGGTCAACCAGGTGAGCCCGCAAATCTGCGCGGGCTGCACCCGCGTGAACGAGGATGTGGCCATCGTGTCCATCTTCGGCCCCGACTTCCGCGAACGCCCCGGCATCGCCGGCCAGATGTTTGACGCCCTGGCCTCGGAGAACATCAACATCCTGGCCATCAGCACATCCATCTCCACCGTCTCGTGTGTGATCCGGTATGCCGATCTGCAAAAGGCCGATCAGGCGCTGCTGAGAACCTTTGAACTCCCTTGACCGGAAGGGCATCATCAAGTTCTGTTCATGGAGGTGAAGCGGAACACAACAAGGAGCATGTTCGGGTAGTCCATCGTAGGAACTCAGAATGGAGGTGAAGGAACCGCATGGAAATCAGCCGACGCGATTTCATGAAGGTGTCGGGCTTGACGGCGGGGGGGCTGCTCCTGCCCACGCGGCTGGCCGCTGCCGAGGAGGTGCGGCGCTTCCCGCTCCACAAGCCCATCGGCGAGGGGCACACCGTCTGCCCTTACTGTTCCACGGGATGCGGCCTGCTCATCGCCACCGACGAAACCGGCCACATCATCAACTCGGAAGGCGACCCCGATCACATCATCAACCGAGGGGCCCTGGATCCCAAGTCCGTGTCGGTGCGCCAGATGTCCATCAGCGACCTGCGCCTGAAGAAGGTGCTGTACCGCGCTCCCGGCAGCGACAAGTGGGAGGAAAAGACCTGGGACTGGGCCATCGCCGAGATCGCCAAACGGGTCAAGGCCACGCGCGACGCCACCTTTGAAGAAAAGGACGCCAACGGCGTAACCGTCAACCGCACCCAGGCGATCGCGTGGTTGGGGGGCGCCGCCAACAACAACGAGGACTGCTACCTGGCGCAGAAGTTCGCGCGCGCCCTGGGCCTGGTGTGGATAGAGCACCAGGCGCGGATATGACACTCGGCCACTGTGGCCGGTCTGGCCGCAACATATGGCCGTGGTGCCATGACCAACCATTGGATTGACCTGAAGAACTCCGATTGCTTCTTCGTCATCGGAGCCAACCCGGCCGAGAACCATCCGGCCTCCATGTACTGGATCAACGCCGCCATAGAGAAGGGCGCGAAACTCATCGTCGTGGACCCGCGCTTCACCCGCACGGCATCCAAAGCCCACATCTACGCCCCCATCCGGAGCGGCACCGACATCGCCTTCCTTGGCGGGATGATCAACTACATCCTGCAGAACGAACTGTACCACAAGGAGTACGTGGTCAACTACACCAATGCCGCCACCCTCATCTCGCCGGACTTCAAAGGCCCGGCGGATCTGGACGGCCTGTTCTCGGGCTACGACCCGACCAAACGCGCCTACGACCGCACCACGTGGGCCTACCAGCGGGATGCCGACGGCAACATCAAGCGCGACGAGACGCTGCAGGACCCGAACTGCGTCTTCCAACTCCTGAAGAAGCACTACGCCCGCTACACGCCCGACCTGGTCTCCCGAATCACCGGCTGCCCCAAGGACCTGTTCCTGAAGGTAACCGAGACCTACGCGGCCACCGGCCAGCCCGGCAAGGCGGGCACCATCCTGTACGCCATGGGGCAGACGCAGCACACCGTCGGGTCGCAGAACGTGCGGGTCTTGGCCATCCTGCAACTGCTCCTGGGCAACATCGGCGTGCCCGGCGGCGGCGTCAACGCGCTGCGCGGCGAGTCCAACGTGCAAGGCTCCACCGACATGGGCGTGCTGTTCCATGTCCTCCCCGGCTACGTCGGGACGCCGTCGGCTGCCGCCCACAAGAACCTGGCGGAGTACATCCAGAAGGAGACCCCCAAGACCAGTTACTGGTCCAACAAGCCCAAGTTCCTCATCAGCATGCTCAAGGCCTTCTGGGGAGATGCCGCCACCAAGGACAACGACTTCTACTTTGACTACCTGCCCAAGCGGGCGGGCGATCACTCGTGGATCTCGTTGTTCCAGGCCCTGAACGCGGGCAAAATCAAGGGGATGTTCCTGATGGGACAGAACCCCGCGGTGTCGGGCCCCAACAACCGCATGGAGCGCAAGAGCCTGGGCAACCTGGACTGGATGGTGGTCATGGAGTTGTTTGAGACCGAGACCGCCGGCTTCTGGCACGCGCCCGGGGTCAACCCCAAGGACATCAAGACCGAGGTCTTCCTCCTGCCCGCCGCCGACGCCCTGGAAAAGGCCGGCAGCATTGTTACCAGCGGGCGGCTCATCCAGTGGCGGCCCGCCGTGGCCCGTGCGCCTGGCGAAGCCAAGTACGATATCTGGATTCTGGACCGCCTGATGAAAGCCATCAAGCAGGCCTACGCCGGCAGCACCGCCGCCAAGGACAGGGGCCTCCTGGACATGGTCTGGGACTACGGCGACCCGCCCGACCCGGAACGTGTCGCCATGGAGATCAACGGCTACTGGGCCGCCGACGTGGTGGACGACAAGGGCAACATCGTGGGCAAGAAAGGCGACCTGTTCACCACCTTCGGCGTGCTCCGCGACGACGGGACCACCGCTTCGGGGTGTTGGATTTACGCCGGCTACTTCGCCACGATGGACGATGGCGAGGGGCGGCGCCTGCCCGCCTGCAAGCGCCGTGGCACCAAGGACCCGGGCGGCCTGGGCACCTACCCGTACTGGGGATGGGTCTGGCCGGTCAACCGCCACATCATCTACAACCGCTGCTCGGCAGACCCCAACGGCAAGCCCTGGAGCCAGGAGAAGGCGCTCATCTGGTGGGACGAGGCCCAGAAGAAGTGGGTCGGCTACGACGTGCCCGACTTCGTCCCAACCCGGGCGCCCACCGACCCCGGCGGCAAGGACCCCTTCATCATGCTCACCGATGGCAAGGGCTGGCTGTTCGGCCCGCTGGCCGACGGCCCCTTCCCCGAGCACTACGAGCCGCTGGAAAGCCCTGTCAAGAACCTGCTGTCGGGCACCCAGAACAACCCAGTCATCAAACTGTGGACCACGGACCAGGACAAGGAAATCGGCGACCACGTGGGGACGCCCGACAAGTTCCCCATCGTCGCCACCACGTACCGAGTGGTGGAGCACTGGCAGGCAGGGGCCATGTCCCGCACGCTCCCCTGGCTGGCCGAGGCTCAGCCTGAACTGTTCGTGGAACTGAGCAAGGACCTGGCCAGCCGCAAGGGCATCCAGAACGGCGACAAGGTCATCGTAACCAGCGCCCGCGGGCAGGTTACCGCCGTGGCCATCGTTACCGATCGCGTGCAGCCGCTGGTGGTGGACGGGAAGAAGGTGGACCTGGTGGGTCTGCCCTGGCACTTCGGCTGGGCGGGCATCGCCACCGGCGACGTCGTCAACGACCTCACGCCTCACATCGGCGACGCCAACACCATGATCCCCGAATACAAGGCCTTCCTTGTGGACATCAGAAAGGCGGTGTAGCCATGGAAAAGGTAGCGATGCTCTACGACTCATCCAAATGCATGGCCTGCAGGGGCTGTCAGGTGGCCTGCAAGCAGTGGAACGACCTGCCGGGCACCAAGACGACCAACCGCGGCTCCTACGAGAACCCGCCCGACCTGTCGCCCTACACCTGGACGCGCATCCGCTTCATTGAGAAGTACGAGGGCGAACAGATGCAGTGGCTTTTCCTGGCGCAGGGCTGCATGCACTGCACCGACGCCGCCTGTGTCAAAGTCTGCCCTACCGGCGCGCTCAAACACCATCCCATGGGCCTGGTTACGCTGGAGCAGGATCTGTGCAACGGCTGCGGCTACTGCACCCAGTTCTGCCCCTTCCACATCCCGCGCCTCATGACCGATGTCCTGACGGGCAAGGGCAAGTCGTTCAAGTGCACCTTCTGCATGGACAGGGTTACCAACGGCGAGAAGCCCGCCTGCGTGAAGACGTGCCCCGCGGGGGCCTTCTCGTTCGGCGAGCGGAATGACATGATCGCCAAGGGCCGCGAGCGGGTGCTGTACCTCCAGAAGAACGGCCATCCCAACGCCAACCTGTACGGCGACATGCTGCTGGGCGGCCTGGGGCGCATGTACATCCTGCTGGACAAGCCCGAGACCTACGGCCTGCCCACAAGCCCGGCGTCGCCGGCGTTGACCCACGTGTGGCAGGATTGGGTGCAGCCGCTGGTTGGCGCATCCTTTGGCGTAACCGCGCTGGCCGCCATCACGGCGTTCTTCATCGCCCGGCGCCACATCCGCATGGAGGAAGTAGAATGAGCGTGCGAGTCAGAGGAACAGATACCGCAATCCGCATCCGTTGGATTCCGCGCTACACGGCGCTGGAACGCTACCTGCACTGGGGGCACACCCTGACCTTCATCCTGCTCACGATGACCGGCATGGTGCTGTTCTTCCCATTCCTGGCGCCGCTGGCGCGGGGCGAGGCGGGGCAGTTCATGCGCCTGGTGCACCGCATCAGCGCCGTGCTGTTCGGCGCAGTGCCGCTCAGTTACGCCATCCTGCAACCGAGGCGCCTGCTGCTCACCCTCAAGGAACTGCGCTTCGGGCGCGACGACATCGGCTGGCTCAAGGGCGCCATCCCCTACTACCTGCTGGGCCGCCATGTGGACATGCCGCCGCAGGGGCGCTGGAACACCGGCGAGAAGATGAACGCCGTGATCCTGGTGTCGGGCACGATCATCTTCGTGCTGACCGGCGCGCTCATGTGGTTCGGCAAGGGCGTGCTGCCGGTGGGCGTCTTCCAGGCCGCGGTCATCATCCACGACCTGACCATGTTCGCCACCGTCAGCATGTTCATCATCCACTTCTACCTGGCAGTGGGCCACCCGCTGATGTGGCAGTCGCTGGTGAGCATGCGATACGGCGTAATCTCCGAGTCCTACGCCCGCGAGCACCACGCCAAGTGGTACTACGGCGAGGAACGGGCCAAGAAACTGTACGAGGAAGCCAAGGCGAAAGCGGCCGCCCAGGCCAAGGCAGAGTAGCCATGAGTCCAAACGCGGATCGGCCGTTATCGTCTCACTACTCCATCGCCGAGACGCTGGGCGCCCTGCGGGAGGCCAGGGGCGAAAACCCCGGCCTGGCCGCCCTGCTGGCGTTGTACGAGGAAATCCTAGCGGCGCAAGCCCTGGCTGAGGGAGAAGGGAAGGGCGCCCCCCTTCCCTTCTCCATGCCCGACAACCGCGACCTGGCGAAGGGCATCCCCTGGCTCCGATGGTCGGACCTGCGGCTGGAGGGCGACCTCTTCGCCGACGAGGTGGCGCGCATGGCCGCGGTGCTCCGCAAATACCGGCAGGAATGGGCCGACGCGGCGGTGGAGGCCGCGCCTGCAAGCCTGGTGGCGCTGGCCCAGGCCGCCGTGGAGGAGCGCCGCTCGCTCCTCGCCGACGGCGCGTCGCTGACCGAGGCCGCCGTGGAGATGGCGCTGGAGGGCGAACTGCGCCGACTGGCCGAAGCGGTGGTGCCCCACCTGTCCGTGGACGAGTGGCGACGCCCCACATGCCCGTTCTGCGGCAGCGCGCCCGTGCTGGCGGTGCTGGAGCCGTCGGTGGGCGGGCGCTACCTGTTCTGCCAGCGATGCTTCACCTGCTGGCCCTTCCGCCGCGTCGGGTGCACGTTCTGCTCCAACGACGCCAACATGGTGTACTACACCACCGGCCACGCGGCCTATCGCCTGTACGAGTGTCCCGTTTGCCAAAATCGCCTGAAAACGATAGACTTACGGGCGCTGTCCAGGCCCGTCAATCCGGCGGTGGAGCATCTGCTCACGGTAGGGCTGGACCTGGTCGCCATGGGCGCAGCGTAGGCCCCCGTGGCGGCCTATCCCAATGCCTGAGGAATGGAACGTGCGAGCCGATGATACGATCCCACTGCAACAGGCGCGTCCTGGCACCGATTGGCGCGCCTACATACAGGTCCTCAAGCCGCGCGAGACCCTGCTCCTGGCGTTCGCCGGCCTGGCGACGGCGGTGCTGGCGGCGGGCGGCGCGCCCCCGCTGGGCCGCCTGCTGTGGACTAGCCTGGCCGTAACCATAGGGAGCGCGGGCGCCAACGGCCTCACCAACTACCTGGACCGCGACATGGACGCGCGCATGGAACGCACGCGCCATCGCCCCCTGCCCAGCCGCCGCATCTGGCCCGCCGAGCGCATGTTGCCCCTGGCCATCGGCCTTGTGCTCGCGGGGCTGGTCATCGCGTGGGCGCTCAACCCCTGGGCCTTCGCCGCGGGCCTGGTCGGAGTCCTGGCGTCTGTCATCGTCCGCAAGCGTTCCATCACCCACGTGCCGCTGGGCGAATTCGCCAGTTGCGCGCCGTTCCTCATCGGGTGGCTGGGCGTCAACCCTCGCCCAGAGCCGCTCATGTGGGGGCTGTGCGGCCTCATCTTCATCTGGACGCCCATCCACGTGTGGAGCCTCATGGAGGCGTACCGCCACGACTACCTGCAGGCGGGCGTGCGCATCTTCCCGCTGACCATCACCCCCCGCCAGAACATGGGCATCCTTTTGGGCCTGGCGGTGGCGCTGGGCGTGGAGACTCTGTCCATGCCGCTGTTCAGCGATCTGGGCGTGTTGTACGCGGTGGGGGCGCTGGCGCTCAACGTGGCGCTCATCGCCAGCAGCGTGCGCCTGTTCCGCACGGGAATGACGCAGGCGGCCTGGAAGATGTACAAACTCTCGGCGTACCCATACCTCGGACTCATCCTGACGCTGGCCTGCCTGGACCGTTGGGTGGCGTTGCTGTTTTATTGACGCTCGCTTTTTCGTAAGAACATGCGATGTGGTAGCATAGTGCCCGGAGA
>DAOTVT010000118.1:0-20889 GCA_034436295.1 Anaerolineae bacterium | reverse complement strand
GGCAAGGGTGCTTTTGACGCCCGCGCGGGGCTGTGGTATACTGAAGTCGTGGGCCGTTAGCTCAGCATGGCAGAGCACCTGCCTTTTAAGCAGGGTGTCGCGCGTTCGAGTCGCGCACGGCTCACCTTTTTGTCCCCATTCTTCATCACACCTTCAGCCCCCCTTCATAATCCCTTCACACTCCTGTGGTATCCTGTCCGCGGAAGGATGAGAAACACACGAACCTTCCCTAACCAAACGAAACTCACACAGGAGGATTTCAACATGAAACGGACAGTGGTAATCGGTGTAGCAGTGGTGCTGGCGCTCGCGCTGGCGATGGTCATCGCCACGGCGGCCTTCGCTCAGGGGCCCTCGGGGACGCGCGACGGCATCCGCGACCTGTCGGGCAACGGCAACGGCCACGCCTACGGGTTTGTGGACGCGGACGGCGACGGCGTGTGCGACAACGCCGGTCAGGGCCGCGGGCATGCCTGGGGCTTCGTGGATGAGAACGGCGACGGCGTGAACGACCGCTTCGTGGACGCCGACGGCGATGGCGTTTGCGACAACGCCGGCCAGGGCCTCGGCTACGGGCGCACGGCCCGCACCGCCTCCAACGGCCAGGGCGCGGGCATGGCCCGGCGCGGTTACGGGGCGCGCGGCGCCAACTTCGTGGACGCCAACGGCAACGGCATCTGCGACCTGCTGGAACAGCAGTAGACTCCGCTACAACCGAATACGACCAGGCGGTGGGAGAGACCTCTCCCGCCGCCTTTTCTTTGCCCCCCGCGCGCTTCTGATGTACAATGTGCCGGACATTTGCGCTTCCCGCACCAAAATGTCCCCATGCGCGTTTCAGCCTTGGGCACGGGCCGCGGTAGGCCATACGAACGCCCGCCCATTGTGAGGAAAGAACCCTTTGGAACCGACAATCTTGGCCCACGCAAATCGGCGGAATCTGCTCGCCTCGCTGCTGTTGGCGATGGCGACCATGCTGATCACGCTCCTGGCGCTCCAGCGGCCTTTCGCGTCGCCCGGCTCGCCCCACCCGCCCACACCGACGCCGACCGCCACCGCGACGCCCACTCCCACGCCCACGCCGACGCCCACCAGGACGCCAACCCCCACGCCCACCCCGACCGCCACGCCTACGCCAACGCCCACGGCCACGCCCACCCGCACCCCGACGCCCACGCCGGTGCCGCCCGGCGTCCGCGCCTCCATCATGGACACCCACACCATCGTGGCCTTCTACGGCAGGGCCTTCTCGCCCCACGACTACATGGACAAAGTCGCCATCCTGGGAAGACTCGGTTACTACGACAATTTTGACCACTTCTACACCGAGGTCATCTCCTACTGCGCCGAGGTGGACGCCGCCAACGGTGATTTGGGCGTCATCCCTGCCATGGACATCATCTTCCAACTGGCGTCGGGAACCAAGGAGAACGGCGGCGGCACCTTCCTCATCAGCGTGCAGGAGTATCTGGACGCCACCCGCGGAGGGTCCTTTGAGGAAAATTATGTAAAGCCCGCCGCCGAGAAGGGCGTGCTCGTCTTCCTGGACAACCAGTTGGGCCTGTCATCGGTCCTGAGCCAGACCGAAGCCATGCTCCCCTACCTGGAGAAGTACGACAACGTGCACTTCTTCTTTGACCCCGAGTTCCACGTCTATCCGGAGCAGTACGAATCGGGCGAGGTAACCATCCCCGGCAGGCCACTGCCCGGACGGATTGACGCCGCCGACGTGAACGCAGCCCTCCGGCGCATCCACGAGTTCATGCAGCAGAAGGGCATCCGCCGCGAAGTCATCGTGGGCCTGCACCAGTTTGAGGATCTCAACGTGCCCACGGACAAGCGCACCATGATCGTGGACAAGGCCGACATCGTGATACCCCCCGGCATCACCCTCATCTTTGACGCCGACGGCTTCAGCCCCAGCGAGAACAGCCAGGAGGTCAAACTGTCCAAGTACCGAGGCATCACGGACCCGAAGGCGTACCCGTTCTTCGGCAAGGGCGCGTACCCCGCCATCAAGATCTTCCCGCCCAACGACTATGTCAGCGTAACCCGCTACGACTACGAGCCGTTCACGCCGCGCCAACTGTTCGGCCTGGACCCCCTCCGCAACGGACGCTACTTCAGCCCGCCCCCGGCGCTGATCATCCTCAACTGACACCTGGCGGCGCAGTAGGGCAGGCATCCCTACCTGCCCCCAGCCTCTGGAGGCCATGGAAACCCGCCCTACGTGTCTTCGGACAACGGGCCTGCGACACCCTTGGGGGCCTCAGCTCAAACCTGCGACGCACCTCGGAGGTGCGTCGCAGGTGGGGCCGCACAGCGAGCGTAGGGCAGGCATCCCTACCTGCCACCAGCCTCTGGAGGCCATGGAAAGCCGCCCTACGAACCCGGACTCACCGCAGAGCAAGCGGAGACCACAGAGATTTACCCCGAAACCTCCGCATCATGACATGCTGGCAAGGGCAGCGTGGTACAGCGCCCGGGCGCGGCAAAGCAAAAGCGGCGGGTTCTCCCGCCGCTTTTCGCACGCATGGCACCGGCAGAGGGTTATTCCTCGGCCTCTGCCTGTTCCTCTTCCTTCTTGCCCTTCTTGATGACTTCCACCTCGCCCGGCTCCGCCGGCGCGGCTTCGGCCTCTACCACCTCTTCGGCGACCGGACTGACCGTGGCCACCAGTTCCTCCGGGTCGTCCAGCACCTGGATGCCCGCAGGCAACACCAGGTCCTTCACGTAGATGGAGTCATCAAACGTCTGGAGCGTGCTCACGTCCACTGTGATGTGCGGCACCAGGTCCTTGGGCAAGCACTCCACTTCCACCTCTTCCTTCTGCTGGAGGAGGACGCCCTGGAACTTCTGGAGCACGGGCGGCTCGCCTTCCAACACCAGCGGGATGCGGACGCGGATGGTTTCCGTCATGACGACGGCGTAGAAATCCACGTGCGTGATGACTTGCGTCAGGGCATCGCGCTGCTGATCGCGCACCAGCACCGTGAGCGGCTCGGCGCGGTCCGCCACGCGCAGCGAGATCAGCGTGGACTCGCCCGCCTTGCTCAGCACCAGTTCCAGCGGACGCCGCGGCACCTGGACGGGAATTGGCGCGGTGGCCTTGCCGTACACGACCGCCGGCACCAGCCCCTGGCGGCGCAACTGGTTTACCTGTTTCCCCTTGATGGTCCGGGGTTCTGCTTCCAATACAAGTTGATCCATATATACCAACACTCCTTCCCGAATTGCAGCAGCGCATTATATGCTCAAAGGCCCCTGACGTCAAAAACGCACTTGACAGCCCGCACATGCTATTGTAGAATACATCATCTGATCGCTGCACTCTTCGCTGCTTCCACACCGCTCCACCAAACTTGTCCTTGCCTGGAAACCCCTAACCCTCGCAAGTCAACCAAGCCACGATTCCACCAAGGACGTGAGCACCAAAAGGAGGGTACCGGAGATGTCCAGCCCAGGTTCCGGAATGACACGTCGGGATTTCCTCAAGGTTTCGGCTGCCGCGTTTGCCGCCGCGTACCTCGGATGGGGCGATAGCCTCGCAGAGACCTCCGAAGCGGCCGACATGGTGCTGCTGAACGGCAAGATCATCACCGTGGACGCCTCCAACAGCATCGCCCAGGCCGTCGCCATCCGGGGGGACAAGATCCAGGCGGTCGGCTCCACTACCGCAATCCGCGCGTTGGTTGGCCCCGCGACCAAGGTCATAGACCTTGACGGTCGGACCGTAACCCCCGGCATCATTGACGCGCACATCCACCCCATGTACTACGGCCGCGCTTTCTGGGAAGGCTTCTTGAACATCCGCTTCCCAGGCATCAAGAGTTTCGCCGAACTGCGCGCCGCCATTGAGGAGCGGGTGCTGACCACGCCGGAAGGCCAGTGGATCTCGGGCAACCAGGGGTTCTACTTCACCCAGGGGGACACGGAGTTTGACAAACATGACCTGGACGTATTCACGCCCAACCATCCGCTCTACCTGCGGCACGGCAGCGGCCAGTACTCGGTGGTCAACAGCCGCGCGCTCCAGGAGGCTGGGATTGACGCCGGTGGAACGATCACACCGAATCCCTTCGGCGGCAGAATCGTTCGCGATCCGGTTACCAACGAGCCCACGGGGGTGCTGCTGCACTATCCCGCCGAGAACCTCGTCATGATGGAGGCGGATGGCTACAAAGACCTCACGGATGAGATTCTGGAAGACGATTTCAAAAAGGCACAGGACGCACTCCTTGCGGCCGGCATCACCAGCGTGCAGGATGTCATCGTGGGCAATCCGCGCGACTTGATGGTGTACAAAAACCTGGGGGACAAGGGCGAACTCAAAATGCGGGTGTACCTCTTGCTGTACATCAACTCCGCCGCGCAGGCCCAACAATACGTGCAGGAGATTCAGGGATTTGAGTCTGACTATGTGAAGTTCGGGGGCTGGAAACTCGCTATTGATGGCGGCGTTGCGCCGGGCACCACGCTCATGTACGACACGAGCCTCCCTTGCGCGCGCCAGGCGTACTACTACTACGACCCGCCCATCTTGAACGGCATCGTCCATCTGCTGCACGAGACAGGCCGGCAGATTTCGTTTCACATCATCGGCGACAAGGGGATTGACGAGGCGCTCAACGCCGTGCAGATCGCCTTCAGCGCGCTGGGGCAGAACGGCGCTCGCCATAGGATTGAGCACCTGATCTTTCCATCGGCCGGCGCCCTGTCCCGCATCCGAGACCTGGGCATCGTCGCCTCCATGCAGCCGCAGTTCCTGTCCTGGTTCGCCGACGGTTACCGTGGATCCACGAACGAAACCGTCATGGCTCGGTGCATGCCCATCAAGACGATGCTCCAGATGGGGATTCCCATGGCATTCGGCTGCGACGTGCCCGCTGCCATTGCGCACCATCCCAAGTGGGCGTTCATCGGCGCTACCACGCGCGAGGCGCTATCGGGCTACGTTACGGCGCCGAACGAGGTGATCGGCATACCCGCGACGCTAAAGGTTCATACCATGGGGTCAGCCTATGCCGAGTTCGCAGAGGACCGTAAGGGATCCATTGAACCTGGCAAATTCGCAGACCTCGTCGTGTGGAGCCACGATCTGTACTCCGTTACCGACCCCGAAGAACTGGAAGACCTCACGGCGCTCATGACCATCGTCGGCGGGAAAATCGTGGCGCACAGCAAGGATCACGTCGTCTACATGCCGTCGGTGCAAGTGGGGCAATAGGGCTTTCGTACCTGCGAAGTCCGCAAAATGACGAATATCTGAACCCGCCAACGGCCGCGGATATCACCGCGCCAGGCCTCGCGACGCTCCCTACGAGCGTCCCGCGGGCTGCGGGCAGTTCGCTGCCGCATGCGGGAGGGCCGGATGCTCGCGCTTGGCACACGGGCGTTCCGGTGGTTTCTGCGCGCCCTACTTGCCCTCCTTTCCGGCCTTCAACACGCGCACACTATTGCTGCGGCACTTAGGGCACATCCGCTCCTTCTCCGGGTCGTGCTCCGCCTCCCACTCGTGCCCACAGCGCATGCACCTGAACCGCGCCTTCTCTGCCATTCCTACCTCCACAACGGCCAACCGCGAATCGCGCAACTAACCGCGAAGGATTTTGTATTCTCCTATTTCAATTCGCGCAGATTCGCGTTATTCGCGGTTACCTCTTCCATTCAATTCGCACGGATTCACGCTATTCGCGGTTACCTCTTCTCAATTCGCACGGATTCACGCCATTCGCGGTTACCCCTTCTATTCAATTCGCATGGATTCGCGCTATTCGCGGTTACCCCTTCTATTCAATTCGCGTAGATTCGTGTTATTCGCGGTTACCTCTTGTCAATTCGCATGGATTCGCGTTATTCGCGGTTACCCCTTCAAGACCTCCATCGTGTACCGAATCTCCTCCGGCGTAACCGACGCGCGCAATTCCTCCATCTCGCGCATCGTCTTGGCCCACTTCTGCCCTTCCGCCGCGCTCACCCATTCCAACTGCAGCCGCTCCGGGCGAATCCCCAGTTTCTCCAGTTTGTCCCACAGCCGATCCACTCGCCGCACCGTGTTCCGGTTCGCGTTGATGTAGTGGCAGTCGGCGTAGTGGCAGCCCGACACCAGCACCACCGGCGCGCCCTTGCGGAACGCGTACAGCACGAAGTCCTCGTCCACCCGCCCGCTGCACATGGTGCGGATGACGCGCGCGTTCGGCGGGTAGGTCATGCGGCCGGTGCCGGCGGTGTCGGCGCCCGCATACGAGCACCAGTTGCACGCAAACGTTACGATCTTGCTCTCCGGCCGCTCCTCCAGGATAGCGTCTATCATCGCGTAGATGGCCTGATCCGAGAAGTGGCGCATCTGAATCGCGTTGAACTTGCATTCGGCCGCGCACGTGCCGCACCCCGCGCAGGCCGCCGTAACGACGCGCGCCGGCGTCTTCGCCTTCACGTCCACGGTGATCGCGCCGTAGGGACACACCCGGGCGCACACGCCGCAGAACTTGCACTTGTCGGGATCCACCACCGCCGTGATGGCCTCCACGGCAACGTTGCTCTTGTTCAGCAGCACCTGCGCCCGCGCCGCCGCCGCGCTCGCCTGGGTTACGCTATCCTTGATGTCCTTGGGCGACTCCACGCACCCGGCCAGGTACACGCCCTTCGTCGGCGTGTCCACCGGCTTCAACTTCGGGTGCGACTCCATCAGGAACCCGTCGCTCGTCCGCGACAGGGTCAGCAATTGGCGCACCAATTCGGTGTCGCCGCTGGGCACCGCGCCGATGGACAACACGATCATGTCGTGCTCGTGCTCCTCAATGCGGTTGGCCGTCGTGTTCTCCACCACCACCCGCAGCGTCCCCGTGGCGGGGTCGCGGGTTACCTCGCCCGGCAGCCCGCGGATGTAGCGCACGCCCGCCGCCTTGCTCCGCTTGTACAAATCCTCAAACCCCTTGCCGAAGGCGCGAATGTCCATGTAGTACACCGTCAACTCCACGTCGGGATAATGATCCTTCAGCAGCAGCGTGTCCTTGACGGTGTTCATGCAGCAAATGTTGGAGCAGTAGGGGTTGCCCTTCTTGTCGGAACGCGACCCCACGCACTGGATGAACGCGATGCGCCGGGGATGCTTGCGGTCGCTCGGCCGCACCAGGTCTCCCTCCGTCGGGCCGCCCGCCGAGATAAGCCGCTCAAACTCCAGGCTCGTGATCACGTCCTCGTACCGCGTGTACCCGTACTCGTCCAGTTCGGTCGGATCGTAAGGCTCCATGCCGGTCGCGACGATGATGGCGCCCACGTTCAGGGTGAGAATCTCGTCGCGCATGTCAAAGTCAATGCACTTCTTCTCGCACTTCTCAATGCACTTGCCGCAGGCAATGGGCACATCGCCCAGGCACTCCTGGATGTTGATGACATACGCCGAGGGCACCGCCTGGGGGAATGGGATATAGATGGCGCGGCGCGTGGACAGCCCCGCCTCAAACTCGTTCGGCACAACCACCGGGCAGACCTTGGCGCAATCGCCACAGGCCGTGCACTGGTCCTCGCGCACGTACCGCGCCTTCTTCCGCACCTTCACCTTGAAGTTGCCAACGTACCCCGAAACGTCCTCAATCTCGCTGTAGGCCAGCAGTTTGATCTTGGGATGTCGACCGACATCCATCATCTTCGGCCCGAGGATTCATATAGAACAGTCCATGGTGGGATACGTCTTGTCCAACTGCGCCATAATCCCACCGATGGACGGCCTCTTCTCCACAAGATAGACCTGATGTCCCGCGTCGGCCAAATCCAGCGCCGCCTGAATCCCCGCCACGCCCCCGCCGATGACCAGGGCCGCGTCGGTTACGGGGATGCGCTCCTCGTCCTGCGGGTAGAGCCAGCGCGCCCGCGCCACGGCCGCCTTCACGATGTCCTTCGCCTTCTCGGTGGCCAGGTCCGGCTCGCGGAAGTGCACCCACGAGCAGTGCTCGCGGATGTTCGCCATCTCCAGCAGGTACGGGTTCAGGCCCACCGCCTGGATGCAGGCGCGGAACGTGGGCTCGTGCAGGCGGGGCGAGCACGACGCCACCACCACGCGGTTCAGGTTGTGCTCCACCACCAGCCGCTTGATTTCTTGCTGGCCGGGGTCCGAGCACGTGTACTTGTTGCGCGCCGCCACCACCACATTGTGAAGCCCCGCGGCAAACGCCCGCACTTGCTCCGTGTCCACGCTCCCCGCGATGTTCGTGCCGCAGTCGCAAACGAATACCCCGATGCGCAATTCCTCTCCTGGCATGTACCGTCTCCTTTGGCTCCAAACCTCGCCCTGTCCTGGCAGGCAGAATGCGCCAGGCTCACCTACAGCCACCTCACCAGCCCGCCCACGAGCAGGCACAACGTTGCGAAAAGCTCCAGCGCGAAATGCACCTTGAACGTGTTGAGCGTCAACTCGTTGATGCCATCGCCTTCGTACCCGCGCCGCGCCATCTTGCGGAAATTGTCCACCGCCGTCGGGAGCGCGAACGCCAGCGGAATCAGCGCCGCATATACCGGTATCCCCCACAGCCATGCTGTCGCCATCGCCGCCAGCGAAATCCCGACGTTCACGCGGTACAACTGCGATGCCCTTTCCGGCCCCAGCACCACCAGCCACGTCCGCTTGCCCGACGCGGCGTCCGTCCGCCTGTCGGCGAACTCGTTGGCCAGGATGACGTTGAGAATGGAGAAGGCCAGGGCCACGCTCAGCGGCACCAGCCCGGGCGAGAAGCGCCCCGCTTGCAGATAGTACCCCGCAATCACCGTCAGCGCGCCCGAACAGGTGGCGATGACCAGTTCCCCCATGCTGTGGTACACCAGCATCAGGGGCTTGCCCGTGTAGAACCAGCCAGCCAGCGCGCCGAACACCCCCAGCGGGATCGTCCACGGGCCGGTGTGCAGCAGGAACCGCAGCGACAGGCCCAGCGGCAGCGCGGCCACCAGCAGCCCCACCGCGAAGTACAGCGCCCGCTGGCGATTGGTGATCTTGTTCTCCACCAGCACGCGGATGCCGCCCGAATAGGCGCTGAACTCCCAGTTGTTCAAGTCCGTCTCGTAGTCAAAGTACGTGTTGCCGGCGTTCACCGCGCCCACGATCAGGAAGACCGTTACCGACGACACGATGAAGACCGGCCAGTTGAACTGACCCGTCTCAAAGTAGGCCAGCACCGCGCCCAACGCGAACGGCAGCGAGGCCGAAAGCAAGATGAACCGCGCCACCATGATCTCGTAGAACGCCCTGGCGCTGTCAGGCTCAATCGCATCCATGCGTTGCTTGTAGTATCGGTGAACTTCCTCAAAGGTTGGCATGTTCGCTTCCCCGCGGTAGTAGTTATGTCAAGCAACGATGCGGAACAGCCGAAAGGCGTCCAGAATGGCCGATAGCGAGCCGTTGTAAATCGCCTGCACTTCCGCCATCACCCCGTAGCCGCAGTGTTCGCAGATGCGCGGATCCACCAGCCTCGCCCCGCACCCCTCCACCACCATCCCGTTGGGGTGCGCCAGGTGAATCAGCCAGTGGGTCTTGTTCCACCCAGGCTTGAGCATCAGGCGGAAGGACGTTTCGGAATTGAGTATCGGGAAGCCCTGGCGCTTCAGCGCCACGATCCGCTCCACGGCAGCCGCCCGCTGCGGATAGTCCAGCGTATGCGCCTCCACTCCCGGATACGGAATCTGGAAGTTGACCGAGATACCCTTGATTCTCGGCATCGCCTCCACAATGTTGCGCACGTTCGCTTCCAGGTCGTGCACGTTGATCTTGGACAGCGTGATGTTCGCGTACATGTTCGGGTTACGGCTCTCGGCCACGTTCCGCGCCATTTTCTCGTAACTGCCCGCGCCCCTCACCTGGTCGTGCACCTCCGGCGAGCCGTCCACGCTCACCCACACCAGGTCGCACGGGTTGTCAATTGGCAGGATGGCGTTGGTTACGCACGCCACCTTGTAGAACCGCTTCTTCGCGTCCCTCACCAGGTCGTTGAAGCGGTAGTCGCCGTCGTGCCACAGGGTCGGCTCGCCGCCCTGCAGGAACAGGATGCGCACGCCCCGATCCAGGAACGACTGCATCATCTGCTCCAACTGCGCCCGCGTCAGGTGCTCGCGCGGGACATCCGAACCCACATACGGGCAATGCGCGCAGGCCAGGTTGCAGTACGATGTGATGTTGATCCCGCCTACCAGCGGATCTCTTCTGCCTAGAACGCGCGTGCGGACGAAGTAACCCGCATAGTAACCCAGTTGCCCGATTTGAACGCTCACATCAAGTCCTCCGTGGGTATGATGAAATTGCTACAGCGGCCTTGCAGACCGCAGGCCACAACGATCTCCTACCCTCGCGCGAGAGCGTCGGCCAACAGGCTGGTCAAATCGCGGACGGCCACGCGCGGCCCCGACGCTCCGCCCGCGCCGCTCATGGCGCACGTGAAGTGAATCTGGCACTTCGGGCAGGCCGTAACCATGACCTCGGCGTTGGCGGCCAGGGCCTCGCCGATGCGCTCGTCCTGTATGGCCTTCGCCACCTGCCCGCACTGCGTCCACACGCTGGTGCCGCAACACAGCGCCCGTTCCCGCTCGTGCTCCATCTCGCGCAACTCGGCAGCCGCCGCCAAGAGCGCGCGCGGCGCGTCGTATTCGCCGCCATGCCGCCCCAGACGGCACGGATCGTGAAATGCAACTCGCAGCGCGCTCCTGCGCAGCGCCAGCGACCCCGCGGCAAGGGACTGGGCGAGCACCTGCGAGACGTGCAGCACCTCCACCTTGAGGCCGCACGCCGAGGGGTAGTCCATCTTCAAGGTGCGATAGCACTCGGCGCAGGACGTAACGATGCGCCGAACCCCCGCCTGCGCGAACAGCGCCGCGTTGAGGCGCGCCAGGGCGCGGAACCCCTCCACGTCGCCGGCCCACAGCAGGTCGTGCCCGCAGCACCGCTCGTCGGCCAGCACCCTGGGCACGATGCCGACGCGGTTCAGCAGGCGGATCGCGTTCCGCGCAATCTCCACGCCCTCAAACCCCTGGCTTCGGAACATCGCGTCGTAGTGAGGAAGGCACCCCACGAAGTACAGCGTGTCGCCATCCTCGGACACCTGCAAATCGTCCGTGATCCAGTCCAGGCGGTTCTGGCGCAGGTTCGGATCCTGCATCAGGCGCATCCACGTGAAAATCGCGTCGCCGTGCGTGCAGGCCCCTGTACTCCCGCGCTGCCGGGCCAGCGCGCGCAGGTCGCGGGCGAACTCGGAGAACCGCACGTCGCCCGGGCACAGCGCGCTGCACCGCAGGCACGTCAGGCACTTCCAGAGATCCTCGCCGCCCAACCAGGTGGCCGGGTCGTCATTCACGGCGCGCTCCACCGTGCGGCGCGGCGAAAAGCCGGCGTCCTTGCGGGCCGCCGGGCACACCGCCGTGCACTTGCCGCAACTCAGGCACAGGTAGGCGCGGTTCTCTCGGAGCGCAACGCCCAAGCCTTCCATCACGTCCCCTCACATCCCGCCGCAAGATCGTGCGCGAATTGACGGATGCGCTCCGCGCAGGCCGTGGCGCCCCCGTTGGGCACCCAATCCACCTTCAAGCGCGTCGGCGCAATCCCAAGCAGGTGCAGCAGTTCCGACGCTTGCTGCGCCACTCCCCGAGCGTGCTCCCCGCCCACGCCGTAATGGCAGCGGTCGGGCGCGCAGCCCAGGGCCAGGACTCCATCCGCGCCCGCCTGGAACGCCTTGAGGATCAGCCCTGGGTGCAATCGCGCCAGGCACGGAATCCGCACGACGCGCACCTGCGCGCCCACCCCAAGCCGCGCCCGGCCCAGTTCCTCCAGCCCGCGGTATCCTTCCCAGTTGCACGCGAAGATCACCACTCGCGGGCGCGCATGCTCGTCCGTGGTCATCTCACTTCCACCCCCGACACAGGAGTTCCAGCGACAGGGCGATATCCCCATCGCTCGCCGCGCCCAGCGTCATCGCGCCCGACGGGCACCGCGCGACGCACAGCCCGCACCCCTGGCACCGGCCCGCGATGACCCAGGCCGCCCGTCGCCCGCCGGTCTCGCGCACCTCCACCGCCCCGAACGGGCACACCTCCGCGCACGTGCCGCACGCCCGGCATAGCGCCTCGCGCACCGTCGCGCCGCTCCCGTCCCGGCGGATCACGCTCCGCCCCAGCAGCGCGCTTATCTTTGCCGCCGTCGCCTCCAGGGCTGATTTCGGCGCATCGGCCCGCGTGTGGAAGACGCCCGGAACGCGGCGGTCGGTCTCCGCGCCCACCAGCACCACCGCCCCGCACGTCGCCGACATCTCGCCGCGCTCCCCGCGCAGCGTAACGCGGAAGTCGCCCATCGCGCCCTCCACGCGCTCCAGTCTGGCCCCAGGCAGCACGTGGACCCCGTTCGGCGCGTCCTCGTGTCGGTCGCCGCCCGCCGGCCTTGCCCACGACGTGGCGATGCCCACACGCGACAGAAGCCTTGTCATCTCCAGCGCCGCCCTGCCCTCGCCCACCACCAGCGCCGCCGGCATGACGGGATACTCGGCAAACGGCATGTCGACCCCGCCCGCCCTGGCCCGCGCTACCCCCAGGGCAATCAGGCTCTCCGCCACGGCGTTCGCCTCGTCGCCCTCGTACATCCACGCGCACTGCTCGCGAATGTTCACAAACTCCAGCCACGCGCCCGCCTCGTTCAGGGGCAGCAACTGGCCCTTGCACCGAAGCCGTTGCGTCGTGCACGAATAGCAGACCTGATCCAGCGCGCAGCAGGAGCACGCCGCCACCACCACGCGGTTGAGGCCGTGGCGCGCCACCGACTCGGCCAAGCGCGCCCCTGCATCCGGCGCGCAGGCCTGCTCCACCACCTCGGCCCACACCACATCTTGCAGCGCCGCCGCGCGCTGGACGATGACATCCAGCGGCAGGCGCTCGGAAATCTGCCCCTGGCAGGCGCACACCCACACGCCGATGCGCGGGCTTGCCGCTGCCGCGCGCCTGCGCCACGTGGCCACCGTCTGACGAGGCCGCCCGGCCGTCAGCGCCAGGAGTCGCGCCGCGGCCGCCGACGCCCCAATGCGGTCCTCCGCCGCGACGCGAAGCGCCCGCCGGCTCGGCGCAACGTCCAGGCTGGGTCGCTCCTCCGCCACGATGACCCCCGCCACCGTCAGCGTCCGCTCTTCCTCAACCCAGTCGTGGCGAATCGCGCCAGGCTCGCACACGCGCACACACGCCAGGCACTCGGAACAAGGGCCGCAGGCCAGGCATCGGCTCGCCTCGGCCACGGCCTGCTCCGCGTCAAACCCCAGTTCCACCTCCTTGAACGTGGACAGGCGCTCGTCCATGGGGATCGTGGGCACAGGGACACGCGGCCGCACCTGGCGCTGGGCTTCCGCCAGTTCCCGCCGCGCCACGGGCACGTCCGCCCCCTCATCCGCCAGCGGCACGCCGCGAAGATACGCATCCATCGCCGCGGCAGCGCGCTTGGCAGAAGCGATCGCATGAATCACCGACACCGGCTGCGTGATCGCGTCGCCTGCCGCGAAAATGCCCGGCCGATTGGTCATGTACGTGCGACGGTCCACGTGGAACGTGCCTTGAGGCGTGATCTCAAGCCCGTGCCCCTCTCCCAGGAACGACAGGTCGGGCGACTGCCCGATGGCCGGCACAACCACGTCCACGTCCAGGCGGAACTCGCTACCCGGAATCGGAACGGGACGCGGACGGCCCGAAGCGTCCGGCTCGCCCAGCCGCATGCGGACGCAGTCCAGGCCCGCCACGCGGCCGTCGCGCTCCACGACCCGCACCGGTGCCACCAGGAACTGGAACGGGACTCCCTCCCGCTCGGCCTCTTCCACCTCCTCTGGGATGGCCGGCATCTCCTCGCGCGACCGACGGTACAGCACCGTAACGTCCTTGACCCCCAGGCGGCGCAGCGACCGCGACACATCCATGGCCGTGTTCCCGCCGCCGATGACCGCCACGCGCGTGTCGGCGCCGCGCACCAAAACCCGCGCCAGCGCCTGCTTCCACTGCGGGTCGCCCACCTGTTGCGACAGGTTCAGCATCTTGAGCAGCCGCGCGCCGTGGACGACGCCCTCCAGGTGCTCGCCGGGGATGCCCAGTTCCGTGCTGCGATGCGCGCCCACGCCGATAAAGATGGCCTCGTACCCCTGCGCGAACAGCCCGTCCAGCCCGCCGTCGCCCAGCCTCACGGGCGAATTCAGGCGAATGTCAACTCCCAGCGCCTCTATCGCCTCTATCTCCAGGCGCAGGATATCCTTGGGCAGCCGGTAGGGCGGAATCCCCACGGCCAGCATGCCGCCCGCAACAGGCAGCGCCTCAAAGACCGTAATCCGATACCCGCGCAGCGCCAGTTCCGCTGCAACCGTCAGCCCCGCAGGCCCGGAACCAATGACCGCTACCCTGCGCCCCTGGCCCACATCGGCCGCCCGCCCCTTGCGGCCCAGGAGCGACGGACGGCGTTCCGCGCGCAATTCGTAATCCGCGACGAAACGCTTGAGGGCGCGGGTGGACACCGCCCTGTCCACCTCGTTGCGGCGGCAGTTGGCCTCGCAGGGGTGATCGCACACGCGCCCGCAAATCGCCGGAAGGGGAATGGCCTCGCGGATGAGTTCCAGCGCCTCCTCAAACCGCCGCTGGGCGATGAGCGCCACATAGCCCTGCACGTGGATGCCGCCCGGGCACGTGTCGGAACAAGGGGGCCGCCCGCTCCGCTCAATGGCGTACACGTCGGGGACGGCATTCGCGGGCCGCCAAATGGCGCGGCGCGTGATGTCCACCGCAACCGGGCACACCTTCTCGCACTCGCCGCAGCCGGTGCAGCGTTCCACGTCCACGAAACGGCTACGCACGCGCACCGTCGCCCTGTACCCATCGCCGTGCCTGCTCAAGGCGACCGGCGACGCCGGCGCGAGAAACCGAATGTTCGGGTGGCGCGAGGTCTGCAACAGCCACGCCCGAACGTCCAGGTCGCCCTCGGGCGCCGCAAACCAGGGGCTTGCGCTCACCAGGTGGACTCGCGCCCCCGCCTCGGCCAAATCCCAGGCCGCCTGCGCTCCCGCCACAGTCCCGCCGATGACCAGGAACCCGTCCATCACGCGGCGCTCCCCATCAGTCGCCTGCCGTAGTCCAGCCCGGCCTGAAACGCCTTGAGGTTGAGTTCCTCCGTGCCCTTGGGCACCGATTCGCTCACCGCCCGTCGCATGGACTGCTCGGACACCACGCCCGACACCGCCGTCAGAAAGCCCAGCATGACGATGTTGGCGACCATCTTGCGGCCCACCTCCGCCTCGGCGATGCGCGTCGCGGGAATGGCATAGACCTTCACCCCTTGCGGCAGCAGGCCCAACACCACCAAATCCTCGTCCACGAGGAGCAGGTTCCCGTCGTGCAGCGAAGGCGCGTACTTGTTGTACGCTTCCTGGGACATGATGACCACGACCGAAGGGTCTATCAGGTGCGGGTACTGCACAGGCGCATCCGACAGGACAACCTGCGCCGCGCACGCGCCTCCCCGCGACTCGGGGCCGTAACTCTGGGTGAAAGTCGCGTATTTGCCATCGTAGAGGGCCGCCGCCTTGCCCAGGATGTACCCGGCCAGGATGATGCCCTGCCCTCCAAACCCCGTGAGCCGTATCTCCGTTCGCGACATGGTGCCCTCCGTCGGTCGCCGATGGGGTCTAGCCTTCCGCGCCCCACACGGGCTTCTCTATGTCCACAAACTTGCCCACGATGATGTCGCCGCCCAACTCAATGTCCACATCGCGCGGGTCGGCGCCGTGGATGATGCGGCTGCGCTCGCGATAGTAGCGCAGATGCTCCAGCCCCTCGCGCAGTTTGTTCATGCGCCCGTACAGCGTGGGGCACGGCGAGATGACCTCCACGAAACTGAACCCGCGCTTCGCCAGCGCCTCGCCGATGGCCTTCTCCAGCCTTCGGACGTGCAGCACCGTCCACCGCGCCACATAGACCGCCCCGCTCCCCGCCGCCAGGTAGGGCAGGTTGAACGGGTGCTCCTGATTGCCGCGCGGTGACGTGGTCGTGCGGGCGTGCAGGGGGGTCGTCGGGGCCAGTTGGCCGCCGGTCATGCCATAGTTGAAGTTGTTCACGCAGATGACCGTCATGTCCACGTTGCGGCGTGCCGCGTGGATGAGGTGATTGCCGCCGATGCCCGCCAAATCCCCATCCCCGCTGAACACCACCACCTTCAGTTCCGGGTTGCCCAGTTTCAGCCCCGTGGCGAAGGGGATGGCCCGGCCGTGCGTCGTGTGGAACGAGTCCAGCCGCACATATCCGGCCACCCGCCCCGTGCACCCGATGCCCGACACCACCACCACCTTGTCCAAGTCCAGCCCCGACTTCACCAGGGCGCTGACGAAACACGTGAGCGCCGTCCCCAGCCCGCACCCCGGACACCAGATGTGCGGCAGTCGGTCTTGCCGCAGCACCGCGTCCATCGGGTGCGATTCCTGCGTTGCCAATTCCTGCGGCGCTGTCTCAATCATGTACACCCTCCCTGCTCACCGGCCCGCGGCCCGACGGATGAGCGCCAGGATGTCGTGCGGGTCGTGCAAGTCGCCGCCAGCGTGGCCTGCCAGGTACACCGCTGTCTTGCCGGCCGCGCACCGCTCCACCTCATAGACCATCTGCCCCAGGTTGATCTCCACGACGACGAAGGCGCGCACGCGCTCCGCAATGGCGCGAATCCTCTCCTCCGGGAACGGCCACAGCGTGATGAGGCGCAGCATCCCCACCTTGATGCCTTCCCGTCGCGCCTGCTCTATGGGCCAGTACGACGTGCGCGCGGAGATGCCGTAGGTAACCACCACCACCTCGGCATCGTCCAGGTCTTGCTCCTCTACGTCTATCATCCGGTGGCGATTCCGGCGTATCTTCTCCACCAGGCGCGTGATCATCCGCTGCTGCGTAACGGCGTCCACCATGGGGTAGCCGCGCTCGTCGTGGGTGAGGCCGGTGATGTGAATCCGATACCCCTCGCCGGCGTTCACCATGGCGGGCACCAAGTCGTCGCCGACCTCAAAGGGCTTGTACGCATCCGGCCCCACAGAAGGCTTGCGGCGGGGGTAGATGGGAATCCGCTCCGGCGGCGGGATGACCACCTTCTCGGTCATGTGGCCCACTTCCGCGTCGGTCATCACCAGCACCGGCGTGCGGAACTCCTCCGCCAGGTTGAAGGCGCGGATGGTGAGGTCAAACAGTTCCTGCGGCGAACTGGGGCAAAGCGCGATGATCTCGTAGCAGCCGTGGGAACCCCAGCGCGCCTGCATCACGTCCCCCTGGCCCACCAGCGTCGGCAGGCCTGTGGACGGCCCGCCGCGCTGCACGTTCACAAGGACGCACGGCGTCTCCGTCATAATGCCCAGGCCCAGGTTCTCCATCATCAGGCTGAAGCCAGGCCCCGACGTGGCGGTCATGGCGCGGCGTCCCGCCCAGGACGCCCCCAGGACGGCGTTCATGGACGCCAGTTCGTCCTCCATCTGGATGTAGATGCCGCCTACTTCGGGCAGGCGAGCGGCCATGCGCTCGGCGATTTCCGTCGCCGGCGTGATGGGGTACCCCGCGAAGAAGCGGCAACCGGCGCAGATGGCCGCTTCGGCGCAGGCATCGTCGCCGCTCATGAAGTACTCGCCGCAGAGAAGCCGAGGCTCGCTCATCGCGTCCCCTCCATCTCTTCTCGCACATGGATGGCGAATTCGGGGCAGAGCATCTCACAGAGGCCACACGCAACGCACTGCTCGGGGTGCAGGGCATAGGGGGGATGGTAGCCCTTCTGGTTGAAGGTCTCGGAGATCGCCAGCACATCGCGGGGGCAGAACTCCACGCAGAACCCGCACCCCTTGCACCGCTCCACGAGAACGGAGATCTTGCCGCGCGGCACTACAACCTGGTCGGCATCCAGAGGACGACGCCAAAGTTTCACGCTGCCCCTCCTGTCGGTTCTTCGCGAAAACGCGAGCGCTCCATTGCAGACCCCTGAGCGAATGGAGCGCCCTCGGTGATAGCCAGCGTTCCACACCCCGCCCAAGCGCCCTTGCTTACGCGCGTGCGGCGTCCATGTCATGTCAGGTTCAGTATACCGATAGCCCTGTCGCTGTCAAGGAGGCTACGCCACGGACACGGTCCCAAAGTTTGTTGGTCGCGCCATGGTCATCGGTACGACACACCTCCGAAAGTGCGTCGCGCCTTGGTCGCCGACACAAAACGCAGCCGAATCACGCCATTTCGGCGACCAGGTCGGCCACCTCCACCGGGTGGCGGGCAATGCGCACCCCTGCCTCGCGCAGGGCGGCGATCTTCTCCGCAGCCGTGCCCGTGCCGCCCGAGATGATCGCGCCGGCGTGGCCCATGCGCTTGCCCGGAGGAGCCGTCTGCCCAGCGATGAACGCCGTAACCGGCTTGGTCATGTGCGTGGCGATGTATTCCGCGGCGCGCTCCTCGTCGGTGCCCCCGATCTCGCCGATGAGCACCACCTGCTCGGTCAGCGGATCGTCCTGGAACAGTTTCAGCGCGTCAATGAACGTCGTCCCGATAATCGGGTCGCCGCCGATTCCGATGCAGGTGGACTGCCCGATGCCCTTCTGCGTCAGGGCGTACACGACCTCGTAGGTCAGCGTCCCGCTGCGCGACACCACCCCGACTTTCCCCGGCATGTGGATGTGCCCGGGCATGATGCCCACCTTCGCCTCGCCAGGCGTAATCAGGCCGGGGCAGTTGGGGCCGATCAGCCGCGTGGACGTGTGCTGCAGGTACTCGCACACCTTCACCATGTCCAGCACAGGGATGCCCTCGGTGATGCACACGACGAGTTCAATCCCCGCGTCCGCCGCCTCCAGGATGGCATCCGGCGCGAAGCGCGCGGGCACGTAGATGATGGACGTGTTCGCGCCCGTCGCGTTCACCGCTTCCTTCACGGTGTCAAAGACCGGCACGCCGGCCGCCCACTCGCCGCCCTTGCCCGGCGACGTCCCGCCCACGACCTTCGTGCCGTAGGCAATCATCTGCAGGGTGTGGAACTCCCCCTCACGCCCCGTAATTCCCTGAACCAACAGACGGGTGTCTTTGTTGACCAAAACGCTCATCGCATCCCCTTCTTATGTAAACTTCAGGATTCCGACCCGATGGTTTGTCGGATTCGCTCGGCTGCCCGCTGCAAATCGCCGTCTCCGGCGAAGTATTCGCGACGCAAGGCGATGGAACGGTCGCCCGCCCAGCGCGGGAGCACGTGGATGTGAAAATGGAAAACGGTCTGCCCCGCGGCGGGGCCGTTGCTCTGAAAGATGTTGACCCCGTCGCATCCGAAGGCGGCTTTCACAGCGCGGGCTACCTTCACCGCCGTGCGCATCGCCGCCGCCGCATCCTCCGGATTTACCTCAAAGACATCGGCCGCATGGGTCTTGGGCACTACCAGCGTGTGCCCCTCGTGAATCGGCGCGATGTCCATGAAGGCCAGCGTCGCCTCGTCCTCGTACACGATGTGCGCTGGAACGCGCCTGGCGACGATGTCGCAGAAGACGCATCCCATGCCAGACCCTCCTTTGCTACGCCTCGCCGCGAGCCGCCGCCACGGCCAGTTGCGCCGCCTCCACCAGCGACGTCGTGGCGCGCATGTTCGCGCTGGCCAGCAGTCGCCGCCCTTCCTCCTCGTTGGTGCCCACCAGGCGCACCACCATCGGCACGTTCGGCTTGACCTCCTCCAGCGCCGCCAGGATGCCCTTCGCCACCTCGTCGCAGCGCGTGATGCCGCCGAAGATGTTGAACAGCACCGACTTCACGTTCGGATCCGATAGGATCATGCGCAGGGCCGCCGCCACCTTGTCGGCCTTCGCCCCGCCGCCGATGTCCAGGAAGTTCGCGGGCGCGCCGCCAAACAGTTTGATGACATCCATGGACGCCATCGCCAGCCCCGCGCCGTTCACCATGCACCCCACGTTGCCGTCCAGTTTCACGTAACTCAGCCCATACTTGCGCGCCTCGGTCTCGGCAGGCGCTTCCTCGTCCAGGTCGCGCATCTCGGCCAGGTCGGGGTGGCGGAACAGCCCGTTATCGTCCAGGACGATCTTCCCGTCCACCGCCAGCAACTTGCGCTCGTCCGTAACGACAAGCGGGTTGATTTCCGCCAGCGACGCATCCGTGCCCACAAACGCCTTGTAAAGCCCCTGCGCGATCGCCGCGAACGACCCCACCAGGTCCTTGTCCAGGCCGATGCCGAAGGCGATCTCACGCGCCTGGAACGGCTGTAGCCCCAGGAAGGGATTGATGCTCACCTTGTAAATCTTCTCGGGCGAGACGCGCGCCACCTCTTCTATCTCCACGCCGCCCTCGGCCGAAGCCATCATCACGGCGCGCTTGGTGGCCCGATCCACCACAACCCCCAGGTAGATTTCCTTCTGAATCCGCGCCGCCTCGTCCACCAGGACCTTCTTCACCTTCAGGCCCTTGATGTCCATGCCGAGAATCTGCCCAGCCACCCGCTCGGCCTCGGCGGGATCGTGCGCCAGTTTGATGCCCCCCGCCTTGCCGCGCCCCCCGACCAGCACCTGCGACTTCACGACCACAGGCTTGCCCAGACGCGCCGCAATAGCACCCGCCTCCACAGGCGTAGTCGCCACATCCCCTTCTGGGATGGGGATGCCATAACGCGCAAAGATGCGCTTGGACTGGTACTCATGAAGTTTCACCACAACCTCCTCGCGACAAAACAGACTATACCCACGGCCGTCGGGTTTTCCCGCGCGGCCGAGATTCCACCGTGCCTCACGGCCCGAAAGGCGCAAATACCATAATGCGATGATTCCCAGAATCCGCCACGATCAGCCGCCCGCTCCCATCCACCGCCAAACCCACCGGCAGGCTGAACCGACTCTCATCCACCCCATACTC
>DAOTVT010000117.1:0-2430 GCA_034436295.1 Anaerolineae bacterium | reverse complement strand
GAGTATGGGGTGGATGAGAGTCGGTTCAGCCTGCCGGTGGGTTTGGCGGTGGATGGGAGCGGGCGGCTGATCGTGGCGGATTCTGGGAATCATCGCATTATGGTATTTGCGCCTTTCGGGCCGTGAGACCGTTCGCGCGGGGTAATCCATGGGCGGGATGACGCAGCGTTCAGGGAAACCAACATGGTGGGAGCAGCCCGCGGCGCGGGTGCTGGCGTGGCTGACATGGGAGAAGGCCGCGTACTTCGCGCTGTTCGCCGTGGCGTTGGCGATGCGCCTGTGGGATCTGGGCGCGCGCAGCATGAGCCACGACGAGAGCCTGCACGCCCTGTTCTCCTGGAAGTTGTACGCGGGCCAGGGGTACGTGCACGACCCGATGATGCACGGGCCGTTTCTGTTCTACGCCAACGCGCTGGTGTATTTCCTCTTCGGCGTGAGCGACTTCACGGCGCGGCTGGTGCCTGCGCTGTTCGGCGCCTCGCTGGCGGTTCTGCCCTACTTCCTGCGCAAATGGATGGGGCGGCTGGGCGCGTTCGTGTCGGCCATCATCCTGACCTTCTCGCCGTCCTTCTTGTACTACTCGCGCTACATCCGCAACGACATCTACATCGCCGTGTGGTCGGTGCTGATGCTCATCGCGCTGTTCCGCTTCCTGGACGAGCGCAGAGACCGCTACATCTTCCTGTTCGGGATTGTGGCGCTCCTGTCCATTGCGACGAAGGAAGTCGCCTACATCACGGGGTTCATCTTCGTGGTCTTCGTGCTGTGGGCGGTGGTTTGGGAGCGGCTTGGGGCTTCGGCGCGGGCGGCCTTGCGGTGGGCGCTGCTGGCGGCGGGGGGCGCGTTCCTGCTGGTGGCGCTCGGGCTCACGGTGCGGTCGGGGGGCAGCGCGCTGACCCCGACGCCGCGCGCCCTGCCCGACCTGGTGCTTGTCGCGTGTTTTGTCTTCGCGTTTGGGGTGGCGGGGTTCGCGTGGCGGCAACTCGGGGAGCGTGCGCCCGTCTCGGAGGGCCTGGCGGCCGTGCGCTGGCGTGCCGTCGGCTGGACGGCTCTCGCGGCGGCGGTGATCTTCGTAGTGATGTACACCACGGTCTTCAGCAACCTCAAGGGCCTGTACAGCGGAACCATCGGGCAGATCGTGTACTGGCTCAAGCAGCACGGCGTGCAGCGGGGAGACCAGCCCTGGTACTACTACTTCGTGCTGATGCCGATGTACGAGTTTCTGCCGCTGCTGGGCGCGCTGGCGGGCATCGTGTACTATGCGTTCGCGCGCAGGGCGGCCGACGCGCGAAAAGACTCGCTGCCGCTTGTGCCCTTCCTGATTTTCTGGACGATCGCGGCGACGGCGTTGTACAGTTGGGCGGGCGAGAAGATGCCGTGGCTCGTGCTGCACCCTGTCCTGCCGATGGCGCTGCTCACGGGGCGGCTGGCGCAGGATTGGATCGGCGGGGTGGACTGGCGCGAGGCGTGGAGGCGCGGCGCCGCGGGCTTCGTGCTGCTCGTGCCGTTCGCCGTGTTCGTGATCGCCCGTTTGTTCCTGCTGCGGCCCTTTGCGGGGATGTCGCTGCAACGGCTGACGCAGACCGCCACGTGGCTGCTCAACGCGGTCGTGGCGGTAGTCGTCATCTGGGCGGTGTATTCCTACGCCACGGCCCGATTGGGGGTGCGGTTCGCGCTGCGCTGCGTGGCGGTGTCGGCGCTCGGGCTGCTGTTCCTGCTGACGGTGCGGTTCACGTGGATGGCGAACTACGTGAACTACGACACGGCCAAGGAGTTCATCGTCTACGCCCACGGCACGCAATTCGTGAAGCAGACGATGAACGAAATTGCCGAGATATCCGAACGCCTGTACGGCGACAAGTCCATTGAACTTTCCTACGACGGCGGCGACCTGCGGGACAGGGCGAACCCACGGGATGATGTGGGCGGCCTGGCGTGGCCGTTGGAGTGGTACCTGCGCGACTACCCCAATCGGCACTACTTCCAGTATTGGGATGGCGGGACATCGGCAAGCCCGCAGTTGTTCACCGTGCCCGTCGTGCTGGTGGATTCGTGCAACGAGGACAAGGTGCGGCCTTTCCTGGGCGACAAGTACTATCGTTTCCCCACCCAGTCGTGGCGGCAGTTGGTCTGGTGGCCGGTGGAAGACTATCGGAACCTGACGCCTGCCCGCATCCTCAACGCGCTGAAGGATCCCGCCAGGCGCGCCGAAATCTGGGACATCCTGTGGTGGCGCAAGTACAAGTACACGTCGGACACGTGGCCCAATCGGCACGACTTCGCCCTGTACGTGCGCAAGGACATCGCGGGGCTGATGTGGAAGTACAGCATCGGCGTCGCAGCGCCGCAGCCGACGGTGGTGGCGGAGGATCCGTACCAGGCGAAGAAGGTGCTGGTGCCTGCGGTGCTGACGTTTGGGCGGCAGGGGCA
>DAOTVT010000116.1:0-2064 GCA_034436295.1 Anaerolineae bacterium | reverse complement strand
ATGTGGTACACCGTGGCAGGGCGCATGACCGAGACGAACCTGGCCGACCTCAAGATGTCGGGCGACCATCGCAAGTACTAACCGCAGCAACTGGTGGGCTATCAGGAGGGAACCCCATGACAGAGTTCAAAACCATTGACCCCGCGGCCATTGAGATGCTGAAAATCGCCGCGGAGGAGAACATTTCTACGGCCTTTAGCCGCGCCGAGGAAGTGAAGCCGTGCCCCATCGGCGAGACGGGCGCGTGCTGCAAGATTTGCTTCATGGGCCCATGCCGGCTTGTGGGCAAGACGACGCGCGGCGTTTGCGGGGCCGATGTCCACACCGTGGCCGCGCGCAACTTCGCCCGCATGGTGGCCGGCGGCGCTTCGGCCCACTCGGATCACGGGCGCGACCTGGCGATGACCCTGCTGCACGTGGCCAAGGGCGAGGGGCAGGGCTACCGCATCCGCGACGTGGCCAAACTCCACGCCGTGGCGCGGTACATGGGCATCCCCACCCAGGGACGCACGAAAGAGGAGATCGCCCTGGATGTGGCGACGGAAGCCCTCGCCAACTTCGGGCGGCAGACGGGGCAGGTTACCTACATAACCCGCGCCACCAAGAAGCGGCAGGAGATTTGGAAGAAACTGGGCATCGTTCCGCGAGGCGTGGACCGCGAGATTGTGGAGACGCTCCACCGCACCCATGAGGGCGTGGACCTGGATCCCGAGAACATCCTGCGCCATTCGCTGCGCACGTCTCTGGCCGACGGTTGGGGTGGGTCCATGTTGGCCACCGACATCAGCGACATCCTGTTCGGCACGCCCGCGCCCATCAGCACCGAGATCAACCTGGGCGTCCTGAAGGAAGACCAGGTGAACATCATCGTCCATGGGCACGAGCCGACCTTGTCGGAGATGATCGTCGCGGCGGCCCAGGATCCGGAGATGATTGCCTACGCCAAGACGAAGGGCGCCAAGGGCATCAACCTGGCGGGCATCTGCTGCACCGGCAACGAGATTCTCATGCGCCACGGCATCTCGCCGGCGGGCAACTTCCTCCACCAGGAGTTGGCCATCATCACCGGCGCGGTGGAGGCGATGATCGTGGACGTGCAGTGCATCATGCAGGCGCTGGCGTCGCTGGCCGAGAACTACCATACGAAACTCATCACGACCTCGCCGAAGGCCAAGATTCCTGGCGCGACGCACATTGAGTTTGACGAGAGCCGCGCCCTGGACTCGGCGAAGGCCATCGTGCGCGCGGCGATTGACAACTACCCGAACCGCGGCAAGACCCGCATCCCGCCCATCAAGAATAACATCGTCGCGGGGTTCTCGCATGAGTACCTCAACTACATGCAGGGCGGCGTGTATCGCGGCTCGTTCCGCCCGCTGAACGATGCCATCGTGCAGGGGCGCATTCGCGGCGCGGCCGGCGTCGTGGGGTGCAACAATGCGCGCGTCCCGCAGGATGAGGGCATCTACAACCTGGTCAAGGAGTTCGTGGCCAACGACGTGCTGGTGGTGGTAACCGGCTGCGCGGCGACGGGTTCGGCGAAGTACGGGCTGCTGTCGCCGGAAATCTGGGCGGCGACCGGCAAGGGGCTGCGCGAGGTCTGCGAGGCGGTGGGCGTGCCGCCGGTGCTGCACCTCGGCTCGTGCGTGGACAACTCGCGCATCCTGACGGTGCTGACGCAGATGGCGACCGAGGGCGGCCTGGGCGAGGATATTGACGACTTGCCGGCGGTGGGCATTTGCCCAGAGTACATGTGCGAGAAGGCGATTGCCATCGGGACGTACTTCGTGGCGTCGGGGGCCTACGTGCTGTTCGGCGTCCATTCGCCTGTGTCCGCCAGCGACGTGGTTACCCGCCTCATGACGGAGGGCTGGGAGTCGCAGGTGGGCGGCAAACTGGAGTTTGAACCCGACTGGCGCAAGATTCTGGAGAAGTCGCTGGCGCACATTGACAAGAAGCGCGAGAAGTTGGGCCTTGTCCCGTGGGATCCGAACCGCTTCGGGAAGAGCGGCGACGCGTTTATGCTGGAGTATCTGAAGACCGTGGCCGCTTCCAAGTAGCGAC
>DAOTVT010000115.1:0-4465 GCA_034436295.1 Anaerolineae bacterium | reverse complement strand
CACGGGACATACTCGGCGCAAACGAGTTGCCCGCCGGGTGCTCCAACCTGCGACAACTAGTCGGCCTGTGGCAGGTAGAACCACGCGACCCGGACAATCCCTTCATTGATCCTGTACCCAAGACCATGACTCCGCTGCCGTACAGGATTTTGGACAGCGCCGATGGGCAGTTCATAGAGGCGGATTTCCAGCCTGGATACTATCTCGCCCAGTACATGGACAACTATCCGGCACTGGCCTTTGATGAAGAAAAGACAGATTGCCCGCTTGAGTTGCTCATGCCTGCGGCGCTTGCGGCGATCTACAGGATGTTGGCCGCGCGCGCTCCGGCGCAGGATGCGAAGAGGTGGGAGGCCAGGGCCAAGCAATTTGAAGATGAGTTCCAGGCGGCGGCGTACCAGGTCATGCCGCGTCCCAGAGTTCGGGTGCAACCGCCGAGGTTGACCAGTGCAAGATGACGCTTACGACATCCTACTGAACAGCAAGGGATATATTCTAGCCCGAAGCGCGGAGAGCACCGGCCCTCGCGCCTGGCGCGCCTACTCCATCGGCGCGAGCACGACCAAAGAGGTGGGAGGCACGGAAGGCCCGCTGCCGCCAACGCTTCAGTTTACCTGGATGTGGAGCGACCTCACGAGCGGCTTCGGCGCAGACGTGGAGAAGGGGCAACGCAGGTATCACACCAGTTACGGCGGCGATGCCCGGTTCTCCGACGGGGTGCGCGTTGGCCCGTTGACCCACACGATCACCGTCAGCGATGGGGCCAATGTGCGCAAGTTCGCCGAGTTCAATGGCACGCTCTTCGTCCTCACCAGCCAGTATTGCTATCGGATCAACCCGGATCTGACGCTCACCCTGGAAAATGACTTCGGAGTGGGCAAGACCGCCTTTGACATGGTGGCGTTCAACAATGTCCTTGTCGTCGCCATGGGATGGAGCGAGGGGATCTGGGTGCGCAATACCTCTGGCACGTGGACGCAGGCCACCTCGGTCAAGATGGGCCATCTGGCCGTCTTGAACAATCGCCTGTGGGGATCATCCTCCGCCTATGCGGTCAAGAATTGCGCGTCCGATCCCACGGTGAGCACGAACTGGTCGGCGGCCTACACCATCGGCGATCAGACCCACCAGATCACGATGTTGCTCCCCTGGGGCGAACTCCTCGTCATCGGCAAGACCGACGGCCCTTACGCGCTGGACGCCTCGGGGTACGGCATTCCCCTTGCCCCGGAGTTGGGCGTTTCTCCGTACTCGCTGAACTGCTTTGGCATGAGCGTCTGGCACGGCGTTCTCTTTGTGCCGCACCGGAGGGGCTTGTTCGTCGTCTCAAACCGTGGCGACGGCGGCTTTCTCATTCAGCGGGCCACCCCTGCGGCGAACGACTACGCCTCGGACGCTATCGGTCGCGTGACGGCCATGGCGGGAGATGACGCCTGGCTGTACTTCGGCCTTCTCAACCCGATCAGCGGATCGTCGTTCATCGTGGCGGCCCGTGAATCTCGCCAGGATGAGGAAGGCCCGATGATCTATCACCCGATCATTGCCGAGACGACGAACGTTACCGTCAACGCGATGATCGTGAGCGGCATTTTCCAATATCTGTTCTATGGCGCGAATCAGGACATCCGATACGTTGTCCTTCCTCGCGGGCAATCCAACCCAAGGTATGACCCGAACTGCGAGTATGGCGCGCAGGCCACGTTGCGCTTGAGCCGCTACGACGGCGGCAGTCCTGGGACGCTCAAGACCTTTCGGGGCATCGTTCTGGAAGCGGACGGGCTTGGAGCCGCCAGCACGATTGACGTATACGTGCAGGTGGACGACGGGCCGCTTGCGCTTGCGGGCACGGCCAGCACAAGCCCACGGCATCACATCGCCATCGCGGGCTTGTCCGGCTACAGCATCCGATTGACGCTTGTCTTCAACCAGCCCAGCGGCAACTCCACCATTTTGCTGCATCGGGTCTCCGTCATTGGGATTGAGCGTCCGAATCAGTTGATGATCCTGGAGGCGCGGGTTGTCGCTGCGGACAACTTGGCAACGCGCCTCGGGCGCAAAGACAGTCGTCGTGGCGTGGACATTGTGGAGGAACTCCGCGCGCTGGCGAGGGGTAATCAGCCCGTCCTGCTCCGCGACCCGCTTGGTGGGGAGCGCAAAGTCATGGTGCTCGCGCCCGTCGAGGAAACGGAGTACGCCGATGAGCGCACCATCGGCCCTGCCGTCGTGTGTACCGTCAAGATGGTGGAAGTCCCGGAGGAGAGCACGCCCATTCAGAGCCTGCAATACTTTGTAATCGGCGTCTCTCACTGGGACACAGACCGCCATGTGTTCCGTTAGCGTTAGGAGGTCTTATGGCAACCTTTCAGCGGGCCTCAAGCGGCCAGGAAGCCACGGCCGATCTCATCAATCAGTTCATTGACGCCTGGACGGGTGTCGCCAACAAGGGCGTGCCGTTGGCCCTTGTGGTCAATGACGCTACGCACTATGCCGCGACGATCCAGCAGAATGACGCGGCGGGCCACATCCTGCGGTGTCGGAACGCCCAGGGGACAGACGTGTTGCTGGTGGAAAAGTCTTCGGTTCTGATCAATGTGCCTCTCAACGTCGGCGCCGGGGTAACGGTGGACGGGATTACGCTCTCCACGCATGATCACAGCGGCGGCGCGAAGGGCGTGCAGATTTCCCACGCCAACCTTGCGAATCTGGCGGGAGATGACCATCAGCAATACTACAACTCCGCGCGGCACACGAAGGCCGTCCATGACGCCCTCGGCATAGACGCCGCGACCCTTGGGGGGTACACGGCCGCCCAGTTCGCGCCGTGGGCAGACTTCAAGCAAAGCGCGACGGTCTTCGCCTCGGCAGCCTGGGCGTTGCCTTCGCCCTCCACGTGGACGGACGTTGACAGTATGGCGCTCTCGCTGACACTTGCCAAGACCTGCCACGTCTTGGCGTTCTTCCAGGCGAACATAGAGGCCAAGACCGGCGACTATACCGGTGATCTGTCCCTACGCGCCGTCCTGGGGGGCACGACGATGGAGACCTGGACGCAGGCCAACGCCGAGGGCGCGGTGGGCCTGTTCGGGCACTGGTACAAGACGGGACTAACGGGCAGCGTGGCCTGCAAAGTCCAGTTCATGCGCGGGTCCAGCACGCCGCGCAACATGTACAACCGCCGTTTCTCCGTGGTGGTCATTCCGGTATCGTGAGGCCAGAATGCCGATCGTAAGGGATACTCCGCTGGCCCGCGAGTTGGGCTATCTCATAGACCGGTTCAACCGACTGTTCGGTGCCAATTCGTTTCTGTCTGCCAACTACTACAACCGCATCCTCGTCCCTTCCAAGCCGAACATCTACGATGCCGAGATGGAGACGGAACCGGACACGCGCTTTTGGTCGTGGGTTACGCACCCGTCGGCCATCAACGGAATCAGCAATGTCAACTATACGCAGATGCCGGGTTTCCAGTATGTCTACATTTACGGAGCAGGATCAGGGGTTGCCGAGCAACGATGCACCGTTGCCAATCCACCGGGCAACTTCCCGCGTTTCAAGGGTGTCATCCTGGGGTTGCCCACCATCGCGCCGACGGGCTGGCAATTCACGTTCCGATCCTGCAAGGACAGTAACAACTACACCGAGTGGCAATTGACTCCCGGCATTCTGCGGGCGTACAAGTGCCTGTCGGGGACGCGGACGCAGGTCGGATCGGATGTTCCCGTCGCCACGCCCTTGTGGATCTGGCTTTCGCTGTCCAACATGCCCGGCTCCAACTTCCTCTACTGGGGCTTGAGCACCCTGTTCCCGGGCCAGACGGACGCGCTGCCCGTTACGGCCAGCGATCCCGGCCTTCAGGCAGCCGACATCACGTACATTCAACTGTTGTACCAGCAACCATCGGTAGCGGCCTATGCGCGCTACTTTGTGGACGCGGTGCGGTTCTCATCATCGGACTGGGCGACATGACGACACCAACGCTTACATCCATTCAGACCCAACTAGAGTTTCTCACGGCAGAAGTTCAAGCCGTCCGCAAAATGACGGAGGACTTGGCCCGCTGCCAATTGGAAGCGCAGCGCAAGATGGTCGTGTACAACGGCCATATAGAGGAGGCCGAAAGGGCGAAGGGCCGGACTTCCACGTGGGAGGCCCGCGTGTGGGAGATTGCCAAGACGGGCCTCGCCGTGGCCATCGGCATTCTCGTTACGAGGGCGTTAGGAGGCTGACATGGGCTTTTCGGCCATCGTCGTCGGGGCCTTGAGCAGGCCGGAGGACTTCAACCAGATCATTGACGCCTGGACAGGCGCGGCGGCGGCCAATCCGCTTGTCGTCGCGGTGGACTCTGCCCGATATGCGCTAGATGTCCAGAACCAGGACACCACGAACCAGAAGACGGCCGTACTCAAGTATGGCAGCGCCGAGGTCTTGCGGATCACGGGGTCGGCGTTGCTCGTCAATCAGCCCA
>DAOTVT010000114.1:0-2411 GCA_034436295.1 Anaerolineae bacterium | reverse complement strand
GACCGCCGGGGGCTGCCCCGCGAAGGCGAGGAGCAAGGGCAGGGTGGCGATGCCCGCCAGCGAGAAGAGCGCCGTCTGCCCCACGAGCCGCCCCACGGCCATGAACGCCAGGAGCCAGGGAAACCCCCAGGGGAACACTGCAAGCATGATGCCGAGGATGCTGCTGTGGCCGCGCCCCCCGTGGAAGTTGAGGTAGATGGGCCAGTTGTGGCCGATCATGGCGGCCAGCCCCGCCGCCAGCGCCGCGCCCAGGCCCAACCCCCACCGCAGGCCCAGCCAAGTCGGGAGCCAGACCTTGGCGATGTCCAGCAGGCCGACCACGACGACGGCGGGCCGCGAGACGTGGTAGTACACGCCCGTGCCGCTGACGGTGCCGCTGCCGTAGCGGCGCAGGTCTATGCCCTTGAGCCAGCGCCCCGCGAGATACGAGGTCGGTATGGAGCCTACGAGGTAGGCCATTGCGACGAGCAGAACCACCTGGCCCATAGAAGCACCTCCTCCGTTTATGCCTTTGCACCCTGTGGCCAGAACCCTCAGCGGTACCAGTCGGCTCGCGTCAACGGCAGGCCGCTCCGTCCAGCGCCATCGGGTTTGACAAGCAACGCTTGATACACGTTGAGGCGTCCCTTTGAGAACCCATCTGCCGAGCCCGACATGAACAGTCGCCAGACGCGATAGGTCGGCTCGTCAACGAACTGTAGCGCCCGCTCGTGGTTGGCTTCCAGCCGGCGCACCCAGTGGCGCAGGGTCATGGCGTAGTGCTCACGCAGGCTCTCCACGTCGCGTACCTCAAATCCGGCCTCCTCGGCGGCGCGCAACGAGACGCTGATGGGCACCAGTTCGCCGTCGGGGAATACGTAGGTGTCGGAGAAGGATGGGCCACGCCGCGGGGATTCCTTGAAGGTATTGGCAATACCGTGGTTGAGAAATACGCCGCCCGGGCGCAGCAGGCGATGGGCTAGCGCGAAATAGTCCGGCAGCAGCGCCGCGCCCACATGCTCAAACATGCCCACACTGACCAGCGCATCAAAACTCCCCCATGCGTCCATTTCGCGATAGTCCTGCACCCGCACCCGGCAGCGGTCGGCAAGGCCTGCTGCTCGGATGCGCTCATTGGCCAGGTCGGCCTGCGGCTGGCTGAGCGTAATGCCGGTTGCGTCCACCCCGTACTGCTGCGCCGCATGGATCACCAGCCCGCCCCAGCCGCAGCCCACGTCTAGCAGCCGTTGACCCGGTCGCAACCGTAACTTGCGGCAGATGTAGTCCAGTTTTCGTTCTTGGGCTGCGTCCAAATCCTGCTCAGGGCTAGCGAAATAGGCGCAGGAGTAAACCATGCGCCGATCCAGCCACAGGGCATAGAAATCATTGGAGACATCATAATGGTAGGTTACCGCCTGCCGGTCGCGGGCCAGCGAATGGCGACCGCCCTTGAGCCGAGCCCGACCACGCTGCGTCTGCATCCGCTCTGGTCCGCGCTGCAGGCGCAGCAAATCGCGCGCTAGACGCACCTGGTCCGCTTTGCCCAACGACCGTTGCATCAAATGGTCAGCCAGGTCAAAGACCGCCTCAATCTCACCCTCAATGTCAAAGTCGTCGTATAGATACGCCTCGGCCAGGTTCAGTTCCGTGGCCGGGAGAAACATCGCTCTCAACGCGCCGGGGTGTTTGAGCACAATGGTTGCTCGACGGGGGGAATCGTCGGGCCACGGCGTGCCATCCCATAACCGGACGCCGACGGAGTTGCTTCCCCCGCCAAATAGGGATTCCAACAGACGGAGGGTTCGCTGCCTGTCGCCAGGGTTTCGCATCGTTTCTGTCATGGTCATTGCACCTCCCCGCACAGCGCTCTAGTGCACTGGCGTCCCTGCAACCGCCGCCTCGGCGCCAAGCACGAACATCGCAACATTCAATTCTATGCATATACTACACCCACTCCGCTTTCGTGTCAAATGCGAGAGCCTGGAGGAATTCTTTTCCCACCCGCTTGCTAGGGCCAATATGCTGCGGCGGCCCCAGGGCCAGCATCTGAAGGTGAGCGATGAAGTGGGATTGGTAGAAGGGCGTACTCTGCCCTAGCCCTTGCCGTGCTGACCAACACTGTCAATGGATTCTCATAATACCGCGCTCGGGTTATGCTCTTGCGCTGCATCCTTACCCAGACCCAGCGTCTCCAACAGGGCCTTGCATTCGGCCTGGGAGGTCGGATGGGGCAGCGGCGGACATTCCTCTGGCCGGCGGCGATGGCCAGCAGGCCGACCACGACGACGGCGGGCCGCGAGACGTGGTAGTACACGCCCGTGCCGCTGACAGTGCCGCTGCCGTAGCGGCGCAGGTCTATGCCCTTGAGCCAGCGCCCCGCGAGATACGAGGTCGGTATGGAGCCTACGAGGTAGGCCATGGCGATCCACACG
>DAOTVT010000113.1:0-28649 GCA_034436295.1 Anaerolineae bacterium | reverse complement strand
CCCGCCCCACTTCCCGCGAAACGGCAAACCTATTCTATAGAACACGACGAGAGAAAGGAGCGAGACCATGGGTGAGTATCAGAATGTGAAGGTGTCCGTTGAGGAGCGCATCGCCATCCTGACCATTGACCATCCCCCCGCCAACGCCTTTGACACGCGGACCGTCATGGACCTGAACGCCGCCTTTGACGAGGCCCTGGCCAACCCCGAGGTCAAGGCTATCATCATCACGGGCGCGGGCCAGTTCGCCTTCGTGGCGGGCGCCGACATCAACGAGATCAACGCCCTCAAGGGCCACGACGACGCCAAGGAAGTGGTGGTCAAGGGCCAGCAACTCTTCAGCAAGATAGAGGCCAGCCCTAAGCCCGTCATCGCCGCCATCAACGCCGTGTGCCTGGGCGGCGGCAACGAACTGGCCATGTCCTGCCACATCCGCATCGCCTCGGACCGCGCCCGCTTCGGCCAGCCCGAGATCAACCTGGGCATCATCCCCGGCTGGGGCGGCACCCAGCGCCTGCCGCGCTACGTGGGCAAGGGCAAGGCCTTTGAACTCCTGTTCACCGGCGACATGATCACCGCGCAGGAAGCCTTCCGCATCGGCCTGGTGAACAAGGTCGTGCCCGCCGGCGACGTCATCAAAGAGGCCAAGGGCCTCGCCAAGAAGATCGTGTCCAAGTCGGCCCTGTCCCTGGCCGCCATCATTGACGCCGTGAACAAGGGCTTGGAAATGGACCTGCAAGATGCCCTGCTGTACGAGGCCGAGCACTTCGCCAAACTCTGCGAGACCTACGACATGCGCGAGGGTGTGGCCGCCTTCCTGCAGAAGCGCCAGGCCAAGTTTGAAGACCGGTAGGCCAGTCATCTCCCAGGCTCCCGAAGTTCTCCTGACTTCGGGAGCCTGACGCCAACCAAAAGGAGCGCATCTATGGACTTCACATTTCCCAAAGAATACGAACTCCTTCGCCGCATGATCCGCGAGTTCGCGCAGAACGAGATCGCGCCCATCGCCGAAGAGATTGACGTGGAAGAGAAAGTCCCGATGGACGTCATCCGCAAGGCGGCCAAACTGGGACTGATGGGCGTGCCCTTCCCGCAGGAATACGGGGGCGCGGGCGCCGGCGAAATGGGCTACTGCATCCTCATGGAGGAAATCAACAAGGTCTGCGGCTCCACCGCCACGGTCATCGGCGCCCACACCGGCATCGGCGCCATGGCCATCTACCTGGACGGCACGCCCGAGCAGAAGGAAAAATACCTCACGCCGCTGGCCCGCGGCGAGAAGATCGCCGCCTTCGCCCTCACCGAACCCAACGCCGGCTCCGACGCCGCGGCCATCCAGACCCGCGCCGTGCGCGACGGCGACAACTACATCCTCAACGGCACGAAAATCTGGATCACCAACGGCGACATCGCCGACATCATCACCGTCTTCGCCGTAACCGATCCGGCCCTGGGCGCGCGCGGCGGCGTTACGGCCTTCATCGTGGAGAAGACCTTCCCCGGCTTCCGCGTGGGCACCAAAGAGACCAAGATGGGCATCCGCGGCTCCTCCACCGCCGAACTCATCTTTGAGGACTGCGTCGTGCCCAAGGAGAACGTCCTGGGCCAGTTTGGCGCGGGCTTCCTCACGGCCCTGAAGACCCTGGACGTGGGGCGCATCAGCCTGGGCGCCGGCTGCCTGGGCGGCGCGCAGGCGGCCCTGGACGCGGCCATTGACTTCGCCAAGAACCGCTACCAGTTCGGCCAGCCCATCGCCCAGAAGCAGGCCATCCAGTGGATGATCGCCGACATGGCCACCGAGATTGAAGCCCTGCGTTCGCTCGTCTATCGCACCGCCTGGATGATGGACTCGGGCAACATGGGCCGCGACTTCAGCACCTACGCCGCCATGTGCAAGGTCTTCGGCTCCGAAGTGTTGGACCGCTGCGTGGACAAGTGCGTGCAAATCCACGGAGGCATGGGCTACATGAAGAAGTACCCCGTGGAGCGGATGTATCGCGACGCCCGCATCACCCGCATCTTTGAGGGCACCAACGAAATCCAGCGCCTTGTCATCGCCACCAACCTGTTCCGCAAAGTCGGCGTCCGCATCCGCTAGAGCGAGCCGCGCAGGAGCAATCACCAGGAGGGCCAATTATGAAGATCGTCGTTACAATCAAACAGGTACCCGACACCACCGAGGTCAAACTGGACCCCCGCACCGGCACGCTCATCCGCGAAGGGGTGCCCAGCATCATCAACCCCGAGGACAAGAACGCGCTGGAAGAGGCGCTGAAACTCAAGGAGAGCCGGGGCGCGCACGTTACCGTCATCACCATGGGTCCGCCCCAGGCCGATGACGCGCTGCGCGAGGCCCTGGCCATGGGCGCCGACGAGGCCATCCTCCTGTCGGACCGAGCCTTCGCGGGCGCCGACACCTGGGCCACCGCCACCACCCTCGGCATGGCCATCAAGAAGATCGGCGACTACGACCTTATCCTGGCCGGCCGCCAAGCCATTGATGGCGACACCGCCCAGGTAGGCCCCCAGTTGGCCGAATATCTGGGCATCCCCCAGATCACCTACGTAACCGAACTGACGGTCACCGACGGCAGCGTGCGCGCCAAACGCAAACTGGAAGACGGGTACGAGATCATAGAAGCCCGGCTGCCCGCGCTGCTCACCATCACCAAAGAGGCCAACAAGCCCCGGTATCCCACCGCGCCGGGCATCATCACCGCCTACCGTTCCCGCCAGGTAATCTTGTGGACGTCCAAAGACCTGGGCGCGGAGCCGGGGACGCTGGGACTGGAAGGCTCGCCCACCCAGGTGCGGCGCTCCTTCAGCCCGCCAGCCAAGGAGCCGGGCGAGACCATCACCGCGCCGCCCGACGAGGCCGCACGGCAAATCCTGAGCCGACTCAGAGCGCGCAACATCATTCAGGGATGAGACGAGGCCGACGCCTCCGAGGGAATCTCTTGCGCCCTCGGAGTCTCGCGCATCGCACGGCGAAGGGACACAGCGCATGGCAACGGTCATCGTATCGGCCGCGCGGACGCCTTTCGGGCGTTTTGGCGGCACGCTAAAAGACACGCCCGCGGTGGAACTGGGCGCGTGGGCAATCCGCGCGGCCTGCTCCCGCGTCGCGCTGGCGCTGGATGAGCGCGATCAGATCATCCTGGGCCACTGCGTGGGCGGGGGCGTGGGCCAGGTGCCCGCGCGCCAGGCTGCCTTGCGCGCCGGCGTGCCCGTCGCCGTCGGCGCCACGTCCCTCAACACGGCCTGCACCTCGGCGCTGAACGCCGTCATCTGGGGCGACCTGCTCATCCAGAGCCGCCGCGCCCGATGGATCGTCGCCGGCGGCATGGAGAACATGAGCCAGTCGCCCTACATCCTGCCGCGCGCCCGCTGGGGCTACCGCCTGGGCGATGGCCCCCTCGTGGACGACCTGACCGCGTCGCTCACCTGCCCCCTGGGGGGCAAGCACATGGGCGACTACGCCAACGACGCCGCCAAAGCCTACGGCATCACGCGGGCCGCGCAGGACGAATGGGCGCTCCGCAGCCATCGGCGGTACTTCGCCGCCAAAGACGCGGGGCTCTTCCGAGACGAAATCGCGCCGGCCACGGTGAAGGTCGGCAAGACCGAGACCATCCTGGACACGGACGAGCAGCCCCGCGCCGACACCACGCTGGAGAAACTCGCCGCCCTGCCTCCGGCCTTCTCGCCCGAAGGCACGGTAACGGCGGGCAACGCCCCAGGGCTGAACGACGGCGCGGCGGCCCTTGTCCTCATGGACGAGGCCGACGCCCGCGCGCTGGGCCTGCAACCCCTGGCGTGGATTGTCGGCGCGGCCCAGGTCTCCGACGAGCCGCCGCGTATCAGTACCGTCCCCGCCGACACCGCCCGAAGGCTTCTCGCCGAGCACGGTCTGCGCCCCCGCGACGTGGACCTCTGGGAAATCAACGAGGCGTTCGCCGCGGTGCCCCTCATCTGCATCCGCGAACTGGGCATTGACCCGGAGCGCGTCAACGTCAACGGCGGCGCGGTCGCCATCGGCCACCCCGTGGGGGCAACGGGCGCCCGCATCCTCATGACCCTGGCCTACGAGATGCGCCGCCGCGGGGCGGCTCTGGGCATCGCCACGCTGTGCGGCGCTGGCGCCAACGGCGCGGCCGTGCTCCTGGCCTCCGAGCCGAACGCCGCCACACCGAAGGCGCGCTCCGCGGCGCGTACCCGCAAGCGCCCCAACCCCGCCGACGCGAAGCCGAGCGGGCCGCCCCCGCTGCGCTTCGCCCTGTTTGACCTGGACCAGACCCTGTACCCCATGAGTTCGGGCCTCATGGACGAGGTCGGCCGCCTCATCAAGCAGTACATGCGCGAGCGATGCGGCTTTGGCGAGGAGGACATCCTCGCGCTGCGCGACCGCTACTTCCGCGAGTACGGCACCACCCTGCGCGGCCTGATGCTCCATCACGGCGTGGACCCCGACGACTACCTGGCCTACGTCCACAACCTGCCGCTGGAACAGTTCATCGCGCCGAACCCCGCCCTGGACAAGGCCCTGGCCGCGCTCCCGCTCACCAAGGTGGTGTTCACCAACGCCAGCGAAGCCCATGCTCGGCGGGTGCTCAGCCTACTCGGCGTGGAGCGCCACTTCTCCGCCATCATAGACATCAAGGCTGTTCGTTATGTAAACAAGCCGGACCCCGAAGCCTACGAGTTGGCGCTTGCCCTGCTGGACGCCCGCCCCGAGGAGTGCCTCTTGCTGGACGACACGCCGCGCAACCTGGTGCCTGGGCGCAAGATGGGCATGATCACCGTCCTGGTGGGCAGCGATGACCCCGACGACGCCCACTTTGCCATCCCGCGCATAGAAGACCTGCCGCGCATCACCGCGCTGCTGGACGGCCGGCTGCCGAGCAAGGGTGAGGGGGCGCCATGATGGACAAGACCTGCTCCCTCGCCCAGGCCATTCGCGCCATCGCGCCCGGCAGCCTCCTCGCCATCGGCGGCCTCATGCTCCACCGCCGCCCCATGGCCGCCGTGCGCGAGATCATTCGCGCGCGCATCGGCGACCTGACCCTGCTCGGCGCCACGCTGGGGCTCGACGCCGACCTTCTCGTGGGCGCGGGCCTGGCGCGCCGCGTGCGCACCTGCTACTTCGGTCTGGAAGCCTTTGGCCTGGCGCCCATGTTCACCCGCGCCGCCTCCGCCGGCACGCTGGAAATCGTAGAGGAGACCGAGACCAGCATCGCGTGTGGCCTGCGCGCCACGCTCGCCCGCGTCGGGTTCGTCGCGTCGCCCGCATGGCTGGGCACGGACTTCCTGCGCGTGCGGCCCGACGTGCGCACCGTCGCCGACCCGTACACCGGCGAGACGTGCGTCGCCTTCCCGGCCATCGCCCCCGACGTGGCCCTTATCCACGCCCTGGAAGCCGACCCCATGGGCAACGCCATCCTGGGCGGCAACCTGGCCGTGGACTGGGAACTGAGCCTGGCGGCGCGAACCGTCATCGTAACGGCCGAGCGCATCGTGCCGCGCCTGTCGGCCGAGGCCGACCTGCTGGGGCAGCGCGTTACCCATGTGGTGGCCGCGCCCAACGGCGCTGCGCCCACATCCTGCCATCCGCTGTATCCGCTGGATGCCCAGGCTATCCTCGCCTACGTGGAAGCCTGCGCGTCCGACCGATTCCAGGAATACCTGAGCGCGTGGCTGCAAACATGAAACCGGAATTCACGCCCGACGAAATCATCGCCACATGCATTAGCCGACGGCTCCGCGATGGCGACATCGTGGTGCAGGGCCTCTCCACGCCCCTGACCCTCGCCGGCTACATCCTGGCCAAGTGCACCCACGCGCCCAACCTGGTGCTGGCCTCGGCGGTGGGCATGGCCGTTACGCTGGACTGGAAGCCGCTGTCGCTCGTGCGCGACGAGGCCATGTGGCTGGACCGCCCGCTGCGCCGCATGAACTTCCCGTCCATCTGCCGCGAGATTCTGCCCACGCTGGAGCCGCGCGAATTCCTGCGCCCCGCCCAGGTGGACCCCCATGGCCACTTCAACAACGTCTGCATCGGCGACTGGCACCAGCCCCGATTGCGGCTCCCCGGCTGCGGCGGCATCGCCGACATCACGCCCATCTACCGGCGGGTGGAACTCTACGTGCCGCGCCACGACGCCCGCGTCTTCGTGCCGGCGGTGGATTTCGTCAGCGGCGTGGGCCACATCCCCGACCGCCCGCGCGACTGGTATCTGGTCAGCGACCTGGCCACGTTTGACCTGCACGAGGGCCAGGTGCGGCTCGTCAGCCTGCACCCGGGCGTGTCGCTGGACGACGTGCGGGCGCGCACGGGCTTCCCGCTGCGGGTGGCCAACCCGCTATCGGAAACCCCGCCGCCCACCGCCGAAGAGTTGCGCCTGCTCCGAGAGGAGATTGACCCCCTCGGCATCCGCAAACTGGAGACCGTGGGCGGGGCCGCGCGGGCCCAATTGTTGAAAGAAATCATCCACCGGGAGATGCAATCTCAACGGCGAGACTCCCGGCCCTACACAACCACTCAATGAGGAGGACCCATGTCGTTACCTGTTCAACCCGTGGAAACCGAAGTTACCACCAACTGGGACGCCAAGTTCGCCGGCCGCGCCGTGAAGATGACCAGTTCTGTCATCCGGGAACTGCTCAAACTCACCGAGAAGCCCGACATCATCTCGTTCGCAGGCGGGTTGCCCGCCGCCGAACTGTTCCCCATCCGCGAGTTCCGCGAGGCGTGCGAATACGTCCTCACCACCAACGGCAGCAAGGCGCTCCAGTACGGCGCTACCGAAGGCTACACGCCCCTGCGCGAGTACCTCTGCGAGAAAATGCAGAAGTATGGCGTCCCCGCCGAGGTGGAGAACATCATCATCACCAACGGCTCGCAGCAGGCGCTGGACCTCATCGGGCGCATCTTCCTGGACAAGGGCGACGTCGTCATCACCGAGCGCCCCACCTACCTGGGCGCGCTCCAGGCGTGGCGCGCCTACGAGCCGCAATTCGCCACCGTGCCCCTGGACGACGACGGCATGTGCGTGGACGAACTGGAGCCCGTCCTCAAGGCCCACCAGGGCAAAGTCAAGTTCATCTACGTCCTGCCCAACTTCCACAACCCGGCGGGCACCACGCTCCCGCTGGAGCGCCGCATAGAACTGGTGCGCCTGGCCGCCAAGTACGGCGTGCCCATCATAGAAGACGACCCCTACGGCGAACTGCGCTTTGAGGGCGAGGACATCACGCCCATAGAGACGCTGCACAAGGAGAATGTCATCTACTTGAGCACGTTCTCCAAGACCCTGGCGCCGGGCATCCGCATCGGCTGGGTTACCGCGCCGTCCAAGATCATCGGTAAACTCGTGCAGGCCAAGCAGGGCGCGGATTTGCACACGGGCGTTTTCGTCCAGATGGTGGCCCACGACATCTGCAGCCGCGGCCTGTTGCGTTCCCACGTCAAGAAGGTGCGCGAGGCCTACTACGAGCGGCGCAACGCCATGCTCCATGCCATGGAGGAGCAGTTCCCCACCGGCGTAACCTGGACGCGGCCCCAGGGCGGCCTGTTCCTGTGGGTGCGCCTGCCCGAGCGGGTCAACACCACCGAGTTCCTGAAAACCGCGTTGGAGGAGAAAGTCGCCTATGTTCCAGGCGCTGCGTTCTTCCCAGACGAGGGCGGCCACAACACCATGCGCCTCAACTTCTCCTACTGCCGCCCGGAGGTCATCCGCGAAGGCATCCAGCGCCTGGCCCGCGCCATCATGCGCGAATTCGGATAAGAGGCTATCCGCGAGCGCCCCTACGCGTTCGCATCGTTCGTTGATCCCACCAACTACTGCCAGCGAGGAGGTCAAGGATGGAACTGAAGGTCATTGAGGAAAAATGCACAGCGTGTGGCACCTGCCAGATGGTCTGCCCATTCGGAGCCATTGAGGTCAAGGGCAACGTGGCCGTCGTGTACGAGACCTGCGTGTCCTGCGGCATCTGCGTGGAGGCCTGCCCCGAGCAGGCGCTGGTCCTGGGCGAAATGCCCACCACCGGCGTGCGCCTGAGCGACTACCGCAACGTGTGGGTCTTCGCCGAGCAGCGCGACGGCATGCTGACCAAGGTCGCCCGCCAACTCATGGGCAAGGCCCGCGAACTCGCCGACACCCTGGGCGCCAAGGCTATCGGCGTGCTCCTGGGCCACAACGTGGACAACCTGGCCCAGGAACTCATCTGGTACGGCGCCGACGAGGTGCTCCTGGCCGATCACCCGTTGCTGGAACACTACCGCACCGACGCCTACACCAAGGTCTTCTCCAACCTGGTGCAGGAGAAGAAGCCGGAGATCGTCCTGTTCGGCGCGACGCACATCGGCCGCGACCTGGCCCCGCGCGTGGCCCAGCGCATCCACACCGGCCTCACCGCCGACTGCACCGGCCTGGACATAGACGAGAGCGAGCGGCTCCTGCTCCAGACCCGACCGGCTTTTGGCGGCAACATCATGGCCACCATCGCCTGCCCGCGCCACCGCCCGCAGATGGCCACCGTGCGCCCCGGCGTCATGCGCTCCCTGCCCGAGGACAAGACCCGCACCGGCGAGATCACCCGCGTGGAGGTGGACCTGTCCGAGAGCGACCTGATGACGAAGATTCTGGAAGTCATCAAGGAGGGCAAGCATACCGTGGACCTGGAAGAGGCCAAGGTCATCGTAACGGGCGGGCGCGGCCTGGGTGGCCCCGATGGGTTCAAACTCATTGAGCAACTGGCCACCGTCCTGGGCGGGGCCGTCGGCGCTTCCCGCGCGGCTGTGGACGCGGGCTGGATTTCCCATGACCATCAGGTGGGCCAGACCGGCAAGACCGTGCACCCCGAACTCTACATCGCCTGCGGCGTGTCCGGCGCCATCCAGCACCAGGCCGGCATGAAGGAAGCCAAGTACATCATCGCCATCAACAAGGACCCATCGGCGCCCATCTTCCAGATTGCCGACTTCGGCGTGGTAGGCGACCTGTACAAGGTGATACCCGCCCTCATCAAGGAGATTGAGGCGGCCACCGCAGGAACCGCTGTGTAAGGCTACGTGCGACGCACCTCGTAGGTGCGTCGCACGTGTGGGTTGATTCGGCACCTGCGTGGTGCGTCGCACGTATGGGTTGAACTGCACAGGCGAAGTGCGTCGCATGGGTGCGACGCGTCGCACGGGGAATCCATCAGCAAGGAGGCCACGCGCCGTGGCGGAAACCGTAACCCGCTTCCGCGTTCGGTACGCCGAAACGGACGCCATGGGGATCGTCCACCATTCGGAATATGCCGTCTGGTTTGAGGCCGGGCGGAGCGATTTCTTCCGCGCCGCCGGCCTCGCCTACGCCGAGTGCGAAGCCAGAGGCGTCTTCCTGCCCGTTACCGAACTGTACGTGCGCTTCTCGCACCCGGCCTTCTACGACGAGGAGGTGGCGATCTGCACGCGCCTCGCCGAACTGCGAAGCCGCGGCCTCACCTTCCGCTACGAGGTGCGCAACGCCGCCGACCTCCTCCTTGCCACGGGCCACACCCGCCACATCTGCGTCAACAAGAACCGCGACGTCCAGACCATTCCGATATGGCTTCGCCAAATCCTGACCGGAGGGGCCAGCGTCCTATGACACCGCCGCGCGTCTCCGAGAGCACGCTCCGCGTGCGTTTCGCCGAAACCGACGCCCAGGGCATCGTGTACTATGCCAACTACTTCGTGTGGTTTGAGGTGGGCCGCGTCAACTACCTGCGCGAGGTCGGGTTTGACATCCCCCGCCGCGAGAAGGAAGGCATCACCTTCGTCATCGCCGAGGCGCGGTGCAGGTATCACGCCTCGGCCCGCTTTGACGACCCCATCCTCGTCCGCACGTGGGTGAGCCAGGTTCGGCAGCGCAGTTTCACGTTCTCGTACCAGGTCATCAACCAGGAGACCGGCATCCTGCTGGCCGAAGGCGAGACCGTCCAGGTGATGATGGACCCCAAGACGTTCCGACCCATACGCATACCCGACGAGTTTCGGGCACAACTGTTGCTGGAGCAGAACCCGTGATCCAGACCGAGCAGATAGGCGCGGTTACCAAGTTCCGCCTAGCCAGGGGCTTCTTCCGGCGTCCGGCCTACTGGACGGCCGCCTACTTCGTGGATGGCCTGCTGGTGGACACGGGCTGCCACTTCACCGCCCGCGAACTGTGCGCCGCCCTCCGCCGCCAGACCGTGCGCTTCATCGTCAACACCCACCACCACGAGGATCACATCGGCGCCAACGCCCAGATCGCCCGCGAGCACGGCGCGACCATCTACGCCCACCCGCTGGCCCTGCCCTACCTGCGCGACCCGGCGCTCATCCGCATGCAACTGTATCGGCGAATCTTCTGGGGTTGGCCCGTGCCATCGGAGGGCCGCGAAGCCCCGCCCGAAATCGCGACCGAGCATCACCGCTTCCGGGTCATCCACGCGCCAGGCCACAGCCCGGACCACCTCCTCATCTACGAACCCGGCGAGGGCTGGGCCTTCACCGGCGACCTGTTCATCGGCGGCAAGGATCGCGCCTACCGCCCCGACTACGACATCCGCGCCACCCTGGACTCGCTCCGCCATCTGGCGTCGCTGGACATCTCGTACCTGTTCCCGGGCAGCGGCAGCGTGCGCCCCAACCCCCGCCGCGAAATCCTGGACAAGATCGCCTATCTGGAGGAGTTGCAAGCGCGCATCCGCCAACTCCACGACCGCGGATGGGACGAGAAGCGCATCGCCCGTGCCCTGTTCGGCCGCGAAGGCACGCTCACCTACCTGACGGGCGGCCATTTCTCCAGCGTCAACCTGGTTCGCGTATTCCTGAGGGACACATGACCGTTGCCATCGTCCGCAGCACCCTGGACCAGGCCGCCGACGCCCTGGCCCAGGCGCTGGACCTAATCGCATACAAGCCGACCCGCGAGGCCATCTTCATCAAGCCCAACGTGCCCGACTACGGCCCGCCCGGCGTCGGCCTGTTCACCGACCCCGCCGTGGTGGAGGGGCTGCTGCGCTACTTCGCGGGCCGCCCCATCGTCATCGGCGAGGGCGCCATCGTGGGCCGCTCGGCCATGGAAGCGTTCCGCCGCACAGGCTACGCCGACCTGGCCCGGCGCTACGGCGCGCAACTGGTGGACCTGAACGACGCGCCCCGCGTAGAGGTGGAATGGGAATTCGGCAGAATCCGGCTGCCGGCGCTGCTCCAGACCCACGAGTACGTCAACGTCGCCAAGATGAAGACGCACATCCAGACCGGCGTAACGTTGGGCCTGAAGAACCAGAAGGGCCTGCTCACCGAAGCCGACAAGAAGCGGTTTCACAAGATCGGGCTGGATCGCGCCATACCGGCCCTGGCCCGCGTCGCCGCGCCGCATCTCACCGTGGTGGATGGCATCGTGGGCCTGGAGGGGTTGGGGCCGTGGCGCTTCGGCACGCCCGTGGACATGGGCATCCTTGTGGCGGGCACCGACGTGGTGGAGGTGGACAACGCCTGCCTGGAACTGATGCGCGTGCCCCGCGAGCGCGCGCCGCACATCCCACCCGCGCCCGTCCATGCGGTGGGCGTGCCCATTCCGGAAGCCGCGCGCCCGTTCGTGCTGGACTATCCCGGCTACTTCCGCTATCATCATGTGTACGAGCACGTCTCGGACTCGTGCAGCGGATGCAACGCCGCCCTGTACCTCGCCTTCCGCGCATTGCGAAAGTCCCGATGGGGCCGCCTTCGCCTGTTGTGGAGCGGGCAACTGCGCCGCACCGACATCGTCCTGGGGAGCGGCGTGGCCCTGCCCGCGGATCATGGCCGGGTGCTCTGCGTGGGCGACTGCGCCGCGGCCTTCGCACGCAAGGGCGGCTTCCGGCTTGTTCGTGGCTGCCCGCCCGACCCGTCGGAAATCGCCCGCCGCGTCTAGCGCGGCGGCGGGAAGGATGTGCCAATATTATGTCAAATAGATCACAGGAGGCTCTATGAAAGCGCCGCTCGGAGTGCTCAACCTACACGGCTTTACGTCAAGCCTGGACTGCGTCAACGGCCTCAACCCCTACATTGAGGCCCTGGGCCTGCCCTACCGCATGCCCGTCCTGCGCGGGCACATGCAAACACCCGAGGCCCTGGTGGGCGTAACGTGGCGCGACTGGTACGCCGACGCCGAGGCCGCCCTGAAGGATTTGCTCACCGAGGCCGAAAAAGCCGTCGTCGCGGGCCTGTCCATGGGAGGGCTGGTGGCCCTGCACCTGGCCGCCGAACACCCCGACCAGGTGGACGCCATCGCCCTCGTGGCCGCGGCGCTCAAACTGCGCAACCCCCTCGCGCCGGGGAACGCGCTCTCCTTCCTCCGCCCTGTTGTCGGCAGGCTCGTCCACTGGTGGCCCATGCCGCCCAACTACGCCGACAAGGAACTGGAGAAGTACGACACCAACTACGACCGCGCCCCCATGGACGCCATCGTGTCTTTTCTGGACTACACCACCTACGTGGAGGGCCGCCTGCCCGAGGTGCGCGCCCCCGCCCTCATCATCCAGTCGCACAAGGACCAGACGGTGGCCCCCAAGTCGGCGCAGATTATCCACGACCGCATCGCCTCCACCGACAAGCGCATCGTCTGGTTTGAGCGGAGCCACCACGAGATGATGCGCGACCTGGAGCGCGAGAAAGTCTTTGAGACGATTCAGGGGTTCCTGAAAGAGCGCCTGGCCAAGGTCAAGGCATAGACCTGTCCTCTTCTTGCCCGCGATGGGCATCGCACAGGGAGGTGCCGTATGTGAACAGACGCGCAGAACCGCAGAACCGGAGCCGTCCGCTCTGGGGCAGCCACAGGCCCATGCCCAATGTCCGGTAAATCGTTCGCATAGAGTACGAGGAGGAGGTAGGAAAATGGAAAAGCCCTGGCACAAGTTCTATGATGAGTCGGTCCCCAAGCACATTGACTATCCGGCGATCCCCCTACATGAACTGCTGAGGCGCTCGGCCCAGAAGTACCCCGACCGCGTCGCCCTCATCTACGGCGCGCCGCTGGGGTCCCGCTACATGGCGAAGAAGATCACCTTCCGCGAACTGGATGAACTGGTTACCCGATTCGCGGCGGGCCTCCAGAAACTGGGCGTGAAGAAGGGCGATCGGGTCGCCATCTACCTGCCCAACTGCCCGCAGTACATCATCGCGTACTACGGCGCGGCCCGCGCGGGCGCCGTCATCGTGCCCTGCAACCCCCTGTACGTGGCCCGCGAGTTGGAGCACCAGGTCAACGACTCGGGCGCGGAAACCCTCGTCGCCCTCACCGCCTTCTACGGCAACGTCAAGCAGGTGCGCGGGAACACGCCGCTCAAGCGCGTCATCGTTACCAACGTGAAGGAATACTTCCCCGGCCTGCTGCGCACCCTGTTCACCGTCGCCAAGGAGAAGAAGGAAGGCCACGCGCTGAGCATTGAGGGCGAGAAAGACACCTATTGGTTCCAGGACGTGCTGGCCGGCGCGCCCGCGCTCCAGCCGGTGGACATCAAGCCCAGCGACACCCTCTGCCTGCTCTACACCGGCGGCACCACCGGAGTCCCCAAGGGCGCGGAACTCTCCAACAGCAACCTGCTGGCCAACGCCCTGCAGACCGCCGCGTGGTTCAAGGCCCAGGAAGCCAAGGAGTGCGTGCTCACCGCCCTGCCCCTGTTCCACAGTTACGGCATGACCACCTGCATGAACTTCGCCATGGCCACCGCCGCGTCCATGATCCTCATCCCCAACCCGCGCGACTACCACGGCATCATGCTGGCCATCAAGAACTTCCAGCCGACGGTGTTCCCGGGCGTCCCGACCATGTACGTGGCGTTCAACAACTTCCCCAACGTCCAGGCCTATGGCGTCAACTCCATCCGCGCGTGCATTAGCGGCGCGGCGGGCCTGCCCGTGGAGGTCCAGGAGAAATTCCAGAAACTCACCGGCGGCAAACTGGTGGAGGGCTATGGCCTGTCGGAGGCGTCGCCTGTAACCCACGCCAACCCCATCTACGGCCAGAACAAGGTGGGCACCATCGGCATCCCCTTCCCCGACACCGACGCCCGCATCGTGGACCTGGAGACCGGCACCAAGGAACTCCCCGTCGGCGAGGTGGGCGAACTGGCGGTGCGCGGCCCGCAGGTCATGAAGGGCTACTGGAACAAGCCCGATGAGACGGCCATGGTGCTGCGCGACGGCTGGCTGTACACCGGCGACATGGCCCGCATGGACGCCGACGGCTACTTCCAAATCGTGGACCGCAAGAAGGACATGATCATCTCCGGCGGGTACAACGTCTATCCGCGCGACGTGGAGGAAGTCCTGTACGAGCACCCCAAGATCAAAGAGGCGGTCGTGGCGGGCGTGCCCGACGAGTACCGCGGCGAGATGGTCAAGGCCTACGTGGTCCTGAAGGAAGGCGAGACGGCCACCGAGGAGGAGATCATAGAGTTCTGCCGCACGCGCCTGGCCAAGTACAAGGTCCCGCGCGCCGTGGAGTTCCGCAAGGAACTGCCCAAGACCATGGTGGGCAAGATTCTGCGGCGGCTCCTGGTGGAAGAGGAAAAGCGCAAACTCGCCCAGAAGCAGCAGGGCTAGTCGCGCCACGCGCCAACGAAACATCCGCCCGGCCCATGCGGTCGGGCGGATTTCTTTGCGCCCGTGCGCCGTTACGCCGGCGGGCCGAACACCTTGTCCGCGTACCGGTCCAGGAACCCCAGCATCCGATGGCTGAAGTACCCCGCCAGGGCCGACACCGCCATCACCAGTTCAATGGGCGCGGTCCCAAGCCCCAGCGCCGTCTGCTTCTCCAAACTGGCAGGCGTGGCGAAGTTCACCTGGCTGAGGATCACGATCGTAACGAACCCCAACACCAGCGCCATGAACGCCTTGGCCACATGCCAGGCGACCCACCACGAGCGCCCCGGATGCCGCATGTATTCCCACGTGTTGTACAGGGCGAACGCCATGACGCCGAAGAAGATCGCGAACAGCACCTCCACGTAGCGCCCCACGCCGCGATCCCAGAAGAACCCCTCCTCGCCCTTCAGCACATCCTCCACGATGCGGTCCAGGTACACGCCCACGACCTCGCCGTTGGCCTTATCCTTGCGGGCCAGTTCCGCCCGCATCCGCTCCACGGCGTCGGCGAAAACCTTCGCGTCGTCGGGCGGGAACCCCGCGCGGGCGAAGGCCGACTCCAGCGCCGAAATGCCTTTCGCCAGCGCCTCCAGGTCCGTCGGCTGGGCCGTCGCCAGCGCCTTTAGTTCCGCCGTCTGGATCGCCAACTCCACCCGCGCCGCGGGGCTGACACCCCTGAGGAACGCCCGCAGCGGCCTGCCCTGATGCACGTCCACGTATAGATACGCCACCAAGACGATGAGCGCCAACTCGGCCAGGAACCAGGCCCAGGCCCCCGCCTTTGGCGGCTGGGGGTCCACCGCGAACTGAATGCCGTCGTTCACGCGCGACACGCGCCGCTTCAGCGTGGACAGGTCCCCCTGAATCTTGCGCTTCGCCGCCGTTTCCAGCGGCTGGTCGGGCGGGATCTCGTCCAGGCGCTTGGCGAGGTCGTCGCGGCTCGCTTCCAGGCCGGTTACCATCTTGTCCAGCGCCGCCCCCTGCCCCAGCGCCCCACGGATATTCGCCAGTTTCGCCGCGATCTTGTCCAGGGTCTTCCGCGAGTCCTCCAGGAACTTCTGCGCCGTTTCCGCCATTTCTGCCACCCTCCGCCTCCTATCCGCCTTTCGGCGCTACCAACTGGCGCGGATCACTCCGCCGTCCACCGGCAGCGTAACGCCGGTGATGTACGAGGCCCTGTCCGACGCCAGAAAAGCCACTGCCGCCGCCAACTCCTCAGGCCGGCCCAGCCTGCCCAGCGGAATCTCTCGCGTGAACTGCGCCAGCGCCTGCTCTACCTCAACACCCTGGGCGCGCGCACGGCTCTCCGCCAACTCCTGCACCCGATCGGTGAGGATAGTGCCCGCCGCCACGTTGTTGACGGTGATGTTGTACGGAGCCAGCGCGCGCGAAAGGCTCTTGGCCAGGTTCACCACGGCAGCGCGGTAAGCATTGGACAGCACCAGGTCGTCCACCGGCTGGCGGGCCGACGTGCCGGTAATGTTGATGATGCGCCCCCACCGCCGCGCCTTCATGGCGGGAAGCGCCGCGCGAATCAGCCGCGTTACGCTCAACAGGGTGAGCCGGAAGGCCGCCTCCCATGCCGCGTCATCGTGGGCCTCAAACCCGCCGGGGGGAGGCCCGCCCGCGTTGGTAACCAGGATGTCCAGCCGCCCGAAGCGCCGCAGCGTCTCGGCCACCAGGCGCTCCACGTCCTCGGCCCGCGTAACGTCGGCCACGAGAGGCACCACCGCGTTCCCCGTCGCCGTGGAGATTTCGTGCGCGGTCTGGCGCAGCCGCGCCTCGTCCCGCGACGAGATGACCACCTTCGCCCCCTCGCGGGCCAGTTCCATGGCGATGGCCTTGCCTAGCCCCTTGCTGGACGCCGTCGTGATCGCCACCCGCTCGGCCAATCCCAAGTCCATACGCACCTCCCGAACGCAGCCTATCGCCGATGAACCTCGTGGGATGATGGCAACCGTCGTGCGCAGGGAGAGTATAGCGTATGCGCCGCGCGGCGTCAACGTCCGGATTTCCGGCGGCGATGGAAACCCGCCCTATGTGTTCTGGCCACCCCTCACCCTAACCCTCTCCCCGCAAGCGGGGCGAGGGGACAGGCTGGCGGCCAAGGTGAGACGCACTTTTGGAAGTGTCAAACCTGCGACGCACCTCGGAGGTGCGTCGCAGGTGGGGCCGCACAGCGAGCGTAGGGCAGGTTCCCGCACCTGCCCGCATCTCCGGTGGCAATGAAAACCCGCCCTGCGCGTCTACATGTATCCTCCGTTCGCGTAGATTCGCGTGATTCGCGGTTAGCCGTTACCCCATTCGTGTCCATTCGCGTTATTCGTGGATAGCCGCGCCCGCGTTGACACCGCCGCCCACGAGGGGTATAGTAGAGCGGGAGCGCCGCATGGGACTGGTGCAACGAGTGCGACACACAATCCAGAAGTACCACATGCTGCCGCCAGGGAGCGTGGTCGTGGGCGTGTCGGGCGGGGCCGACTCCGTCGCGCTCCTCCACATCCTCTTGCGCCTCCAGGGCGAGTTGGGCATCCGCGTGCACGCCGCCCACCTCAACCACCAGATTCGCGGCGAAGAGGCCGACGCGGATCAGGCGTTCGTGGCGCGCCTGGCGGAACAGTGGGGCGTGCCCCTTGTCGTGGGCAGCGCCGATGTGCCCGCCCTGGCCAGGGAGCGCAAACTGGCGCTGGAAGAAGCGGCGCGGCAGGCGCGGTACACGTTCCTCTTGCGCGCGGCGCGGCAACTCGCAGCCCACTCCGTTGCCGTGGCGCACCATGCCGACGACCAGGCCGAGACGGTGCTCATGCACTTCCTGCGCGGCGCCGGCCTGGCGGGAATGCGCGGCATCCTGCCCGTGTCGGACCTCACGCGGCTTCGCATGGGCGCGCCCGAAGAGTTGCTCCAGGGCGAGCCTGTCCAACTCGTCAGGCCGCTCCTGGAAGTCTCCAAAGCCGACATCCTCGCCTACTGCCGCGACAATGGCCTGGAGTTCCGCTTTGACCGCTCCAACCTGGACCAGACCTACTTCCGCAATCGCCTCCGACACGAGTTGCTGCCCGTCCTGGAAACCTACAACCCCAACATCCGCCAGGTCTTGCGGCGGGCCGCAGCGGTCGCCGCCGACGACTACGCCTTCCTCCTGCGCGAATTGCGGAAGGCGTGGATTCAGACACGGACAGCCCAGGGGGACGGCTGGATTGAGTTTGACCTGGCCCGCTGGCGTGGGCTTCACCGTAGCCTCCAGCGCGGCATCCTGCGCGAGGCCATCCGCAGGTTGCGGCAGGGGCTGCGGAACATCAACTGGATTCACATTGAGAACGCCCTGGACGTGCTGAACCGCTCGGACACGGGCGAGGCCACGCTCCCCCAGGGGCTTGTCGCCGCGGCGCGGTACGGCCGGTTCTATGTCGCCGAGGTTGGCGTGTTGCCGCCGCCTCCCGTGCCGCAACTGGCGGGCGCGCCGCTGCCGGTGCCCGTGCCCGGCGCCGCCAGCCTGCCCGACGGCCGCTGGGTTGTGGAGACGCAGGTGCTTGACACTGTGCCGGCGGAGGCGCGCCTCAACACCGACCCCTGGCAGGCGTGGCTGGACCTGGGCGCGACGGGCCAGAACCTGGTGCTGCGGCCGCGGCGACCGGGCGAGACCTTCGCCCCGCTGGGCATGGGCGGGCGACAGAAGAGGCTCAACGAGTTCATGATCAACGCCAAGGTTCCCCGCGAATGGCGGGCCAACTGGCCCCTGCTGTGCAACGACTCCCACATCCTGTGGGTGGCCGGGCTGCGCGTGGACGAGCGGGCCGCCCTCACCGAAGCCACCCGTCAGGTGCTCTGGGTCAGGATGCGCCAAAACCCCGCCATGATGCGCTAATCGTTCGCCGGAGGATGTATGGCAGCAAACAGAAGCCACGAGGCCGGAGTGGTCATCCTGAAGCCGGGGAAGGAGAAACCCGTGGTGCAGCGCCACCCGTGGGTCTTCTCCGGCGCCATCGCCCGGGTAGAAGGCAATCCCGCCGACGGCGATGTCGTCCTCGTCGCCGACAGCCGCGGCCAGCCCCTGGCGCGCGGCGGGTACAACAGCCGCTCGCAAATCCGCGTCCGCATCTGGACCTGGAACCCCGACGAGACCGTGGATGCCGCGTTCTTCGCCGAAGGTCTCCGCAAATCCTGCGAGCGGCGGGAATCCCTCCGCGCCGCCAACCACACCACCGCCTACCGGCTGGTCAACGCGGAGTCAGACCTCCTGCCGGGCCTTGTCGTGGACCGCTACGGCGAGTTCCTGGTGGTGCAGTTCCTGACCCTGGCGGCGGAACGCTGGCGCGCCGAAATCGTGGATGCGCTCGCGCGATTGCTCCATCCGGCGGGCATCTACGAGCGCAGCGACGTGGACGTGCGCCGCAAGGAGGGCCTGCCCCCCACTGCAGGCCCCATCTGGGGCAAGGAGCCGCCCGACACCGTGGAGATTCTGGAACACGCCCGCAAGTTCCTGGTGGACATCAAGCGGGGACAGAAGACCGGCTTCTACCTGGATCAGCGCGACAACCGTCGGCGCATCGCGCCCTATGCCACCGACAGGGACATCCTCAACTGTTTCTGCTACACCGGCGGGTTCAGCGTGTACGCGGGGGCGGCGGGAGCGTTGCGCATCGTGAACGTGGACACTTCCCGCGACGCCCTCGCCCTCGCCAGGCGCAACATGGCGCTGAACGGCCTCGGCGTGGGCGAGGACGAATACGTGGAGGGCGACGTGTTTCAGGTGCTCCGCGCCTACCGCGACAGCGGCCGCACCTTTGACCTGGTGATCCTGGACCCGCCCAAGTTCGCCGTTTCCCAGTCGCAGGTGCAGGCGGCCACGCGCGGCTACAAGGATATCAACCTGCTGGCCATGCAGATTCTGCGACCGGGCGGGATTCTGGCGACGTTCTCGTGCTCGGGGCTGGTCTCGCCGGACCTGTTCCAGAAAGTCGTCTTCGGCGCGTCGGTGGACGCGGGCCGCGACGTTCAGATTCTGGAGAAGTTGAGCCAAGCCAGCGACCACCCCATACTCCTCTCGTTTCCCGAATCGGAGTACCTCAAAGGGTTCATTTGCAGAGTTCTCTGAAGTCCATTATGATTGCAGCGAATCCGCCGCAAGCAAGGAGCATGGAATGTACGAAGATGTATCCGAAGTGCTTTTGACCGAAGAGCAGATTCAGCAGCGCATCCGCGAGTTGGCCGAGCAGATCAGCGCCGATTACAGGGGAAAGGATTTGCTGCTGGTCTGCGTTCTAAAAGGGGGTGTTCTGTTCCTGACCGACCTGATGCGCCAGTTGGATATCCCCCATGCCATAGACTTCATGGCCATCAGCAGTTACGGCGCGGGCACCGAATCCAGCGGCGTGGTGCGCATCCTCATGGACCTCAACACCAGCATTGAGGGCAAGAATGTCCTCATCGTAGAGGACATCGTGGACACCGGCCACACGCTGGACTACATCCTGCGCAACCTGAGCACGCGCAGGCCGGCCAGCCTCAAGGTGTGCGCCCTGCTCAACAAGCCCAGCCGCCGCCAGGTGGACGTCCCCATTCACTACGTCGGCTTTGACATTCCCAACAAGTTCGTCATCGGCTACGGGCTGGACTTCGGCGAGAAGTACCGCAACCTGCCCTTCGTCGGCGTGCTCAAGCCCGAGTTCTACCGGTAGGTTCGCGGAGACACGGCTCGGTCTGCGGGTCGCGCCGGCGGGCACGTTCGCGGCGCGCCTGACCTCACACCCCGAGGAGGAATGCCATGGCCACGCCAAGAGTAGAGGCCCTGCTGGCAAAACTGGAGAAGGGCCACAGCAAGACGATGGAAATCTTCGCGGCGCTGACCCCCCAGCAGTGGGCGCAGGTTATCTACGATGCGCCGCACGTCTGGCGAGCGAGGGAATTGCTGGCCCACTTCGTCTCGTCCGAAGAGGCGCTGCTGCAACTGGCCCAGGACGTGGCGGCGGGCGGCCCGGGCGCGGCCCCCGACTTTGACTACGACGCCTTCAACGCGCAGGAGCAGCAGCGGCTCAAGGACCGCGCGCCCACCGACTTGCTGGCGGCGCTGGACAGGGCGCGCCGCGCCACGCTGGACTGGGTGCGCACGCTGGACGACGGCGCGCTGGACCGAGTCGGGCGGCACCCAGCCCTGGGCGAAGTTACCTTGGAGACGATGATCACGGCCATCTACGGCCACCAACTGATGCACATGCAGGACTTGCGCGCGCGCCTCGCGCCGCAATCCTGACTCGCGTCGCAGCCCGCACAAAAAACCGAGAGGGAGCCGCAGCCCCCTCTCGGTTTGCCGTCCGTAGAAGCGACCACCTACTTGCGAAGTTTGGCGATGGCCTCGGCCATCCGCTCCAGCGCCTTCTTGATGTTCGGCACGGAATTCGCGTAGGACAGGCGCAGGTAGCCCTCGCCGTAGGCCCCGAAGGAAGTCCCCGACAGGCAAGCCACGCCCGCCTCATCCAGCAGGTAGTCGGCCAGAGCCTTGCTCTTCATGCCGGTCCCCTTGATGTTCGGGAAGGCGTAGAACGCGCCCGGGGGCAACACGCACGACACGCCCGGAATCTCGTTCAGGCCCTTGACGATCACGTCGCGCCGCTCGCGGAACGCGGCCACCATGCGGTCCACGTCGTCCTGCGGGCCTTTGAGCGCGGCGATGCCGGCGACCTGCGTGGCCGCATTGGTGCACGAATTGGAGTTGGTCATGAGGCGCGTGATGTGCACCGCCAGGTCCTTGGGCATAACGCCATAGCCAAGCCGCCAGCCGGTCATGGCGTAGGTCTTGGAGAACCCGTTGAGGATGATCGTGCGCTCCTGCATTCCGGGGATGCTGGCGATGCTGTGGAACTCGCCGTCGTACAGAATGCGGTCGTAGATTTCGTCCGACAAAACCGCAATGTCGCGCTCCATGGCGATCTTCGCGATCTCCTCCAGCGTCTCCTTGTCCAGGATGCCGCCCGTAGGGTTGTGCGGCGAGTTGATGATGATGAGTTTGGTCTTGCGGGTAACCAGTTTCTTGAACTCGTCTATGTCAAAGGCGAAGTTGTACTCCTCGCGGAGCGGGATGGGGACCGGCTTGGCCCCCGTGAAGTTGATCATGGACTCGTAGATGGGGAAGCCCGGGTTCGGGTAGATGACCTCATCCCCCGGCTCGGCCAGCGCCAGGATGGTGTAGAACATGATGGGCTTGCCGCCGGGCGTTACGACGACATTCTCGGCCTGCACGGGGATGCCCCGCGTGCGCGACATCTCCTCGGCGATGGCCTGGCGCAGTTCGGGGATGCCCGCCGATGGGGTGTAGTGGGTGTAGCCGGAATGGAGCGCCTTGCACGCCGCCTCAATGATGTGCTTCGGCGTGTCAAAATCGGGCTCGCCGATCTCCAGGTGCACAATCTCGCGGCCCTGGGCCTCCAGCGCCTTGGCCCTGGCCAGGACCTCAAACGCGGTCTCGGTCCCCAGGCGACTCATACACTTTGCGAGTTTCATTGCGATTCCTCCTATTCGCTTTTATTGGCCGCGCCGTTGCGGCATGGTTACCTACACACGCGGGCGGATTATAGCACAAGGTCGGTTGTCTGACAAAGTCTCACCCGCGGCCCAGTCGGGCGTACACGCCCAGCAGTTCGCGGGCCGCCCGGTCCCACGTGAACTCGCGCGCCCGCCGCAAACCCGCCTCGCGCAAGCCCGCGCGCAGCGCCGAATCCCCCACCACCCGCACGATCGCCTCGGCCAGGCCCGCCTCGTCGCGCGGGTCAATGCGCACGCCCGCCTCGCCCACCACCTCGGGCAGCGAGGACACGTCGGACACGATGACCGGCGTCCCGCACGCCATCGCCTCCAGCGCGGGCAGCCCAAACCCCTCGTAGAACGACGGGGTTACCAACACATCGGCGCCGTTGTACAGCGCCGGCAGTTCCTCGTCGGGCACGAAGCCGGGGAAAATCACCTCGTCATGCAACCCCAGGTCGTCCACAGCCGCGAAGATCGGCTCGTACACCCAGCCTTTCCTCCCGACGATGACGAGAGCGTGGGGCAGCCGCGCCGCCTGTCGCGCCCGTGCAAAGGCGCGAATCAACGTCGGGTAGTTCTTGCGCGGTTCCAACGTCCCGACGGCCAGGATGAACGGCCGCCCGCGCGCGTACTTCTCGCGGGCGCGGCGCAACGCCTCCGCATCCTCCACGGGCGCGAACATGGCGTCCACCCCGCCGTAGATGACCTGCACGCGCTCGGGCGGCACCCCCAGGAGTTCCACCAAATCGCGGCGCGTGCTCTCCGAGTCGGCCAGGAGAAAATCGGCCCGGCGCACGGAGCGCGGCACAACCTGCCCCAGGTACCAGCGCAGGCGCGGGTCGGCGCACTCGGGCACGCGCAGGAACGACAGGTCGTGGATGGTCAGCACCTTCACGGCGCGGGCCACGGGCGGCAGCACGAAGTCGGGCGAGTGGAAGATGTCCACCCGACCGAGGAACACCTCCACCGGCAACGGGATTTGCAGCCGATGCCACAACCGCACCAGGTTGCGCTCGGAAATCGGCGTCTGCACCAGCCTGTAGCGACGGCTCGCCCTGGGCAAATGGGCCTGGGCGACAGGCTGTCGGCCCGCCACCAGCAGTCGGTAGTCGTTGTCCTCGTCCAGCGCCAGGGCCGCGCGGACTAACTCTCGCGTGAACCTGCCGATGCCCGCGCTCTGCCGCGCCGCCGACGTGTAATCAATCCCGATGCGCATGTTCCGACTTCCCGCCCTCTCACGTGCGACGCACTGCAATCCGACGCCAGCCCCGAAGGGGCTTCGCACACTCAGCGCGGGGGTTCGTTCACGTGCGACGCACCTGCGAGGTGCGTCGCACGTGAAGCCTGATGCGCACCCCCACATGGCCAGCCGACGTGCACCGCGGCCTACTTGATGCCGCGGTACGTCCACACTCGGTTGACGCCAAAGTTCCAGAACAACACCACAATGATCGCAATGGCCTTCGCCACGTTGTAGCCCAAAGGCCCCAACGCCCGTTCACGTGCGACGCACCTGCGAGGTGCGTCGCACGTGAACGTCAAGCCCGATGCGCAAGCCTCACCCCCACATTGCCAGCCGACGCGCACCGCCCGTTAGTCGTTACTCAAATGAAAGTTGCCTCACCGAGTCTTGCACGTGCGCCGGTGGCACATACTCCGTAACGAAGCGAGCGTATGCTTCAGGCTGCTCAAAGCGCGCTGCCACGAAATCCCGATCCACAAGCGTGCCTCCACGCTTTCCGATCCACTCAAGGTAGTTGGAGTAAGGCCAGTCTTCCGGCCTCTCCACCAGTCCCGCCTCCACCGGGTTACGGTGGATGTAGCGGCACAGATGGAGAACATACGCTTCGTCTGAAATAAGGATTGCACGATAGGGGCCTTCAAACAGGGTTCCACTGCGTTCGTACATCTTGTTGAAGGCCTTCGTGTAACTGTTGAAAACCGCTTGCATGAATCCGCCTATAGGCCGTTCGCCGTCTTGCCGCAGAATGAGGTGGTAATGGTTCGGCATCAGGCAATACGCGACTACGCCCACTTGCCAATCGTGAGTACACGCTTTGATACGCTCCAGCAAAAAGCGATAGTTGTCGTCGCTTCGGAATATCCTGTCGCGGTTGGCCCCACGGTTGTAGACGTGGTAGTATTCGCCAGGCGCAAACGCCACGTTTCTGCGCGCCATAGACCCTCCCCGGATTCCTCTCACGTGCGACGCACTGCAATCTGACGCCAGCCCCGAAGGGGCTTCGCACACTCAGCGCGGGGGTTCGTTCACGTGCGACGCACCTGCGAGGTGCGTCGCACGTGAAGCCTGATGCGCACCCCAACACTGCCAGCCGACGCGCACCGCGGCCTACTTGATGCCGCGGTACGTCCACACTCGGTTGACGCCAAAGTTCCAGAACAACACCACAATGATCGCAATGGCCTTCGCCACGTTGTAGCCCAAAGGCCCCAGCAACGGCCCGAACACGTACTTGTCCAGGCTCAAGAACACGACCTGATTGATGGCCAGGCCCGCCACGTTCACCAGGGCAAACTGCGCCAGTTGGCTCTTCAGCGGGCGCTCCCGCGACTCGGGGAACGTCCACAGCCGATTCCACGTGAAGTTGTTGATGACCGCCAGGCTAAATGAGCACGTGTTGGCCCAGAACTTGCTGAACCCGAACGCCAGGTGCAGCAGGTTCAGGACGCCGAAGTCCACCACCGCGCCGGACGTGCCGACGATGGCGAACTTGATGAAGCGCACAAACTCCTTGCGGTTCGTCTGCGCCAGTTCTATGAGTCGTGTCAATTTTCCCCTCACACTTGGAATCCTTCTCCGCAATGACGGCTAGACGGGATGGGCTTCGGGCGGGCGCGGCGACGAAGCCGCATCCCCCATCGGCGCGCCTGCGGCCCAGGCCATGCCCAACACCATGCCCACCAGCATGTTCATGCCGTGCACGTACAGATTGTCCACCAGATTGTGCACGCCCAGGTGCACCAGCAGGCCCAACGCCCCAATGCACACGGCGCGCGAAAGACCCGACGTGCGGCCCGCCGAGCGCGCCGTCTGCGCCAGCGCCGCCACCATCACCGCCACATACGCCGCAAGCCCCAGCAGCCCCGCCTCCGCCGCGACGTTGATGTAGTAGTTGTGCGCGTGGCCCAGCGGGTCGCGCCAGATGCCGATGGCATAGGCCGGATACACCGCCTCGTAGTTGCCGAAGCCCACGCCAAGCCACGGGCGGTCGCTGAACATCGCCCAGCCCGCCTGCCAGTGGGCCACGCGCTCCACGATGGCCCAGTTGGCGTCGGTAACCTCCACGGTGCGCACGTCAAACGGCCGGAAGTACGCCCCCACATCGGCGAAACGCTCCCCGATGGCGGGCGGGAGCAGGTGCGTCGCAGTGCCCCCCACCACAGCCAACGCGCCAATCGCCAACGCGATGAGCAGTGCGGCCGCCCACCGCTTGCCGCGCAGCAGGATCACCGTCGCGGTGCTCGCCGCCAGGCCAATCCACGCGCCCCGCGACCAACTAGCGACGATGCCCCCCAGCGCGAGAGCGCCGGAGATGCCAATGCCGACCCACGCGACCATGCGCCACCCCCGTCGGTTGATGGCCGCCCGCCACGCCTGCGGAGCCGACAACAGCAGCGCCAGCGCCACGGGGAACACCAGGCCCAGGTAGCCCGCATACGGATTCGGCTGCTCAAACGTGCCGTAGGCGCGCATGAATCGCCCCAGCAGCACGAACCCCTCCGGCCCCACCTGCCGGAAGAACTGGTACAGTCCCAGCAGACCCTCCAGCGCCGCGCCCAGGAGCACAAAACCCGCCGCGATGGCGATGCGCCTCCCGCGCAGCAGATTCCCAGCGGCGAGGAAGACCACCAGCAACTCGGCCCACCGCAACAGTTCCTTCGCGCTGTGCGCCAGCGAAAGCGCCCCCAGCGTGCTCACCAGCCCCACATAGAGAAACAGCACGAGCGCCCACGTCAGCGGGCTGCGCCATCGGACGGGTTCGCGCAGCGCGAGCACGCGCAGCACCCACGCGCCCGCCACCAGCAGCCCCACCGCCTCCGCGCCGCCGACGGAGATAGGCCCCACGGCGACTTCGCGCAACGAGCCGAAGGGGACAGCTAGCGCCAGCAGGTACAGCGCGTAGTGCGGGCGGATCAGCGTGAGCAGGAGCACCGCCGCCCCCGCCATGGCCACAGTCGCCAGGCCGAGGGGCAGCAGGGCCACGGCAGCCGCCACGCCGATCACCACCCCGATCAGCAGGATGTCCAGGGCGCGCCCGCCCACCTTCCACCACACTGCGTTCATGTCCAAGTCCGGCTTCTGCCGGGCGTGCGCCACGGCACTCATGTCAAGGCGGCCCTAGGCGCCTGCGCCCGCCAGCCGCTCCCGGAACCACGCGATGGTCTGCCCAAGACCCTCGCGCAGGCCGATCTTGGGCTCCCAGCCCAGCAGCGTCCGCGCCCGCGTGATGTCGGGCCGCCGCTGGCGCGGATCTTCGGGGCGGCCTTCGGTGAAGACGATGCCCGCCTTGTTGCCCGTCAACTCGTTGATGATATGGGCGAACTCCAGAATCGTGTGCTCGTCGGGGTTGCCCAGGTTCACCGGATTCACCTCTCGGCTGAACAGAAGCGCCACGATGCCCTCCACCAGGTCGCTCACATAGCAGAAACTGCGCGTCTGACTGCCGTCGCCGTGCACGGTCAGCGGCTGACCCAGCAACGCCTGCGACACAAGGCTGGGCACCACGCGCCCGTCGTTCAGCCGCATGCGCGGGCCATAAGTATTGAAGATGCGGGCGATGCGCGTATCCACGTCGTGATACCGATGGTAGGCCATCGTCATCGCCTCGGCGAAACGCTTGGACTCGTCATAGACGCCGCGCAGGCCGATGGGGTTCACGTTGCCCCAGTACTCCTCGGGCTGCGGGTGCACCAGCGGGTCGCCGTACACCTCCGACGTGGACGCCAGCAGGAAGGTAGCGCCCTTGGCCTTGGCAAGCCCCAGCGCCTTGTGGGTTCCCAGCGCCCCCACTTTCAACGTCTGAATCGGCAGGTTGATGTAGTCCACGGGGCTGGGCAGGGACGCCAGGTGCATCACCGCGTCCAGATGCCCTTCCACGTAGATGTAGTTGGTTACGTCGTGCTGGATAAAGCGGAAATGCGGGTTGCCAATCAGGTGCGCGATGTTGTCGGGGTTGCCCGTGATCAGGTTGTCCATGGCGATCACGTCATGGCCGCGGGCCACCAGGTAGTCGCACAGATGAGATCCGATGAAACCGGCGCCGCCGGTGATCAGGATGCGCATGTCGCCATCTCCCGAAAAATGGATATCCGGCGTCTCGCGCCGGAAACCGCCCCGTCCGAGGCGCGCGTAGTATACTCAAGGCCCGCGGCCCCGTCAAAGCCGACGCCCGTCCCCTCGCCCCGCCGACGGCACACGTAGCGCGGCTTTCCATAACCGCCCGCCCGTCCCCTCGCCCCGCTCGCGGGATAAGAGACCCCAAAGGTCTCGCAGACCTTTGGGGTCTTCTCAATCCCCTCGCCCCGCCGACGGCACACGTAGCGCGGCTTTCCATAGCCGCCCGCCCGCCCCCTCGCCCCGCTCGCGGGATAAGAGACCCCAAAGGTCTCGCAGACCTTTGGGGTCTTCTCAATCCCCTCGCCCCGCAACGCGGGGAGAGGCCCAGGGTGAGGGGCCGCCCCCGCCCCGCTTGACGCCCAGGCCCGCGCCATTACAATGGATGCCGGAGCGCGGCAAGGCTTCGGCCCGCGGGCGCGACACAACCCTGCCCGACGAGCGCCCCTTCCGCGCGCGAGGGAATATGGCTCAGCATCTGCACAACGCCGAGGCGCAGCCCAACCCTGGGAGCGCCCCGCCCGACGAAAAGCGCCTGCGCTGGATTCTGCACATAGACCTGGACGCCTTCTTCGCGTCGGTGGAAGAACTCCTGAACCCCGACCTGCGCGGCAAGCCCATCATCGTGGGCGCGGACCCCGCCCACCGCGGCGTGGTCGCCTCGGCGTCCTACGCCGCGCGCAAGTACGGCGTGCGTTCGGCCATGCCCACCGCCCGCGCCCTGAAACTCTGCCCGCACGCCATCGTGATCCACCCGCGCCATCACGTGTACGGCGAGTTCTCCGAGCGGGTGATGGCCATCCTGCGCGAGTTCTCGCCCCTGCTGGAGCAAATCTCCATTGACGAGGCCTTTCTGGACCTCACGGGCTGCGAACGCCTCTTGGGGCCGATCCCCGAAGTGGCGCGCCGCATCCAGCAGCGCGTGATGGACGAAGTGGGGCTATCGGCGTCAGTCGGCCTGGCGTCCAACAAACTGGTCGCCAAGATCGCGTCCGACTTGCAGAAGCCGCACGGGTTCGTGTACGTAGAGCACGGTCGAGAAGCCGAGTTCCTCGCCCCATTACCCGTGGAGCGGCTATGGGGCGTGGGCAAGGTTACGGCGTCGGCGCTCCACCGCCTGGGGGTGCAGACCAT
>DAOTVT010000112.1:0-37676 GCA_034436295.1 Anaerolineae bacterium | reverse complement strand
GCGCAACTGCCCGACGAGAGCACCCTGTACTTCGCCGACACGGCCCACTGCCCCTACGGTGCGCGCAGCGCCGAGGAGATTTGCGACCTGGCCGTGCGCATCACCGATTTTCTCGTTCAACGCGGCGCGCAGGTTGTCGTCGTGGCGTGCAACACGGCATCGGCCGCCGCGCTTCACCATCTCCGCGAGCGGTTCTCCGTGCCCATCGTTGGGATGGAGCCGGCGGTCAAGCCTGCGGCCGAACGCACCCGCGTCGGCAAAGTGGGCGTCATGGCCACGCCCGTAACGTTTCAGGGCGAACTCTTCGCCCGCCTGCTGGAGCGGTATGCCAACGGCGTGGAGGTGCTCACGCAGGTTTGCCCCGGCCTGGTGCAGCAGGTGGAGGCGGGGAAACTGGACGATCCGGAGACCGACCGTCTGCTGCGGCTGTACCTGGAGCCGATGGTGGAGGCGGGGGTTGACTCGCTGGTGCTCGGGTGCACGCACTACCCGTTTCTGCGGGAGGCCATCGCGCGCATCGTGGGGCCGCACGTGGACATCATAGACCCCGCGCCCGCCGTGGCCCGCCAGACGGCCCGGGTGCTGGAACAGCATGGGCTGCGCGCGGTGGAACGCGGCCCTGCCCTGCGCCTCTTCTACACGTCCGGCGACCCGCGGGCGTTTGAGGACATCGCCGGGCGCCTCCTTGGCGTGCCCGTCCATGCCGAGGGGATCGGGAACCGCGAATCGCGCGAATAGACGCGAATGTCTATCTCTATTCGCGTTCATTCGCGTTTATTCGCGGTTGCAGCCTCTCCGCTGGCGGGGATCGGGAACCGCGAATCGCGCGAATAGACGCGAATGTCTATCTCTATTCTTGTTCATTCGCGTTTATTTGCGGTTGCAACCTCTCTGCTGGCGGGGATCGGGAACCGCGAATCGCACGAATAGACGCGAATGTCTATCTCTATTCGCGTTCATTCGCGTTTATTCGCGGTTGCAACCTCTCCGCTGGCGGGGATCGGGAACCGCGAATCGCGCGAATAGACGCGGATGTCTATCTCTATTCTTGTTCATTCGCGTTTATTTGCGGTTGCAACCTCTATCTGCTCGCGGGCGGAGAGGGGGAATGAGGGGGCGAGGTCGGCATGACCGCGCGGGGAGGCGCACCGCGTAGGGGCGACCCACGGGTCGCCCCTACCCTTCAGCTTCGGGCGTGGCTATTCGTGTTCATTCGCGTTTATTCGCGGTTACAACCTCTATCTGCTCGCGGGCGTGGTAGGAACTGCGCACGAGCGGCCCCGCTTCCACGTGCTTCAGGCCCATCGCCACGCCCTCGCGGGCCAGCGCCGCGAACTCCTCCGGCGGCACGTACCGCTCCACCGGCAGGTGGGCGCGGCTGGGCTGCAGGTACTGGCCCAGCGTCAGCAGGTCGCAGCCCACGCTCACCAGGTCGGCCATGACGGCCCGCACCTCGTCGGGTGTCTCGCCCAGGCCCAGCATCAGCCCCGTCTTGGTCAGCGCCGTTGGGGACAGCGCCTTGGCCTGGCGGAGCAGGCGGAGCGAGCGCGCGTAGTCGGCGCCGGGCCTGGCCGTGGGATACAGCCGGGGCACGGTCTCCAGGTTGTGGTTCAGGACATCGGGGCCGGCGTCCATGACGACCCGCAGCGCGTCCTCGCTCCCCTGGAAGTCGGGGACGAGCACCTCAACCCTGCACGCGGGCATGCGGCGGCGGATGGCGCGGATGGTCTCCGCGAAGATGCCCGCGCCCCCGTCGGGCACGTCGTCGCGCGTTACCGACGTGATGACGGCGTACCGCAGCCCCAGCGCCTCCACGGCGCGGGCCACCCGCTCCGGCTCGTCCCAGTCCAGCGGCTGGGGCGTGCCCTTGGCGACGGCGCAGAATCGGCACCGCCGCGTGCACACATCCCCCAGAATGAGGAACGTGGCCGTGCCGCTGTGAAAGCACTCGCCTTTGTTGGGGCACCGCGCCTCCTCGCACACGGTGTGCAAGCCCAGGTTGTCCAGAAGACTGTTCACTTCCTGATACGTGCCGCCGGCGGGCAATCGCACCCGCAACCACGGCGGCTTTGGCCCCGAAACCGGCATCGCCGAACCCCTTTCGTCCGCTGACCACCTACCGCTGCTGACTGACTGCTGTCCGCTGACCGCTGTCCGCTGACCGCTGACTGCTGATTGCTGACCGCTAAAAATGAATCGGCATCCCCGCGGCGGCGTGGGCGGCCTCCATGACCGCCTCCGACAGCGTGGGGTGAGGCCGCACAGCGCGCGAGAACTCCTCGGCCGTGAATTCCAGCCGCAGCGCCAGCACCGCCTCGCCGATGAGTTCCGTCGCCCCCGGGCCGATGATCTGCACGCCGAGGAGAGCATCGTGGGTCTCGCTGACCACCAGTTTCACGAACCCCTCGCGTTCGCCGAGGATCACGGCCTTGGAGCACGCCATGAAGGGGAACCGAGCGGTGCGGACGGCGTGTCCCCGCTCCCGCGCCTGGGCCTCGGTGAGGCCGGCGCTGGCCACCTCGGGGCGCGAGTACACGGCGCGGGGCATGTGGTCATAGTTCAGCGGGCGCGGGTTGCGGCCGGCCATGTGCTCCACGGCCACAATCCCCTCGGCGCTGGCCACGTGGGCCAGTTGCAGCGTGGGCACGCAGTCGCCGATGGCATAGACCGACGGCACGTTGGTCTGCATGTGCCCGTTGACGGGGATAAACCCGCGGTCGGTCTTCACGCCCGCCGCCTCCAGGCCCAGGCCGTCGGTGGCCGGCGCGCGTCCCACCGCCATCAGCAGTCTCTCGGCCGACACGGTTTCCTTCTGGCCGGCGGATGTGGTGAACGCCACGCGCACGCCCTCGCCGTCGGCCTCTACCTTCTCTACGCGCGCGCCCGCCTCCACGCGGATGCGCTGACGCTTCAGGCTCTTGGTCAGTTCCTCGGCCACTTCCGTATCCTCGGCGGGCAGCACCTGGGGCAACGCTTCCAGCAGCGTTACCTTGCTCCCCAGGGTCTGGAACAGGCAGGCGAACTCCACGCCCACCGCCCCCGCGCCGATGACGACAAGGCTGGACGGGATGTGATCCAACTGGAGCGCGCCGGTGCTGGACAGGACTCGCTGCTCGTCAATCGTTACGCCTGGGAGCGACTTGGCGCGCGCGCCGGTGGCGATGAGGATGTGGCGCGCCGACACCGTCTCGGTCCCGCCGTCGGCCTTCTGCACCTTCAGCGATGTCGGCGAGTCCAGCGTCGCCGTGCCCTGGAGCAGCGCCACCAGGTTCTTCTTGAGGAGCGACTCTACCCCCTTGCGCAGGCGCGACACAACCTGATCCTTGCGCTTCTGGGCCTGCGCCCAGTCCAGGGTCGCCCCGCCCACCTGGACGCCGTACTCGGCCGCGGCCTGCGCCAGGTTCCAAACCTCGGCGCTGCGCAGGAGCGCCTTGGTCGGGATGCACCCTCGGTTCAAGCAGGTGCCGCCCACCAAATCCTTCTCCACCAGGAGCGCCTTCATCCCCAGTTGCGAGGCGCGGATGGCCGCGACGTACCCGCCTGGCCCTGCTCCGATGATGGCGACATCGTATGGCTCGGTCATGTTGTTTTCCTCCCTATGGGCATCAGTCTTGAGTCAGAATGTCCCGAATTGTCCTCTGCACTTCGGGCTGTTGCATCAGCCGCGTGTGGGCGAAGGGCGGCAGGTCGCCGCCGAACCAGTCCAGCGGGTCGTCGGCTCCCGTGGGCCGCGTCCTGTCCACGCAATACCCGTTGCGAAACACGATGGGCACGGGCCTCGTCCCCGGAATCGTCGTGGCGCTGGGGAGCATGGTCAGCAAGTCCCCGAAGTGCATCTCCACGGAGACACGGGCCAACCGGGTTGGAACCAGGAACTGCACTGTGATTTGCCCCGCCAGGCACCAGAACCGCACATCCTTGGGCGTGCACTCGGCGCGGTTCAGGTACCGCAGCAGAAAACTCTTCTCCGAGATTTGCAACAGTCCCAGCGCCCTGGGCGATATGGGCGGGCAGGACTCGCCGGGCATCTCGGCCAGCACCCGCTCGCGCAACGTCTCAAACCCCCTGCAAATCTCATTTAGGGCGGCCTTGCTCCGCGAGGGCGGGAAAATCCGCGCCCACCACATCTTCCGGAAGTCCCCCGCCACCGACCCGAGGCGCGCGCCCCGATTGGGCGTCCCCACCAGGATGACCTTGTCCACGTTGCCGTTGTAGCGCGTGCCCAGGGCGTCTGCCGTCCGCCGGCTCAGGTAGTACCGCGCGATGATTCCCCCCGCGCCGACGGCCACAATGCTCACCTTGCCAGGCCCGCCTAGCGCCCGACTCTCCGCCGCCAGCGCGTCCACCTGGCACGCCTCGCCGCCGGGCGCAGCCGAATCGTCCGACAGGCGGCGGGCGATTTGGATGAGGTCGCCCTGCGCGTCGTACCGAGGCACCGTCCCGTGCCGCACGTAGCCGTACTCAAAGCGGCGGATGAGGCGCGGGTCTAGCCCGCCCTGCCGCACGAGATGCGCGACAAGCCCCCACCGATCCCAATCCTGGGGCGAGCCGCCCAGATCATGAATCAGGATGACCGGCCGCGGGAGCATCGCCGTTCCCCTCCGAACCGGCCGCGCCGTTTTGTGGCGCCAGGCGGTCGCTCTCCAGGCGGGCGACGGCGGCCACCTCGTCATCGCCGCGGATGTCAATGACCCGTGCGCCTCTAGCCGCACGCCCCGCCCTGGGGATGCTCTGCACGGGCGTGCGCAGCACCATCCCCTCGGTGGAGACCACGGTGATTTCGTCGTCGGGCTGCACCACGCGCGCGGAAGTAACCGGCCCGGTTACCTTCTGGTTGCGCGCCTGCACCCTCACGCCGCGCCCGTTCCTGCCCTGCAAGGGGATGTCCTCCAGGGGGACGCGCTTGCCGTAGCCCTTCGTCGTTACGATGAGCAGGTCGCCGCCAGGTTCGGCGAGGGTCATGCTGGTTACGTGATCGCCCTTGGCCAGGCGAATGCCCATCACGCCGCCCGCGCTTCGTCCCATGGGTCGCACCGATTCCTCGCTGAAGCGGATGCCCTGGCCGCCCTCGGTAACCAGGATGATCTCCTGGCCGCCGCGGGTGAGGCGCACCCAGTGGAGCGCGTCGCCCTCCTCCAGGTTCAGGGCGATGATGCCGCTGGGCCGCACCGCCGCGAATTCGGCCAGGGGAGTTCGCTTGACCTTGCCGTTGCGCGTCGCCATGACGAGGTATTCGGCCTGCTGGAAGTCGGGCACGGCCACGGCGGCGGTGGCCAATTCCCCCTCGTCCAGCGCCAGCAGGTTGGCCATGTGCACGCCCTTGGCCTGGCGGGATGCGTCGGGGATTTGGTGCGCCCGAAGGCCGAAAGCCCGCCCGCGATTGGTGAAGAACAGGATGTAGTCCATGGTGGTCGCGGCCAGGATGAACTGGACGGCGTCCTCCTCCCGCGTGGTGATTCCAGCCACGCCGCGGCCGCCGCGAGCCTGGGCGCGGTAGGCTTTCAGGGGCACGCGCTTGACATAACCGCGCTGCGTGATGGTGATGAGCACGTCCTCGCGCGCCACCAGGTCCTCGTCGGTCAGTTCGGCGGCTTCCTCCGCCGAGATATGCGTTCGGCGGGCGTCGCCGTACTTCTGCTTGATGTCGGCCAGGTCCTGGCAGATGAGCGTGAGAATCTTCTGCGGGTTCGCCAGGATGTCCTCCAGGTAGGCGATGGTGCGCCGAATCTCCGCGTACTCGTCCTCAATCTTCTGGCGCTCCAGGGCCGCGAGCCGCCGCAGTTGCATGTCCAAAATGGCGCGGGCCTGAATCTCGGTGAGTTTGAACCGCCGCACCAGTTCCGCCTGCGCCGTGTCGGCGTCGGGCGACTGGCGAATGGTGCGAATCACCTCGTCCAGGAAGTCCAGCGCAATCCGCAGGCCCTCAAGGACGTGGGCGCGCGCCCGCGCCTTGTCCAGGTCGTAGCGGCAGCGCCGCGTGATGACGTCTCGCCGATGCTCAACGTATAGCGCGATGGCCCGCTTCAGCGACAGGACGCGCGGCTCGCCGTCCACCAGCGCCAGCATGTTGATGCCGTAGGTGCTCTGCATGGGCGTGAACTTCAGCAGTTGATTGAGCACCGTCCGAGGCGACGCGCCGCGCTTGAGTTCAATCACGATGCTCATGCCGCTGCGATCCGACTCGTCCCGCAGGTCGGCGATCCCGTCAATGCGGCCGCTGCGCACCAGGTCGGCGATGCGCTCCAGCAGGCTGGACTTGTTCACCTGGTACGGCAGTTCCGTTACCAGGATGCGGAACCGCCCCCCGCGCATCTCCTCAATGACGGTCTTGGCCCGCACGGTGATGCGCCCTGTGCCCTTGGCGTAGGCGGCGCGGATGCCCTCGGCCCCCAGGATGATGCCGCCCGTCGGGAAGTCAGGCCCTGGCAGGTGCGCCATCAATTCGTCCACGGTGATTTCGTCCAGGCGCGCGTACTGCTCAATGACGAAGGTGATGGCGTCGCACAGTTCGCCCAGGTTGTGCGGGGGGATGTTGGTGGCCATGCCGACGGCGATGCCCGAGGCTCCGTTGAGCAGCAGGTTCGGGATGCGAGAAGGCAACACCGACGGCTCCTTGAGCGAGCCGTCAAAGTTGTCCACAAAGTCCACGGTCTCTTTGTCAATGTCGGCGAGCATCTCTTCGGCCATGGGCGACAGGCGCGCCTCGGTGTAGCGCATGGCGGCTGGGCTGTCGCCGTCAATGGAGCCGAAGTTCCCCTGCCCATCCACCAGCACGTAGCGCATGGAGAAGTCCTGCGCCATGCGGGCCATGGCGTCGTACACGGCGGCGTCGCCATGGGGGTGGTACTTGCCCAGGACTTCGCCGACGATGCGGGCGCTCTTCTTGTACGGGCGATCCGAGCGCAGCCCCATGTCGTGCATGGCGTACAGGATGCGACGATGCACGGGCTTCAGCCCGTCGCGCACGTCGGGCAGGGCGCGCGACACGATGACGCTCATGGCGTAGTCCAGGTACGCGCCGCGCATCTCGGCCTCAATGTCCACTTTACGAACGATACCGATGTCCATAGGCTTGCCGAAAGTGCTCCTTGGGGTAGGGGTATTGGCTTATTTGTCCACGTCCCGCGCGAACATGTACAGGATCGTGGACTGTTGGCTGGCCGCCGGTTTCCACCCGCGCATCTTGGAGAGGGCCTTCATCTGCGCGACGAAGTCCTTCTCCCAGGCGTTTTCCGGCTTCAGGTACGAGAGCACGGTGGGCCAGTATTCGTCGCTCTCGGGAGGCGGCAGGTCTGGGAGTTCTTGCTGCACCATGACCTTGACCGGCACGGTGGTCATGCCGCCGTTGGAGATGACCTCAATCTTGCCGGTGTAATTCCGCCCGGGCTTCAGGCCCGACGGGGTCAGCGTTACCGTGATTTCGGTGTGGTCGCCCCGGAACTCGTCGCGATTGACCGCGAGCCAGCCGTGCTTGACGCGGATTTCGCCCTCAAAAGCGCCTTCGCCCACGTTGTGCACGTGCAGCGTCATGGTGATGGGCGCGTCGGAGCGGCGGACGGTGCCCGCGTCCAGCCACAGGGGTTCCACCTTGAGGATGGGGCGCGGCTCCGGGGCGACGGAGACCCGCACGGGGATGAGCACCGTGCCGTACAACAGCGACGTGATGGCGACGCTCCCCTCGTAGGTTACGCCGCCGCGCAGGTCGGACGTGTCCACCGTGATGCGGATGACCACCGCGCCTTTGCGGCGGCTGGCGACCTTCGCGCGAATCCACGACTGGTGCGGGAGCATCTCGCCCTGGAAGCGCCCGGCGCGGCTCAGCGAGATCGTTACCTCGGCGTCCACCACCTGGCCTCGCTGCACGCCGTCAAACTGCACCCGCTCGGGCGTCAGCGTAACCGACGGGCGCACGCCGCCCAACCACGGCGAGACGGTCGCCCTCGCGGCGTAATGCTGGGTGCCGTACACGCGCTGCCACTGCTGGTGGTACTCGGCGCGCTTCTCCGGGTCTCCCAGCACCTCGTAGGCCAGGTTGATTTCCTGCATGCGCTGATTCGCATCCGGGTCGGGGTTCAAATCCGGATGGTACTTCCGCGCCAGTCGCTTGTATGCCGCTTCCACCACATCGGGGTCGGCCTCCGGGTCCACCTGCAGGACCCGGTAGTAGTCCACAAGTTTCTTGCCCACTTCTGATTCGCACCCAACTCAAGAGACGCTCACCTACGATTATACCGCTTTTTGCGCTTTTCCGCCAGTTGCGCGCCGCGAGGGACGAGCATCTTTTTCGGTGGAAATTGCGTGATGCCGACTACAGGGGTCGGGGGCCGATATGGAAACCCGCCCTATCCACGAATAACACGAATGCACACGAATGGAGAATACATGTAGGCGCGTAGGGCGGCTTTCCATAGCCGCCGAGGGGCCGGTATGGAAACCTGCCCTACGTTCTGTCTTCCATTCGCGTGGATTGGCGTTATTCGCGGTTACGGGCCGCAGAGCATTTGACAGGGGCTTGGCGTCGGTATATAGTATCGTGGCCTGCCGGTGCGCGAGGCGGATATCATGGGGGATGGGTGTTGATGGGCGATCTCGGGAACCTCCTGCGCGAAGCCCGCGAGAAGAAATCGTTGTCCCTTGAACAGGTGGAAGCGGATACGCGTATCCGCTACAAGTTCCTGGTGGCGCTGGAAAACGAGGACTACGGGGCGCTGCCCGCTCCGGCCTACGTCAAGGGATTCCTGAAGACCTACGCGGCCTACCTGGGGCTTGACCCGCAGCAGGTCCTGGCCCTCTACCATGCCGTTGCGGCGGCCCCGGCGGATGCCAAACTCCCCTCCGTTCCGCTGGTGGAAGTCCCCATGGAGGGCAGGCGCAGCCTGTGGCCTGTCATCATGGGGCTGGCCATCGTGGCGGGCGTCCTGCTCCTGGCCGCGGCGGTCGTCCGCACCCCGTGGCGTTCGTGGCTTGGGTTGGCGCCGACCTTCCCGCAGGCGACGGCTACCCCCACGGCGACCGTTACGCCGACCCCGCTGCCGCAACCGACGCCGACGTTCACGCCCGCGCCCTCGCCAACCGCCGCCGTGGAGCCGACCAGCACGCCCGCGCCGACGGCAGGCGTCCGCGTGCAGTTCGTCGTTACCGGCCGCTCGTGGGTGCAGATCGTCGCCGACGACGCGGTGGTGTACGCGGGGCTGCTAGAGAACGAGACGCGCGAGTGGGAAGCGGCGCGGAAGATCGTGGCGCGCATTGGGAACGCGGGCGCGGTGGATGTAACGGTCAACGGGCAGCATGTCGGCGTCCTCGGCCAGGCGGGTGAGGTCATCGTCAGCGAATGGCTGGCGGAGGGGGCCCAACCGACGCCCACCGCCACGCCCTAGGCGCACACGCTGGCCAGATTGGGAGAGCGAGGGGCCAATCCCCTCGCTTCTTTTGTGAGGGTTGCGGATGCCCAAATTCTACCTGACGACCCTGGGCTGCCCCAAGAACGTGGTGGACTCCGAGGGGATTCACCGCCAGATGGCGGCGGCCGGGTTTGAGCCGACGGACCGGCCCAGGCGCGCCGATGTGCTCATCGTCAACACGTGCGGGTTCATCGGCGACGCGCTGGACGAGTCGCTGGCGACGCTGGGCGAACTGGCCTCAACCAAGCGGCCCGGCCAGGTGCTCATCGCCGCCGGTTGCCTGTCCGAGCGCGAGGGCGAGGCGCTCTTCGCGAAGGTGAAGGGCATTGACGCCATCCTGGGCACGCGGCGCTGGGCCGAGATCGCCCATCTGGTGGCGCAGGCGCGGGCCACGCGCGCGCGCCTGGCCTGGACGGGCGACCCCGCCGACCCGACCCTGGGTCCGTGGTGTCAGAGCGCTCCCATGCCGCGCCTGGAACGCCAGGCTTCGGCCTATCTGAAGATCGCCGACGGGTGCAGCGCGGCCTGCGCCTTCTGCACGATTCCCAGCATCAAGGGGCCCTATCGCAGCCGACGGATGGAGGCCATCCTCGCCGAGGCCAGGACGCTGGTGGCTTCGGGCACGCGCGAGTTGATTCTCATCGCCCAGGATACCACGTCGTATGGCCGCGACCTGGGTGGCGAAAGCCTGCCCGCCCTGCTTCGCGCTTTGAGCGCGGAACTCCCCCACGTCCCGTGGATTCGCGTGATGTACGCCTACCCGCAGTCCGTAACGCCGGACCTGATAGAGGCCATGGCGCAGTTGCCCAACGTGTGCCACTATCTGGACATGCCGCTGCAACACGCGCACCCGACCGTCCTGAAGCGAATGCGCCGCCCCTCGGATATGGACGCCGTGCGGCGGCTGCTGGAGTCCCTGCGGCAGGCGATGCCCGACATCGCGCTGCGCACCACGTTCATCGTCGGCTATCCGGGCGAGACCGAAGCCCAATTCCAGACGCTCCTGGACTTCATGGCCGAGGCGCGGTTTGACCACGTTGGCGTCTTCCGGTATTCACGCGAGCGCGGGACGCCGGCGGCCGATCTGCCCCGCCAGATTCCGGACGAGGTGAAGCAGGCCCGCTACGAACGGGCCATGGCGCTGCAGCAGGAAATCTCGCGGGCTCACAATCAGGCGCTGATCGGGCGGGAGATGGATGTCCTGGTGGACGGCAGCGGCGATGGCATCAGCGTGGGGCGCACCTACCGCGACGCGCCGGAGATTGACGGCCTGGTGCTTATGGCCGGAGAGCAGCCGGTGGGGAGTTTCGTCCGGGCGCGCATCACGGGGGCGATGGAGTACGATCTGCTGGGCGAGGTCATCGGCCCGCCCGCGTAGGTCAGAACACCGGCGCGTCCAGCAGGCCCCGCGCCAGCAGTTCGCGCTGGAGTTGCGCGGCGGAGCGGAAGCGAATGGCCTGCATGCCGACGGCCATCGCGGCGCTGGTGTTGCGCTCCTTGTCGTCCACCAGCAGGCACTCGGAGATGTCCACCTCGGCCACGATGGCGGTGAGATGGAAGATGGCCGGGTCGGGCTTGCGGAGTCCGACCTCGGCCGATATGACCACGAAGTCAAACAGGTCCAGCAGGCCCAGTTCGCTGAGCAGGCCGCGCAGGCTGATGGTGGCGTTGCTGAGCAGGCCGACCTTGTGGCGGCGACGGAGCGCCACGGCGAGCCGCACCACGCGCCCGTTGATCCCCTCCAGCGGCGCGCCGCCGTGTCGGAGTTCTTCCAGCCCCGCGGGCCAGGGGCCTTCCCACCCCGCTTGCAGCCGCCGAAAGTACTCGTCCTCGCTGATCTTGCCGGTGGAGACCAGTTCCCACGCTTCGCCGCTGAAGAAGTACTGGAACAAAGTCCCCGGGCGCAGTCCGAGGGCGCGATCGTGTTCTGCCAGGAATTTGCGCGTGCGCCATTCAAACGTGAAGACCGCGCCGTAGTCAAAGACGATGGCTTTCACCGCGCCGGCCATGTCGGGCCTATCTCCGAATGCGCTGCACGAGCAGGGGAACCGACTGGCCGATGGGCTGGAACCCGAACCGCTGGTACAGCCGCTGCGAGATGGCGTTGCCGCGCTGGGTGTTGAGGGTGATCCACCAGGCGCCTCGCTCCTGGAACTGGCGCATGGCTTCGGCCAAGAGCGCCGCGCCCACGCCATGGCCCTGGCGGTCGGGGTGGATGGCCAGTCGGGTCAGATGAGCGGAGCCGGCCTGGACGTCGCCGTAGGCGTACCCGATGATGCCGACATCTTCGGCCAGCAGGAAGACATCGTTCGCGTGCAGGGCGCGCCGCAGGGCCGATTCGCCGTAGTGCCATTCGGTGGGGAAGGCCTCTTTGTCCACGCGGGCGATGGCCGCGATGTCCGCCTCGTCGGGGCGGCGGATGCGGATGGGGCTATCGGGTTGGAGCGGCGGCACGTCTGCGCCGGCCCTGAGCAGCGTTACCACGGATTCCGCGATGGTGAACCCGGCCGACGACAGCCGCCTCGCCAGCCAATCTTCCGTGCCGACGTAGGTGAGCATGGCCGCGCCGAGTTCGGCCAGCCGCCCCATCGCCAGTTGGAGCAGGGGGGCCAGGAAGGATTCCGCGTCTTCCTCTTCCAGAAAGGCGGCGCCGCAGATGTTGTACACCTCTGGGTTCTGCTGCGAGCAGGCCAGGGCCGCGCGCACCTGCCCGCGCCTCAACCCCGCGAACAGCAGGTGGTTCTCCGCGCATTCGGCCAAATCCGACAGCCACCGCCGCAGGAAACGCAGCCGCGCTTCGTAGAACAGCCACTCTATGTCTTCCACATCGGCGGCAACCGCCCGCTGTACCGTTCCGGACAACATGACCCACCCCAACCTGCAGTTTTGCCTACATTATGCAACCGAGGCGGCCCTGCGTCAACCCCGGAGCGGTAACCGCGAATCCACGCGAACGGAAGACAGCGGAGTTGGAACCGCGAATCCACGCGAATGAACGCGAATGGAGAACAGAACGTAGGGCTGGTTTCCATACTTGCCGAACCTGCGACGCACCTCCGAGGTGCGTCGCAGGTGGGGCCGCGCAGCAGGCGTAGGGCGGGTTTCCGTGCCTGCCCCTTGCCCCCGGCGGCTATGGAAAGCCGCCCTACGTGTCTACTGTAACCGCCAATCCACGCGGATGAACGCGAATGGAAAACAGTAGGGCAGGTTTCCATACCTGCCCTACGTGCCCACATTCATTCGCATTCGTGTGGATTCGTGTTATTCGTGGATGGCGCCTGCCTGTAACCGCGAATCCACGCGAATGAACGCGAATGGAAAACGGCCCCTATTCTCCATTCGTGTGGATTCGTGTTATTCGTGGATAGCGCCCCTAGCCGCGGAGATGGGCGAATTGACGTTCCCCCGCCGTGCCGATAGAATGGGAGCACGCATTACGGGGAGGGGTGAACGTCCCATGTGGAAATCGCTTGCGCTTATCTTCGTTTCCGTGCTGATCGGCGTGTTCGGCCAGTTGAGCCTGAAGACCGGCATGACCCAGGTGGGCCGCATTGACGCCGCAGCCCTAGCGCATCCGCTGCCGCTGCTGCTGCGCATCTTCACCACGCCCATCATCCTGGCGGGCATCGCGCTCTACATCATCGGCACGCTCATCTGGCTTGTGGTCCTGTCGCGGCTGGACCTGAGTTTCGCCTATCCACTCGTGGCAACCACCTACGTGTTCACGCCGCTGCTGGCTCACCTGCTGCTCAAGGAGCCGATCCCCGCCATGCGCTGGGTGGGAATCGCGCTTATTCTCATCGGGGTCTATATCGTGGCCAGGGCATGAGCCGCGTAGGTGCAGCCCGGAGGCGCGCATGATTCACCTGGACGATTGGCTTCAGGCGACGGGGGGGCGTGTCCACGGCCCGGTCTTCCGGCGCGAGTTCGCCGACTTCTGCTACGACAGCCGCCTGCTCCATCCGGGGGAACTGTTCCTGGCCGTCAAGACGGAAACCGGCGACGGGCATGATTACGTGCTGGACGCCTGTCGGCGGGGGGCCGCCGGTGTCGTCGCCGAGCGCGAGTTTGACGTCGGCCCCTTCGGCGTAACCCTCGTGGTTGTGGAGAACACGCAGCAGGCCCTGACCGACTGGGCGCGATACATCCTGCGCAAGTTCGGCACCGAAGTCGTGGGAATCACCGGCAGTTCGGGCAAGACGACGACGAAAGAGGCCATCGCCCACGTCCTGGGCGGGCGGTTTCGCGTGTTCCGCAACTACGCCAACTACAACGGGCGCTACGGGTTGCCCATCGCGCTGGGACGGCTGGAACCGACCCACGAGGTGGCCGTCCTGGAGATGGCGTGCGATGGGTTTGACGAAATCCGCCTGCTGGCCGACCTGACGCGCCCGCGCGTCGGCGTCGTTACCACGGTCAACCCGACCCACATTGAGTACCTGGGTTCGCTGGAGCAGATTGCCACCGAGAAAGGGCGCCTGGTGGAGGCGCTGCCCGAGGGGGGCTACGCCGTCCTGAACGGGGACGACGAGCGCGTGCGCGCCATGGCCCAGCGCACGCGGGGCCGTGTGCTCTTCTACGGCCTTGGCGCCGACGCCGAAGTGCGGGCCGAGGGCATCACCACATCGCCGGAGGGGATCGCGTTCACGCTGGTGGCCCGCGGGCAACGGGCGGCCGTTCGCTGCCCGCTCTTGGGCCGGCACCACGTGTACACGGCCCTCGCTGCCGCGTCGGTGGGCCTTGTGTACGGCGTGGGCCTGGACGAGATTGCCGAGCGCCTGGCCGAATTTCGCCCGCAGCCGGGCCGCCTCAACCCCCTGCCGGGCAAGCGGGACTCCCTCATCCTGGACGACTCGTACAATTCCAGCCCGGCCGCCGTGATGGCTGCCCTGGACACGCTGGCGGACTTCCCGCGCGGCTCCCGCATCGCCGTCCTGGGCGACATGCTCCAACTGGGCGACCACGCCGAAGCCTATCACCGCGAGGTTGGGCGCAAGGCCGCCGTCGTCGTGGACCACCTGATCACGCAGGGCGAGTTGGCCCGCCTCATCGCCATGGAAGCCGAGGCGGCGGGGCTGTCGGCGGATGCGGTTGCCGTAACGTACACGGCGGGCGACGCCGTGGCGGCGGTGGAGAAGGTCTTGCGCCGGGGGAGCGTGGTGCTGGTGAAGGGCGCGCAGGAACTGCGCATGGAGCAGGTGGTGGCGGCGCTGCTGGCCCGGCCTGAGACGGCGAGCCGCGTCCTCGTGCGCCAGAATTCGGCCTGGCAGCGCGTGCGGCTGGTGCGGCCGGGGCGCCCCACGTGGGTGGAAATAGACCTGGACGCCATCGCGCACAATGTCCGCCGCCTGGTGGAGATCGCCGGGCCTGGGGTGGAGGTCATGGCCGTGCTGAAGGCCGACGCCTACGGCCACGGCGCGGTGAAGGTGGCCCGCACGGCCCTCAACAACGGCGCGGCGTGCATCGGGGTGGCCTGCCTGGGCGAGGCCGTGGAATTGCGGCGCGCGGGCATCACCGCGCCGATCCTCATCCTCGGGTTCACACCCCCCTGGCAGGCCCGCGAAGCCGTGCTGCACGACGTGCGCGTAACGGTCTTCTCGTGGGATGTGGCCCAGGCGCTCAATCGGGCCGCTGCGGATTTGCGAGACCGCGCCCGCGTCCACGTGAAGGTGGATACGGGCATGGGCCGTCTGGGGCTGCTGCCGCGCGAGGTGTTGCCGTTTGTGCGCGCGTTGCAGGATTTGCCGAATGTGGAGGTGGAGGGCATCTTCACCCACTTTGCCACCGCCGACGCCGCCGACCAGTCCTACGCGCGGACGCAACTCGCGACGTTCCAGGCGGTGCTGGACGAATTGCGCAACGCCGGTTTCTCGTTCCGCTACGTCCACGCGGCCAACAGCGCCGCCATGCTCAGCATCCCCGAATCGCGGTTCAACCTGGTTCGCCCGGGCATCGCGCTGTACGGGCTGAACCCGTCGGCGGATGTGCCGTGCCCGCCTGACTTCCGCCGAGCGCTGTCGTTCAAGTGCCAGGTGGCCCAGGTCAAGGTGCTGCCGCCGGGGTCCTGCGTCAGTTACGGCTGCACCTATCGGACGCCCGACTGGCGCACGATCGCGGTCATCCCCGTGGGCTATGCCGACGGTTTCCGCCGCGCCCCCGCGCATTGGGGCGAGGTGCTGGTGAAGGGGCGGCGCGCGCCTATCGTAGGCCGCGTGTGCATGGACCAGACGATGATAGACGTTACGCACATCCCCGACGTGCGCCAGGGCGACGAAGTGGTGCTCATCGGGCGGCAGGGGCAGGAGGAGATCACCGCCGATGAGGTGGCCGCGCGCCTGGGCACCATCAACTACGAGGTGGTGTCGGAAATCCTGGCGCGCGTGCCTCGCGTGAGTTGAGGCGGTGTGAGCCATGCGCGTCCTGATGATCTCAAAGGCGTGCCTGGTGGGCATCTACCAGCGCAAATTGGAGGAACTGGCCCGCCTGCCCGACGTAACGCTGAAGGTGCTGGTGCCGCCGTCGTGGAACGACCGCGGCGGGCGCGTGCCCCTGGAGCGCGTGCACACCGAGGGCTACGACCTGGAGGCTATCCCCATCGCGTTCAACGGCAACTACCACCTGCACTTCTACCCGACGCTCGGCCGCCACGTGCGCGCCTTTCGCCCCGACATCGTGCACATAGACGAGGAGCCCTACAATCTGGCCACGTGGCAGGCGATGCGCCTTTCCCGTGCGGTCGGCGCGAGGGCGCTGTTCTTCACGTGGCAGAACATCTTGCGGCGCTACCCGCCCCCGTTCCGCCGGATGGAGGCGTACAACTACCGCCATGCGGCCTATGCCATCGCGGGGAATCGGGAGGCCGTCGCTGTGCTGCGGGCCAAGGGGTTCTCGGGGCCGGTCGCCGTCATCCCGCAGTTTGGCGTGGACACCGAGCGTTTCGCGCCCGACGCGAACATGCCCGATCCCGCCTCGCCCTTCACCGTGGGGTTCATCGGGAGGATGGTGCCGGAGAAGGGCGTAGGCCTGCTATTGGAAGCCGTGGCGGGGATGGGCGGGGATTGGCGGCTGGTGTACCTGGGCGACGGCCCGGCTCGCGCGGAACTGGAGGCGCGGGCGCAGGCGATGGGGCTGGCGTCGCGGGTGGCCTTCTACTCGCGGGTGCCTTCGGTGGAGATGCCCGCGCACTTGCGGCGGCTGCACGCGCTGGTGCTGCCCTCGCTCACGCGCCCCAACTGGAAGGAGCAGTTCGGGCGCGTGCTCATAGAGGCCATGGCGTGCGGCGTGCCCGTCGTCGGCTCCGACAGCGGCGAGATTCCCAACGTCATCGGCGAGGCCGGGTTGGTCTTTCCGGAGGGCGACGCGGAGGCGTTGCGGGCGGCGCTCGCCCGGCTGCGCGACGACCGCGACCTGTGGGGGCATCTGGCCGTGGCCGGGAGGGCGCGCGTCCTGGCCGAGTTCACGCACGCGCAGGTGGCCCAGAAGACCTACCGCGTGTATCGGGAGATGCTGGATCGGTGAGGCAGGCGCGGTCATCCACGAATAACACGAATCTACACGAACGGTATTGTGCCCGACGCTGAAGCACCGGGCTGGCGTTGAAGACCCCAAGGGTCTCGGAGACCCTTGGGGCCTGGGCCGCCGCCTGCGTGTTTGTGCTTCGGGCGCGGGGCGGCTATAATGCGGGCAGGCATCACATCCCGAAGGGCATCCGGAGGTGGGGCAGCGCCTGTGCGAATTGGCCTGAACGCTCAACTTTTGTCCCTGTCCGACAGTTATCGCGGGGCAGGCATCGCGCACTACATCCATCAAACCCTTGTCCACCTACCGCGCGTGGGTGCGCACACGTACATCGCCTTCGTGGCCGACAGGACGTTCCGTGCGGACGGAATGGAGGTCGTGCCTGCGCGCCTGCCCACGTCGCGCCCGCCTGTGCGTATCCTCTGGGAGCAGACCTTCTTGCCGCTGGAACTGGCCCGCCGCCGCGTGGATTTGCTCCATGCCATGGCCTTCGTAACACCGGTGCTTGCTCCTGTGCCCTCGGTCGTAACGGTTTACGATCTCTCGTTTGCGCTGTTCCCGGAGAGTTTTCGCCCGTTCAACCGGTGGTATCTGACCACCATGACGCGGCGGTCGGTTCGCAAGGCCCGCGCGGTCATCGCCATCTCCCAGAACACGGCCAATGACCTGCACCGCCTGTGGGGCGTGCCGCGCGACAGGATTCACCTGGCCTACTGCGGCGTGGACGACATCTTCCGCCCCATTCCCGCGAGCGAGGTTGCGGCCTTTCGCGAAGCCAGGGGGCTGCCTGCGCGCTACATCCTGTTCGTGGGCACGCTGGAACCGCGCAAGAATGTGGTGCGTCTTCTGGAAGCGTATGCGCTGCTGAAGAGGCAGGGCATTTCCCACAAACTGGTCGTGGCGGGGGGCAAGGGCTGGATGTACGAGCCTATCTTTGAGGCGGTGGAGCGCCTGGGGTTGGGGTCGGACGTGCTTTTCCCTGGCTTCGTGCCGCGACAGGAATTGCCTTTGTGGTATAATGGGGCGGATGTGTTCGTGTACCCGTCGCTGTACGAGGGGTTTGGCCTGGGGCCGCTGGAAGCCATGGCGTGCGGGACGCCCGTCGTGGTGTCGGATCGCGCGTCGCTGCCCGAGGTGGTCGGGGGCGCGGGGCTGACGGTGTCGCCGGACGACGCGCCTGCCCTGGCGGAGGCCATGGGCGCGATTCTAAGCGATGCGGCGCTGGCAACCCGCCTGCGCGAAAGGGGGCTGCGCCGCGCCGGTGAGTTCACGTGGGAGCGCACGGCCCAGGCCACCGTGCGGGCATACGAAAGCGTCATGTCGGAGATGCGGCATGTCTAAGCGTTACCGTCAGACCGTGGCCTTGCTCACGGCTCTAACCGACATCGTGCTCATCAACGTGGCCTTCGCGCTGGCCTACTTCGTGCGCTACCAACTGGAATGGCCCCGCCCGGTCATTGACGAGTACTACGTGCCCTATCAGACGTTTATCCCCATTGCCGCGCTCTTCACCGGGGTGCTCTTGCTGACCTTCCTCTTGGAGCGGGTGTATGAGGTGCGCCGAGGCCGCCCGTGGCTGGACGAGGTGTATGCGATCCTCAACGGCACGACGAACGGGGTGATTCTGCTCATCGTGTTCTTCTTCGTTTCTGGCTCGCCGCTGTATTCCCGCCTGATATTTCTGTACGCAGCGGTGGCGGTTGTGGTGGTTTTGGGCCTGGGCCGCGCCGTGCGCAACTGGATTCTGAACGCGTTGCGCAGGCGGGGGGTCGGCGTGGATCGGGTGCTCGTGGTGGGGGCCGGCGAGACGGGCCGCATGATCATGCGCAACATCGTGGCCCAGCCCGAACTCGGCTACCGCATCGTGGGCTACGTGGACGACGACCCCAGGAAGGCCAATGGCGCCGTGGGCAGGTTCTCGGGGCTGGGCACGGTGGATGACCTGCCGCAGATTCTGGCCGCGGGGAACGTGGACGAGGTCATCGTAACGCTGCCCTGGATGTACCATCGCAAGATCCTGCGCATCGTCAACGAGTGTGCGCGCTCGGACATTCGCGCCCGCATCGTGCCCGACCTGTTTCAGATGTCCGTGCGGCGGCTGGACATGGACAACCTCAACGGCCTGCCGCTGCTGTCGGTGCAGGAGCCGCGCATCAGCACCGCCGGGCAGATCGCCAAGCGCGTGCTGGACATCATCGGCGCTGCCGTCGTCCTGATTCTCACGGCTCCCTTCATGGCACTGGCCGCCCTGGCCATACGGCTGGACTCGCCGGGGCCAATCCTGTTCCGACAGGAGCGCGTGGGCCGCGGTGAGTCGCGGTTCACGCTGTACAAGTTCCGCACCATGTACAAGGACGCCGAGGAGCAGTTGGAGACGCTCAAGGCGCACAACGAGGCGTCGGGGCCTTTGTTCAAGATGAAAAACGACCCGCGCATCACGCGGGTGGGCCGCATCCTCCGCCGCACCAGCGTGGACGAACTGCCCCAGTTGTACAACGTGCTGAAGGGCGAGATGAGCCTGGTGGGGCCGCGCCCGCCCCTGCCGCGCGAGGTGGAGCAGTACCAGGACTGGCATCGCAGGCGGCTGGCCGTGGCTCCGGGCATCACGGGCCTCTGGCAGGTGAGCGGGCGCAGCGACTTGACCTTTGACGAGATGGTGCTCCTGGACTTGTACTATATTGAGAACTGGTCGCTCTTTCTGGACTTCAAGATTCTGTTGCGCACGATCCCGCAGGTGATCTTCGCCAGGGGAGCCTACTAGCGCCTGCGGGCGGCGCGCAACGGTGAGATCGCCGTTTCCCATGTGCGAGGGGGAGGATGAACCGCTGGAAGGAAATTGATACGGATGCGCTGGTGCGATTCGCGCAGGACCTGATCCGAATTCCCAGCCCCTCCGGGCAGGAGGGCGCTTTGGCGCAGCGGCTCGCCGAGGAGATGCGGCGGCTGGGCTGGGAGAATGTCTTCACGGACCGAATCGGCAACGTGGTGGGGCGGCTGGGCAGCGGCGAGCCGCCCATCCTGCTGTACAACGGCCACATGGACACGGTAGGCCCGGGCGACCCCAAGCAGTGGACGCGCGCCCCCTACGCCGCCGAGTTGGAGAACGGCATCCTGTACGGCCTGGGGGCGGTGGACATGAAGGGCGCGCTGGCGGCCATGGTCCATTGCGCGCCCGCCATCCAGGCCCGCGCCCCTCGGCTGCGGGGAACGCTCTACGTGGTGGGGGTGGTGCAGGAGGAACCGGCCGAAGGGCTGGGGATGAAGGTGCTCGTGGAGGAGGAAGGCATCCGCCCGGATTTTGTCGTGCTGGGCGAGGCGACCAACCTGCAGGTGTCCAGGGGCCAGCGGGGCCGGGTGGAGATTCGCGTTACGACCCACGGGCGCACGTGCCATGCCTGCTCGCCCGAACGCGGACGCAACCCCATCAACGCGGCGGCCCGCATCATCTTTGAGACCGAACTCCTGGCCCCCAAATTCCTGTCGGACCCGTTCCTTGGGCCTGGCTCGCTGGCGGTTACGCAGATTGAGAGCATGGCGGGCAGCCGCAACGCCATCCCCGCCGTGTGCACGTTCTACCTGGACCGCAGGCTCACGCTCGGCGAGACGGAGGCGAAAGCCCTGGCCGAGATTCAGCACATCGTGGCGCGGGAGCGGCTCAAGGCGGACGTGGCGGTGAGCGAGTGGGACATCGTGAGTTACACGGGCTACCGCGCCCGCGTGCGCGATTCCTACCCCGCGTGGGTTGTGCCCGAAGACCATCCGCTGGTGCAGGCGGTAACGCAGACGGTGAAGCAGACGTTGGGGTACAAGCCTCGCCTGGAGCGGTGGGCCTTCTCCACCGACGGCGTCTATACCATGGGCGTCGCCGGCATCCCGACGGTGGGTTTCGGCCCGGGCGACGAGAAGTTGGCCCACACCGTGGACGATCACGTGAAGGTGGCCGACCTGGTGGCCGCTGCGCAGGTCTATGCCGCCCTGGCCGTGCGGATGCTGGGCGAGTAGCGCGGAAGGAGCAGAGGCCCGATGCCTGCCATCATTCTTGTGGGAGCCCAATGGGGCGACGAAGGCAAAGGCAAGATTACCGACCTCCTCGCCGCGCAGGTTGATGTTGTGGCGCGCTACGGCGGGGGCGACAATGCAGGCCACACGGTTATCGTTCGGGGCGAACGCTTCGCGCTCCACCTGGTGCCGTCGGGCGTGCTGCACCCGGGCACCGAGTGCATTCTGGGCAGCGGGATGGTCATCAACCCGTCGCGGCTGGTGCAGGAACTGGATGGCCTGGCCGCCCGCGGCGTGGATGTTTCGCGGGTGCGCGTGAGCAGCGCCGCTCACCTCATCATGCCGTGGCACATTGCGCTGGATGCGGCGCAGGAAGCCGCGCGCGGCGGCTCCAGAATCGGCACGACGGGCCGGGGCATCGGCCCCGCCTACGCGGACAAAGCCGCCCGCATGGGCATCCGCGTGGGCGACATGCTGGACGACGACCACCTGGCCGCCATCATCCGCGCCCGCGCCGAGGAGAAACGCCCCTTCTTCCGCGCCTACGGCCTGGATGAGCCGGGGGTGGAGGCCATCGTGCTGCAGTACCAGGAGTACGCGGCGCGCCTCCGCCCGCACATCGCCGACACGGTGTGCCTGGTGCACCAGCGCCTCGCCGAGGGCAAGACCATCCTGTGCGAGGGGGCGCAGGGCACGCTGCTGGATTTGGATCACGGGACCTATCCGTTCGTTACCAGTTCCTCCCCGGTCGCGGGCGGCGCGCTCACGGGGTTGGGCATCGGCCCGGGCCAGGTGAGCCGCGTCATCGGCGTGGCCAAGGCCTACGCGACGCGGGTCGGCATGGGGCCATTCCCCACCGAACTGACCGATGACACCGGCGAGCAGTTGGTCGTCATTGGCGGCGAGTACGGCACGACGACCGGCCGCCGCCGAAGGGCCGGCTGGCTGGACCTGGTGGCGCTGCGCTACGCCATCCGCGTCAACGGCATCACCGAACTGGCGCTGACGAAACTGGACGTTCTGGGGGCGTTCCCGGAGATACGGGTCTGCGTCGCCTACCGGTGCAAGGGGGAAAGGCTCACGGATTTCCCCACCGAGGCGCGCACCCTGGCCCTGTGCGAGCCGGAATACGAGACGCTGCCCGGCTGGCAGAGCGAAATCTCCCATGTGCGGAGCCGCCAGGCGCTGCCCCCGGCCGCGCGCGCCTATGTGGCCTACCTGGAGCATCGCCTGGGCGTGCCCATCCGCATCATCTCCGTGGGCCCGGAGCGCGATGAAACCATCGTGGAGGCGCGAGGGTGATTGAGCGATACGCGCGCCCGGCCATGCGCGACCTGTGGACGACGGAGAACAAATATCGCCAGTGGCTGCGCGTGGAGATTCTGGTCTGCGAGGCCCTGGCGCTCCTGGGGCAGATACCGCCGGACGCCGCCGAACGCATCCGCGCCAACGCGCGCTTCCGCCCCGAACGCATCGCCGAGTTGGAGGCCGATTTGCGCCACGACGTGCTCGCCTTCCTCACCGACGTGGGCGAGAGCCTGGGCGACGACGCGCGCTACCTGCACCTGGGCCTCACTTCTTCGGACATCGTGGACACGGCCCAGGCGGTGCTCCTGGCGCAGGCGACCGAGATGCTCGTTGACGGCGCCAGCCGCCTGGTGGCCGTGCTCAAAGAGCAGGCCCTGCGCTACAGGGACACGCCGATGATCGGCCGCACCCACGGCGTGCACGCCGAACCCATCACCCTGGGGCTGAAGTTCGCCCTGTGGGCCTTTGAGATGGACCGCAATCGGCGTCGCCTGCGCCAGGCGCGCGAGGCCGTGGCGGTGGGCAAGATTTCGGGCGCGGTGGGCACCTACGCCACGGTGGAGCCGTTTGTGGAGGAGTACGTGTGCGGCAAGTTGGGCCTGCGCGCGGAGCCTGTGTCCAGCCAGATCGTGCCGCGCGACCGGTATGCGGAACTCCTGGCGGCCATCGCCATCACGGGGGCGTCGCTGGAGAAATTCGCCACGGAGGTGCGCCACCTGCAACGCACGGAGGTCATGGAGGCCGCCGAGCCTTTCGGCGAACGGCAGAAAGGCTCCTCGGCCATGCCGCACAAGCGCAACCCCGTGCAGGCCGAGCAGATATGCGGCCTGGCCCGCATCCTGCGCGGCTACCTGACGACGGCTCTTGAGAACATCGCGCTGTGGCACGAGCGCGACATCAGCCATTCCTCTGCGGAGCGCATCATCCTCCCTGGGGCCACCTCGCTGCTGGACTACATGTTGGATCGGACGTGCGCTTTGCTGGGCGGCCTGGAGGTCTTTCCGGAGAATCTGGCCCGCAACCTGGCCCTCACCCGCGGGTTATTCGCTTCGCAGAGGGTGATGCTGGCGTTGGTGGAGAAGGGCGTGGCCCGCGACGAAGCCTACGCGCTGGTTCAGGGCGCGGCCATGGACGCCTGGCGGCAGGGTCGGGAGTTCCGCCAGGCGCTGGAGGATCGGGGCGTCTCCCGCTACCTTTCTGCCGAAGACCTGGACGCTCTCTTTGACCTCGCTTTCTACCGCCGAAACCTGGAGGTGATCTTTCGTCGGCTTGAGGCGCTGTAGGATGCTCACGCGGCATGCCGGCGAAGGTGCGGAATTTCAGAGACAAAGGAGGCGTGCGTGAGACGAGTCGTGAGCATCAGCCTGGGGAGTTCGCACCGCGATCACGTCGTGGAGGTGGAACTGCTCGGCGAGCGCATCCGCATAGAGCGCATCGGCACCGACGGCGACATGCGCCGCGCCCAGCAGATGTACCGCGACCTGGACGGGCAGGTGGATGCCTTCGGCGTCGGCGGCACCGACCTGGCCCTGCGTGTGGACGACAAGTCGTACCCGCTGTACTCGGTGCTGCCGCTGGTGGCAGGGGTGAAGAAGACGCCCGTCGTGGACGGCGGCGGGCTGAAGCACACGCTGGAGCGCCGCGTGATGCAGGTCGTGGAGGCGGAGATCGGCGACGCCATCTCGCCCAAGACCGCCCTCATCACCTCGGCGGCGGACCGTTTCGGCATGGCCCAGTCCTTCGCCGAGGCGGGCTACGACACCGTGTACGGCGACTTGATGTTCGCGCTGGGCCTGCCCATCCCCATCAAGGGCATCAAAAACCTGAAGCGCCTGGCGGCGGTTCTCCTTCCGATCTTCGGGCGGCTTCCCTTCAGCATGTTGTACCCCACGGGCGAAAAGCAGCGCCAGAATAAGCCCAAGTTTGAGCGATACTACCGCTGGGCTTCGGTGATCGCGGGCGACTTCAACTACATCTACCGCCACATGCCCGCGCGGCTGGACGGCAAAGTGGTCGTAACCAACACCACCACCGCCGCCGACGTGCAGATGCTGCGGAATGCGGGCGTGCGCTATTTGGCCACGACGACGCCTCGGCTTGAGGGGCGCACCTTCGGCACGAATGTGATGGAGGCGTGCCTGGTGGCCCTGGCGGGGTTTGGCCGCCCGCTTGCCGATTCGGAGATTGAAGCCATGCTCCAGAAACTGAACCTGCGCCCGACGGTGGAGGCCCTATGAGCGCCGAGAAACTGGACGCCATCATCCTGGCGGGCGCGACCGCAGGCGAGGCCGATCCCCTGCTGGAGGGCAAGTCGGTTGGCAAGAAGGCGCTGCTGCCGATACTCGGCAAGGCCATGGTTGTGTACGTGGAAGAGGCGCTGCGGGCCAGCGGGTGTGTGGACCGCATCGTGTGCGTGGGGTTGGGGCCCGATGACGAAGTCGCGTTCGCGGGGCCGGTGGTGCGCCTGGCCGCCCAGGGCGACATCGTGGCGAACACGCTGGCGGGGTTGGAGTGGCTGCGCGCGACGGGCCACGTGTCGCCGTATGTCCTGATCGCCTCGTCGGACATCCCGCTCCTCACGGGGCCTGTGGTGGCCCGCTTTGCCGACACGTGCGTGCGGCGCGGCGGCGATATCTTCTACTCCGTGGTGGAGAAGTCCATCCTGGAGGCGGCGTTCCCAGGATCGGGCCGCAGTTACGCGCATCTCAAGGACGGCTACTGGGACGGCGGCGACCTGTTCATGGTGCGGTCCGACCTGTCCATGCAGAAGGTGCAGATGATGCGCGACCTGATTGCGCAGCGCAAGGATGCGCTGAAGATGGCCCGCGTCCTGGGCCCGCGCTTCCTGCTCGCCATCGTCCTGCGCCGCCTGACGCTCCTGGACGCCGAGCGGCGCGTCAGCGAGATTCTGGGCGTGGAGGGCCGCGTCGTGGCGTCGCCCGACTGGGAACTGGCGATGGATGTGGACAAGCCGCACCAGTTGGACATGGTGATTCGCTACATGGAGGCGCGCCGACAATGACCCTGCGGCGGGCCGCGGCGGCGCTGGACGGTCGGGTCAGTCGCGGGTTGCGGATTCCCGAAGGCCGCCGCTGGCTTCGCCTGGGGACGCTGGTGGTGGCCCATCTGGGAGATAGCCCGCTGTGGGCGGCCATTCTCGTCGGGGCGTATGCGTGGGGCGGAAGCGGGTTGCGCGCCGTGGCCGTCCGCACGGCCGCCGCGGTGCTGACCGTCGGCATTCTCGTGGCGGTGGTCAAGCGGCTGGTGCGACGGCCCCGCCCCGATGGGCATGGCTTCGCCCTTTACTCGCGCTCCATGGATCGCTACTCGTTCCCATCGGGACACGCGGCGCGGGTGGCGGCTGTGGCGGTGGTCGTGGGCGCGGCGTATCCGTGCGTTGCATTGGCGGTCGCCGCGTGCGCTCTGGGTGTGGCGGCGGCGCGGGTGGCGCTGGGCGTGCACTACGCTGGCGACGCCCTGGGCGGCCTGCTGCTGGGCGCGGTCGTCGCGGCCGCGTGGGTGGCTGGGGCGCAACGGTTGCCGCTTTGAGTCTCACAACCGAGCGCGCAGGGGTTGCGGAGAGAAGCGCCCCGCGTGCTCGGCGGTGAAAGGTTCGGGGGAGTGTACGGTGTCCAAACCATCGCACCGCGTGATTCGGGCGAGCGAAATCGGCCAGTTCGCGTATTGCGCCAGGGCCTGGTACCTGGGCAGCGTCCTGGGCCTGCCGTCGGCCAACGTCGCGTACCTGGAAGCGGGTACCGACGCCCATCGCCGCCACGGGCGCAGGGTGTACCTGGCGCTCGTCCTGCGGCGGGTGGGCGTGCTCCTGGCGATTCTGGGGGCATTGGCGCTGGCGGTGTGGGCAGTCGCCCGCGTGTGGGGAGGGTGAGATGCCGACGCCGCTCATCGCGCTTGCCGCGCTGCTCTTGCTCGTCGTGGGGCTGGCCCTCTGGCTGTGGGCGCGCAGGCAGTGGGCCTCGGCGGGACTGCCGCGCGGCCGCCTGGTGTACGGCGACACGGGCAGGTGGGAACGCACGCGCGAACCCCTGTACTCGCGGCGCTACGGCCTCACGGGCAGGCCCGACTACCTGGTGCGGGTTGGGAGCGCGCGCGTTCCTGTGGAGGTGAAGTCGGGGCAGGCTCCCGCCGAGCCTTACGAGGGGCATGTGCTGCAACTGGCCGCCTACTGCCTGCTGGCCGAAGAGACGTTCGGCGTTCGCCCGCCCTACGGCCTTCTCCGCTACGACAACGCCACGCTTCAGATTCCCTATGATGACTCCCTGCGCCGCAGGCTGTTGGATACGCTGGCGGCCATGCGGCAGGCGCACGCCGAAGGCTCGGCCCAGCGCAATCACGAGTCGGCGCAGAAGTGCCTGCGGTGCGGCCAGCGGGACAACTGCGACCAGCGCCTGGCTTGAGGCTGGGGGCGATGCGCTGACCTCACCCCCTCGGTCCCCCTCTCCGCGAGCGGCGAGGGGGAAGCGGAAGGCTGGGGCGATGCGCTGACCTCACCCCCTCGGCCCCGTCTCCGCGAGCGGCGAGGGGGAAGCGGAGGGCTAGGAGCGATGCGCTGACCTCACCCCCTCGGTCCCCCTCTCCGCGAGCGGCGAGGGGGAAGCGGAAGGCAGGGTGCGATGCGCGGACCTCACCCCCTCGGTCCCCCTCTCCGCGAGCGGCGAGGGGGAAGCGGAGGGCTAGGGGCGATGCGCCCTCGCCCGCTTCGCCCGCAGTGGCGCAGGATGGCATCTGTCCGCATGGACTCGCCAACGGGAAGTAGAACCGAATCGTTTTCGCGGTAGAGTGTCTTTTTCGGTGGGAATTGCGTAACGCAGACCACAGATGTTGGGGCAGGTATGGAAACCGATCCCGTGCTCGCCATGGGTTGGAGGCGCAATGCCAAGACACGTAGGGCGGCTTTCCATAGCCGCCGAAGGCAGAGGGGGCAGGTATGGAAACCTGCCCTACGCTCTATGCGTTTCATGCTGCCGCTCATCGGTCTGGCAAGTTTCCACCGAAATGTATACACTATCGTTCGCGCCCGGCCCTTGCGCCTGCGCCGCCTTTGGCTATAATGACCCTGTGAATCCGAGAGGAGTGCGAGACCGCGCACGTGGCCGATGAGAAGGTTGCCTTCAAGCGCATAGGGATTCTCTTTCACCCGAAACTGCCCGCTTCGCTGCCCCTGGGTGAGGAGATCGCGGCGTTCCTGCGCGAGCGGGGCCTGTCGCCCTGGCTGTGTTCGGCCTGGGACGAGGACGAGGTCAAGGGCCGCGTCTGCGACCTGGACTTGCTGCTCACGCTGGGCGGCGACGGCACCGTCCTGCGGGCGGCGCGTATGGCCGCGCGCACGGGCGTGCCCATCCTGGCGATGAAGGTGGGCCGCCTGGGCTTCCTCTCCGAGTTTGAGCCGACGGTCTGGCGCGAGCGGCTTCCCGCGATCCTGGAGGGCAACTTCTGGATAGAGGAGCGGATGATGCTCCATGCGGAGGTGCTGCGGGGCGAGAACCACCTCAACGCCTACGAGGCCCTGAACGAAGTGGTCGTCAGTCGGGGGGCGCTGGCTCGCATCGTGCGCCTGGCCACGTACATTGACGGCGGGTACATGACCACCTACGCGGCCGACGGCATCATCGTGGCCACGCCCACGGGTTCTACGGCCTACGCGCTGGCAGCGGGCGGCCCCATCCTCCCGCCCGAACTCAAGAACATCCTGGTGATTCCCATCGCGCCGCATTTGAGCCTGGATCGCGCCATCGTCCTCTCGCAGGGGGCTTCGGTGCGCATTGAGGTCTCCACAGACCACAGGGCCATGCTCACCGTGGACGGGCAGTTTGAGGTGGCGGTCATGGACGGCGACAACGTTCGCGTAACAGCGAGCGCGCACGTGGCCCGTTTCATCCGCACCCGCGAGCGCACGTATTTCTATCGCAGCCTGATGAAGCGGCTTACCATCAATCACGGCGAAGAGACGGGAGAATGACCGCGGACGAGGTTCAGGAACTGTTGCAGCAAGGGCGGGCGGCGCACCGCGCGGGCGAGGACTCGGTGGCGGAGTCGTTGTTCCGCCGCGCGTCCGAGATCGCGCCCGACCGTGCCGACGTGTGGTTGGAACTCAGCGGCGTAACGCGAGACATGGGCGAGAAGCGCCGCTGCCTGGAGCGGGCCGCTGCGCTGGACCCCGCCAACGAGGAGGTGAAAGCGGCCCTGGCCTGGGTGCGGCGCCACGAAGCCGAGTTGATCGCCCAGGGGCAGGTGCCCGAGGCGTACAAGCCCCCGTCCAGGCTGGCCCCCGCGCCCGAGAGCGCCGTGGCCGAGACCGAGGAGATTCTGCATTGCGCGCGCCACCCCGACGTGGAAACCACGCTGCGCTGCAATCGGTGCGGCACGCCCATCTGCCCGCGCTGCGCCATCCAGACGCCCGTGGGGTTTCGGTGTCCCGACTGCGTCCGCGCCCAGAGCGCCATTTTCTACAACGCGGTCTGGACTGACTATGTCATCGCCGCCGTCGTGGCGCTGGTCTTTTCCGCGGGGGTGGGGTTGCTGGCGTCGCTGGTGGGCTGGTTCTTCATGATCTTCATTGGCCCCGCCGCGGGCGGGTTGCTGGGCGAAATCATCTTTCGGGCAGTGCGCCGCCGACGGGGACGCCAACTGTGGGCGGTAACGGGCGCGGCGATGGTCATCGGGGCGTTGCTGCCGTTGGTCACCATCGCGCTGCTGGCGCGGGACTTTCGGGCGCTTCTGTCGCCCTATGAGTTGCTGGCCGTTGGGCTGTACCTGGTGCTGGGCGTGGGCGCGGCCATTGCCCGCCTGCGGTGATACGGTCGTGAGCGGGGAGGGCGGGGTTGCTGTCTGAACTCCACATCCGCAATTTCGCAATCATAGATGAACTCACCCTTCACTTGGGCGCGGGCCTGCATATCCTCACGGGCGAGACGGGCGCGGGCAAGTCCATCATCGTGGACGCGGTGGCGCTTCTGCTCGGCGGGCGCGCCGATACCGACGTTGTCCGCGCCGAGGCCGACTTCGCGCTGGTGGAAGGGACGTTCACCCTGGATGCGGCCGCGCAGGCCGAAATCGCCCCCATCCTGGCCGAAGGCGGGCTGGAAAGCGAAGGCGAGACGCTCATCCTCTCGCGGGAGGTGCGGCGCGAGGGCCGCAATATCTGCCGTATCAACGGCCGCGCCGTAACGCTGCGCCAGTTCCAGATGGTGGGCGAGCGCCTGATAGACATTCACGGCCAGGGCGACCACCTCAGCCTGCTGCGGGTGCAGGAGCACATCAACTTCCTGGACCGCTACGGCGGCCTGATGGACGCGCGGCGCGAAGTGGCCGACTTGGTGCACGAACTGCGCGGCGTGCGGCGGGAACTGCGGGAACTCCAGCAGGACGAGCGCGAACTGGCGCGGCGCGTGGAACTGCTCCAGTACCAGGTCAGCGAGATCAACGCGGCGGCCCTCCGCGTGGGCGAGGAAGAGGAACTCCTCCAGGAGCGCACGCGCCTGGCCAACGCCGAGCAGTTGCAATCCCTCGCCGAGGAAGCCTACCACCGCCTGTACGAGGGCGGCGAAGAGCAACTGTCGGCCACCGACCTGCTGGGCCAGATTGAGCAGAGCCTGGCGGGCCTGTGCCGCTACGATGCGCGATGGGAAACCTGGCTTCAGGCGGTGCGCGATGTGCAGTATCAGTTGGACGACCTGGCGCGTGAACTGCGCGACTACGGCGACAGCATAGAGTACAACCCTGCCAAACTGGCGCGGGTAGAAGAGCGGCTCAACCTCTACTTCAACCTGAAACGGAAGTACGGCGACACCGTGGAGGAAGTCCTGGAGTTCGGCAGGCGCGCGGCCCACGAGTTGGAGACCATCACCCACAGCGAGGAGCGCATCGCCGAACTGCAAGCGGAGGAGCAGCGCCTGTTGCAGCGAATCGGCGAGAAGGCGGCGCGCCTGTCCGCCGCGCGCAAGGAGGCCGCGCAACGGCTTTCGGCCGAGGTGGAGCGCGAACTGGCCGACTTGGCGATGGAAAAGGCGCGGTTTGTGGTGGATGTGGCGCAGGATGAAGCCCCCGACGGCGTGCCAGTGAACGGCGCACGGCTGGCCTTTGACGCGACAGGTATTGACCGCGTGGAGTTCCTCGTGGCGCCGAACGTGGGCGAGCCGCTCAAGCCCATGGTGCGGATCGCGTCGGGCGGCGAGACTTCGCGGTTGCTCCTGGCGCTGAAAACCGTCCTGTCGGAGGCCGACCAGACCCCAACGCTGATCTTTGACGAGATTGACACGGGCATCGGCGGCAGGGTGGGCGTGGCCGTGGGCCGCAAACTCTGGACGCTGGCGAATCGGCATCAGGTCTTGTGCGTAACGCACCTGCCGCAGATTGCCGCGTATGCAGACCGACACCTGGCCATCCGCAAGGAGGTGGTGGCGGGCCGCACGGTTACGCGGGTGGAGGAAATCCGCGATGCGCGCCGCGTGGACGAGATCGCCCAGATGTTGGGCAGCGTTACCGACACCACCCGCGAAAGCGCGCAGGAGATGCTGGAGCGCGTGAAATCCGAGCGCCGCTAGCAGCCCTTTCGCGGCGCATAACGCATAGGAGGGCGAAGACAACGATGACCGACAATCCCCCCATTGTTGAGACATTCCTGCACCTGGTTCAGATTGACAGCCCGACGGGCCACGAGCAGCAGTTGGCGGAGACGCTCCTCGGGATGCTCCGCGACCTGGGCGCGCAGGTGCACACGGACGCCGCGGGCAACGTCATCGCCGCGCTGGACGGCGAGGGCGAACCCATCCTGCTGTCGGCGCACATGGACACGGTGGAGCCAGGGCGGGGAATCAAGCCGCGCATCCAGGACGGCATCATCACCAGCGACGGCACGACGATTCTGGGCAGCGACTGCAAGTCGGGCATCGCGGTTGTGCTGGAAGTCCTGCGCAGGCTCAAGGCCACAGGCGCGCGCCACCGCCCTCTGGACATCGTCTTCAGCGTGGGCGAGGAAGGCGGGCTGATCGGAGCCAAGCGGCTGGACGTGTCGGCGGTGCGCGCAAAGGTTGGGTTGGTGCTGGATTCGGGCGGGCCTATCGGGACGCTGGTGCGCCAGGCTCCGTGCCAGGACTCGCTGGCGGTAACGATCCACGGCAAGGCGGCCCACGCTGGCACAGACCCCGAGAAGGGCATCAACGCCATTGTCGTCGCGGCCGAGGCCATCGCGCAGATGCCGCTGGGCCGCATAGACGCCGAGACGACGGCCAACGTGGGCAAGATCGCGGGCGGGGTTGCCACGAACATCGTGCCGGATCGCGTGGAGATTGCCGGCGAGGCGCGGAGCCTCAAGGGCGAGAAACTGGCGGCCCAGACGAGCCGCATGGTGAAGGCGTTTGAGGCCGCCGCAGCCCGCCACGGGGCCAGGGCCGAGATTCACGTTACCCGTTCCTACGAAGCCTACTATCTCCCCGACGATCATCCGTGGGTTCGCCACCTGGCCGGGGTCTGCAAGCGCCTGGGCGTTGAGCCAGTCTTGATGTCGTCGGGCGGGGGCAGCGACGCCAATGTGTACAACGCCAAGGGGATTCAGTGCGTGGTTACGAGCACGGGCATGAGCAACGTGCACACAACCGCCGAACAGATCGCCATTGCCGATTTGCTGGGCGCGGCCGAATTGGTCTATGCTGTGGTAACGGCGCTCTAGCCCACGAGCAGCGGGAGGTAGCGAGATGACCGAACTTCTGAGGTCGCTGATGCCCTGGGGGGCCGATGTCATCGTCTGGGTGCAGGGGTTCTCCAACGGCGCGCTGGACGTCCTGTTCACCGTTGCCACCTATCTGGGCAGGGAGCAGTTCTATATCCTGTTCCTCCCCATCCTCTACTGGTGCGTCCACAAGCATTTGGGCAGGGCGCTGTCCATCGTCTTTCTGCTGTCCGAGTACGTCAACGGCATCCTGAAGGACGCTTTCGGTCTGCCCCGCCCCAACGAGTTTGACCCCCGCATCCGCGCGCCCCTGCCAGAGACCAGCCCGTCCTTCCCCAGCGGGCACGCGCAGGGGTCGCTGGTCTTCTGGGGCACGATGGCGGCCCTGGTGCGCCGCACGTGGATGTGGGTAGTCTCCGTCGTGCTCATCCTGTTGATTTCCCTGTCGCGCATCTACCTGGGCGTGCACTTTCCCCAGGACGTTCTGGGCGGCTGGGCGGTTGGGCTTGTGCTCATGGCGCTGTACTTCTGGGCGCGGCGCATGGTGCGCGGGGTGATCCTGTCGCTGGGGATTCAACTCGGCATTGCGCTGGTGGTGCCGCTGGTTCTGTTCGCGCTCCACCCCTCGGAAGGCTCGGCGTTGATCACGGGCGTGGCCTTTGGCATGTTGCCTGGGTTCGTGGTGGAGGAGCACTTCGTGCGGTTCCGCAGCGACGGCGTGTGGTGGAAGCGGGTCTTGCGGTTCGTGGTCGGGGTGATTCCCTTGCTCGCCCTGTACCTGGGGCTGAAACTCGTGTTCCCCGAAGGCGACCTGTTCCGCTTCGTGCGCTACGCCCTGGTGGGCGTGTGGGCTGGCCTGTTGGCGCCGTGGCTGTTCGTCGCCATCGGTCTGGCCGAGCGGGAGCCTCGTCGTGGTTGATGCGTTTCGCGTCGTGTGGCGAAGTCTGCGCGACGTGTACGATGAGATGTTCTTGCTTCTGGGGGTGAATTCGTTCACCCTCCTCATGTGCCTGCCCGTCGTTACGATTCCGCCATCGCTGGCTGGCGCGGCGTTTGTCGCCCACCGCGTGGCCCACGGCCTGGCCTTCGCGCCGCGCGACTTCTGGGAGGGCTTCCGCATCTACTTCTGGCCCAGTTGGAAGGTGGCCGTCCTCTCGCTTGCGGGATGGCTGGTGCTCGCGATGAATCTCCTGTTCTACAGTCGGCAGACCGATCCCTACCTGCGGTTGCTGGTCATCCTGTGGGCCTTCGTGGGGTTCGTGTGGCTGGCGCTGCAGTTCTACCTGTTCCCGCTGCTTGTGTACCAGCGGGACAAGGGCGTGTGGGCGCTTTTCAAGAACGCGGCGATCCTGGCCGTGTCCCGACCGCTGTTCAACCTGGTTCTGCTGGTCATCGTGGTCGTGATGGCGGGGGTCATGGTGCTGTCGGGCGTGTTGGCGGCGCTGTTCCTGTTCGTGGTGGTGTCGGTCATCGGGGCGGTGGCGCTGCGCTACCGATTGGAGCCGGACGGCTGGGACAAGCGGGGAGAGGAGCCGCAGGACGACACCGCGCCGCGACGTACCCACGAATAACTCGAATCTACACGAACGGCGAAGCCGCGACGAGGCACATCTGTACGGTTCCGAGGGGCGGCTGGTGGGTACTTGGGTTTGCCAGCGCATGATGAAGGCACGACGCGCTGCGTCTGCAATCGGCCTCGTGGTTTGCCTCGCGCTCGCCCTGGCGGGCGGAGTCCCGTCCTGTTCGGGAGGCGCCCCGCCTGGGCAGTACGCCACGTCGCCTGCCCAGGCCGCGACGCATCTCCCCGCCGCAACGCCCTCCCGCATCCCCGCGACGGCTACGCGTGGCGTCGCCGTGTCGCCCCAGCCCCCGATGACGCCCCGGGTTCCGCCCACGAGCACGCAGGCAGCGCCCAGCAAAGGCCGCGTTGAGGTCGCGCGCGTCGTGCGGGTCATAGACGGCGACACCATCGTTGTGGAACTCAACGGGCGGACCTATCACGTGCGCTACATTGGCATAGACACGCCAGAGCCCGATGAACCCTTTGGCCGCGAGGCAGCGGAGCGAAACGCCGCTTTGGTGAGCGGCCAGACGGTGGAACTGGAGAAGGACATCTCGGAGGTGGACCGTTACGGCCGGTTGCTGCGCTACGTCTGGATCGGCGACACGATGATCAACCGGGAGTTGGTCTGCCAGGGGTACGCGACGGTCGCCACGTATCCGCCCGATGTGAAGTATCAGAACATTTTCCTGGCGTGCGAGCGGGAGGCGCGCGAAGCCGGGCGCGGGTTCTGGGGAGCGGAACCGGCCCCGACTGCGCAGCAGGCCGGCAACTGCCCCTACATCGGCAACAAGAACTCCAAAGTCTTCCACCACGCCTGGTGCAGTTCTGTCGCGCAGATGAACCCCGCCAACAGGGTGTGCTTTGCCACCCGAGAGGAAGCGATCGCGCAGGGGTACAGGCCGTGCAGGAATTGCAGGCCGTGATGGCCGTGCGACGCACCTTCGGAGATGCGTCGCGCGTGAAGGCGACGCCTAATCCCGCCGCGCGGGCAGGACTACTTCTTGTTCCGTCCCGTCGGGCGTCGCGCCGCGGATGATCCACTGCGGCGCCCATGCCAGCGCCACGAGATCCACCACCACATCGGCCTTGCGCGGGCGTATGTCGGTGGTCTCGGTCTGCTCAGCGATGGCCGCCCACCGATCCGAGATGGACTTGGCCGCCTGGTCGCGCTCCTGCTCCATCTCGGCGATTTCCTTCTGCAACAGCGCGATGGTCTGCTTGGTCTGCTCCATGCGCGTCTTGACCTCGGCGGTCATGCGCCGCTTGCGGCTGGCCGTGGAGAGGACGCGGGTGGAGCGCCGCCCCAGCAGGAACCCGACGACCGACTCGCCCACCGTGAGGATTTCCTCGGTCTTCCGCCCGCTGTAGGTGGCCTCGTCTTTGGCGAGTTTCTGTTCCTCGCGGCGCAACTTGTCGCGCAGTTGGTCCAACTTCCGCTCGTAGGTCGCGTTGGACTTGGCGACCTCGTCGTCGCGGTTCCGCCTGGCGGCTTCCTGGCATCGTATGGCGAATTCGCGTTCCGACTCGTCGGGGCGCGAGTACAGTTTCAGCGCGCGGTTGTAGCGCAGGGTGAGGGTAGCCGAGCGGTACAGGTAGTCCTGGAGCGAAGTCGCCAGCGCCTTGTAATCGGCGGCCTGCGCCAGCGACGATGGAACGGGTTCAAAGGCGGCTTCCTGCGGCGGATACGAGGGCAACTTTCGCACATCCGCCATGCACTCGGTGGCCGCCTGCCAGTCCACGCCCCTGCCCTCAACGGGAGGCTCCAGCAGGAGGCAGTACTCCTTCTGCGTGTCCACGCCCTGAGCGGTGGCCACGAAGCGCACCATCGCGTGCCCCAGTGCCATCGGGGTGAAGCGCAACACACTGGTTTTCATCACCAGCGGCCGCACGGCCGTGGCCGAATAGGCGGAGACCGCTTGTTGCGGCGAGATGTCCACGGGGAGGAACACCTGCGTAACGCCAGCCTCCACCGGCGGGGGCTGCGTCTGGAGGCCGCGGGCAACGGCGGGAGCGGCTTTGGGCGCGGCGACGGCAGGCGATGGGGCGACTGCCGCCTTCGCCAGCAGCCGGTCGCGCACGGGGTCCATGAGCGCCTTCACCTGCGGCTTGGTCAGCGGGCCGCGCAGGTAGGCCATGGCCCAGCGCGTCATGAACACTTCGGGCCCGGCGGCGTGCACGTTGTGCAGGATGAACACCCGCGAGTCCAACGACGAGATGAGTTTGTCCAGGTATGCGGGGTCGGTCATCTGGCCCGCGGTGGCCGAGGCGGACTGTAGCCCTTCCAGCACGCGCATCTTGTCGCGGTCGGTCTGGAGTTTCCCGATCATCCACGTGCCGGCATTGGTCAGGCCCTTGTAGTCCAAATCCACAGGGTTCTGGGTCGTGAGCATCATGCCGAATCCGAAGGCCCGCGCCTGCTTCATCAGCGTCAGCAGAGGCTTCTTGGACGGCGGGTTCTCAATCGGCGGGAAGTAGCCGAAGACCTCGTCAAAGTACAGGATGGCGCGCAGGCTGGTGGTGCCCGTCTGCTGCCGCACCCAGTTGAGCACTTCTTCCAGCAGGAGGGTAACGAAGAACATGCGCTCGGCGTCGCTCAGGTGGGCGATGTAGAAGATGGACACGCGCGGCTTGCCCTCGGGCGTGGTGAGGATGTCGGCGAGGCTAAGCGGCACGCCCCGCGTCCACGATTGGAAACTGGGGGCCGCGATGATGTTGTTCAGGGCCATCGCCAGCCCGAACCGATCCTTGGGCGGGAAAAACGTGTCCACGTCAAAGACGCCGATGGTGCGCACCGGAGGGTTCTGGATAGCCGCGATGAGTTTGGCGATGTCCATGTCCTGCCCCTGCTGCCAGGCGTCCTGGAAGATGGTGGACAGGAGGATGTGCTCACGGCTCTTGATGGGGTCGGCCTTGATGCCCGCGAGGCCCAGGAGGGCCGACACCGTCCCCTCCACGCGGTCCACCATCGCCTCGGGGTCGTCGGCGATGGCGGCGCCTGGCGCTTGCAGGCTGCGGAGCACGTTCACCGGAATGCCCGCATCGCTGCCCGGGGTGAAGATGACGAACTCGGCGGCCTCGCGCAGTCGCCGAATGCGGTCGGGGCCTTGGCCCCACTGGGCCAGCCCGTCGGCCCACTGCTTGGCCGTGCGCTCGGCGTAGGCTTCTTCGGTCAGGCCCTTTCTGCGCGCGTCGTCCACGTTGATCCAGGGACGGAAGTCCGAGGGTTGCAGGTCGGGGAAGGTCAAGAGCATGTTGGTGAGGTCGCCTTTGGGGTCAATGGCGACGATGGGAATGCCATCCAGCGCGGCCTCTTCCAGAAGGTCTATGCACAGGCCGGTCTTGCCGCTGCCGGTCATGCCGATGCACACGGCATGGGTCGTCAGGTCGCGGGCGTCGTACAGCACCGGTTCGTCCAGGATTTGCCGCGACTGGATGTCGTACTTCTTGCCCAGGTAGAACTCGCCTAACCGTTCCTGCACGGTTCACCTCCGCCCGAGAATATACGACCCGCGGAGCACGCGAATAGACGCGAAGCGTGGTTCGCGGTCCTTCGCGCTACTCGCGGATCGCGCGGTGGGTTGCCTATGGCAAGGGACAACCGGCACGGGGGCCGGACGCAAACTCCGGGGCTAGTACTCCAGCGCCGGAGGCAGGTGCCTGGCCTGCTCCACCCATGACTCTACCATGTGGAGGGTGGGCAGTCGCCGCACCAGGTGCTTCTCGGCGTTGATCTCGGCCATTTTCTCGTACAGGTGCTTGGGCACCCGCGTCTTGAGTTCCTTGACCGTGTCCACGCCGGCCTCTTCCAGGAGGTCCGAGTATTCCTCGCCGACGCCTTTGATGCGCATGAGGTCGGCCAGGTTGGCCCACTCCAGGATCAACTTGGGGGAGATGCCGGTCTTCTCGGCCAGTTCCTGCCGCGCGGCGGGCGTGGCGCAAGCCTTGAGCAGCGCCTCGGTGGTGCGGATGCCCGCCTTGGTCTTGAGGATTTCTGCGTAATGCTCGCCGATGCCTTCAATGTCCATAATGCTTGCCATGGGAAACCTCCTCTACGAAATGATATTTCCCTTGCGGTGCCTCTTGCACCTACAACTTGATGGTGCGGAACATGCCGGTGTTGCAGACGGGGCAGGTGCCCTTGAGCGCGGGCCGCCCGTTGCTCAGGGTAACGCGGCGGGGGTTCTGCATGGGCCGTGTG
>DAOTVT010000111.1:0-3357 GCA_034436295.1 Anaerolineae bacterium | reverse complement strand
CTGACACCCGAAGAAATGCAACTTCATGGCATCAAGCCCATGAACGATAAGGGCGAGTTCCCCTTGTACGCCGTCAGGCCGAAGGACGCGCCGCCTAACGTCGGAATGCGCGCGGGCGAGATCGGTTATACCTCAAAGAGTGCGGCCAGGGCGGCCGCTGGCGAGGGCGATCGCGTGGACATGCTGTACGGCCTGCCCCAGGATTTTGAGGTTACGGGCAAGCACAAACTCCGCTTCACCCCGCAAGGCCAAAACGCCCTCCTCCGCGAAGAAACCCCCGCACCGACGGTAAAGCCCGCACCCGAAGAAACCGCGCCGCCCACGGCCAGGCCGGAGGAAACCCCGCCTGCTGAACCATTGCGTGAAGAGGCTGCGCCGGAGATCACCGCACCCGAAGAAACCGCGCCGCCCGCAGCCAGGCCGGAGGAAATCCCGCCTGCTGAACCATTGCGTGAAGAGGCCGCGCCGCCTGCGCCCCGCATCCCGAAAGCGCAGATTCCACCAGAACCGGAAAGCGACGCTATACCGGGCGGAGCCTACTTCGCAAGAGGTGAAGAGAGCCGCCCCATCACTTACGCCGATCTGGAAGCATTACGTAGCACAGATAGCCTCCGCTTGGAGGACCTTATTCCAGAACTGCAACAGTCGGAATATTTCCGTAGGATTCGCAAGCGCGGATACTTCACGTTCTTGCCCATTGCTCAACTCTACAAGCAGTTGCCCATAGAGCCGGGCGAGACACTCACGAGCCGACTAGAGCGCGCCGTGCGGATCGCTGTGGAAGGGGTCTTCAAATTGGCCCGCAAACGAAGTGCGCGCGGCATCTTTGACCTGGCCGAACTGCGCAAATCCATGCCGGTCTACGGGACAACGGAGAAGATCACCCCCAACGAGTTATCAGGGTTCGGACACGTTCTCATGCGGGACCCGGTACTTCCCTATGCGGGCCATACTCCGCTTCAGGATACCATTATGGCCTACATTGGCGAGAAGTACGGCGTGGATATATCCCATGAAGGCGTCCAGGACGCCCTCCGCGACGCCATGGGGCAACTCATGTACCAGATGCGCAAGCGCGGAGATTTGGAGACGGACGCTCCGGCCCTTGCCGTCCAACTCTGGAATATACCCTGGGAAACCGCAAACCTCCTGTACGCAAAGGTCAAACGCCACCTGCCCTATAAGTTCAATCCCCGTCAGCACACCTGGCAATGGATCGCCGAGACACCCAAGCCCACGCTTGAACCGGAACAGATGACGGCGACCTGGCTGCGCGACATCGCCGACGATTATCTCGCAAAGCACGGCGTCCGACCCATAGAGGAAATCTACCCCGCGATCAAGGGTCTCCCCCAAGAGGCCCTGCCCGAACAGGCCATTGCGAAAGAGACCGCACCAGAGGAGATTGTCGCAGAACAGACTCCGCCCGAAGAGGCCCTGCCTGAACAGGCCGTCGCGGAAGAGGTTATGCCAGAGGAGGCTGTCGCCGAAGAAGCCCTGCCCGAAGAGGCTGCGCCGGAACAGGCGCTACCCGAAGAGCCGCTTCCAGAGGAATTGACCAAGCCGATTGAGGAGACAGGCACGACCCTGGATGAGGTTGTGCAACTTCAACCCACGGAAGCCATCACGCCCCAGGCATTGGAAGCCGAAGCCGCACCTGGACAGCGATTCATTGACAACTTCCCTCTGGAACGACTGGACGTAGACCCCGCGCGGTTTCAATACAAGGTCCGGGTCAATCTGGCAGGCGAGACTGGTACGCTGGCCGATGTTGCCTGGAAAGAGGAATTCGCGGAGCCGCTCCGTATATGGTACGAAGAAAAGACAAAGCAATGGTGGGTCATTGACGGCCACCAACGCTTTGGCCTCGCCAGGCGCGCGGGCAGAAAGACCGTGCCCGTGGAGGTCATCCATGCAAAAAGCGCGGAGGAGGCACGCGCCATCGGCGCGCTCTGCAATATCGCCGCAGGCCACGGGACGGCCATTGACGCCGCCAAGTTTTTTAGGGATTCCGGTCTAACCCTCAATGATCTGAAGCAGTACGGCATAAGCCTCAAGCACGCTGTCGCAGATCAGGGGCTTGCCCTTGCCAACCTCCACGATGCCGTCTTCGCCCGTGTCGTGGACGGACGCCTTACGGAGACACGGGGCGTCATGCTCGGCAAGGCCATCCCGGACAAGGACGTGCAATATCAGATCGTTTCCAGGCTAGAGGAAGCCGCCGCCCGTGGTAAGCGCATCAACGACGACGTGGTGCGTGAACTCATAGAGCAGTACAGCAGCGCGCCCAGTCAGACCGTTGTGCAAAACACCCTCTTCGGAGAAGAGGCGTTTGTCCAGAGCCTGGCCTTGGAGCGCGCCGAACTTGCCGCCGAAATCACCGAAAGCCTGCGCACGGCGCGCCGCGCCCTCGGCACGGCCGTCCGGCACAAAACCACACTGGAAGAGGTGGGCAATATCATCGCCGAGGCCGCAAGCAAACACGCGAAACTTGAAGCGGATCAAGTCCTAGATGTCTTTGAGACGCTCAAGAACACCAAAGGCCCGATCAGCGATATGCTGGACGCGGGCGCAAGGAGAATTGCAGATGGCGAACCGGTCAACAGAGTCGCGCAAGAGATCAGCCGAGAACTCCGAGACAACCTACAAGAAATTGTCAGCGGCAGAAAAACGCCGAGCATTGTTGGAACTGCGCCTAGTCGTCAAGGGCAGCCGGTGGTATCACCGCCGCCAAAACCTGAAGCGGGGAGCATAGCGCCACAAAAGCCCGCCGAGGTAACACCTGCGCCGGAGAAGCCCGCCGAGGTAACACCTGCGCCACAGAAGGCCGCCGAGCCAAAGCCCACGGCCATATCTCCCTTGGTGGCCCAAAGTCTGCAAGGCGACACCTTTGCGGAGCGAGCCGTAAACCTAGCCTCTCTCTTATTGGAAAGGCCGGAGGACTTCAAGGCGTTGCCCGCCGATATACTCGGCGCACACTTCGGCATTCCTGCTGAAGAGGCACAGCGCCTGAAGGACGCGGCCATCCATATTGTGGACGTGGCGACCAAGAACCGCCTGACACTCAAGAAGGCGGCGGAGGTTGCGCTTGGGCCGAACGGCGAACTCTTGACGCCCACCGCACCTTCACCTGCCGCGCCACCGAAACCTGAAGCCCCTCCGATCAAACCGGAAGCGCCCCCGGCATCGGAGATCGCCCAGGAGATAGAGAGGCAATTGCCGGAAGAGGCGAGTGGGTTCGGAGAGGTTGAGGGCGAGGATTATGTAAGGGAGACGATCCGCAGCCTGGCCTCGGATGAAGACAGCCAAACGTGGCCCCTGCCCGAACTTGCGGAGTCGCTTGGCGTCAGCGAGGAG
>DAOTVT010000110.1:0-10596 GCA_034436295.1 Anaerolineae bacterium | reverse complement strand
GCGGCGGGGAAAATGGTAGGGGCAACCTGCGGGTTGCCCCTACGAGCGAACCGGCGCCCGCAGGGCTTCGCCCGTTCCGCCCGATGCTTCAGCGTCGGGCGCACGCGCACCTCACCCCCGGCCTTCGGCCTCCCCCTCTCCGCCCGCGGAGAGGGGGAATGAGGGGGTGAGGTCGGTATCACCGCGTCCACCGCCGGCTGTCTACGACCCGCCTTCCAGCAGGGGCACATCGGCCTCCTGGAAGTCGGGCACCAATTGCCGGAGCGTCCTGCGGATGGCCGCTTCGTCCATTTGCGCCGCGTGCTCGGCCAGCAGGTCAATCATGCGGTACAGCCGCTCGCCGTCCACCGGCGCCGACTGCGCGATGAAGATTTTGTCGTACACGGTGGCGGTGCGCTGCTCTTCGCGCGTGAACAGTTCTTCGTGGAGTTTCTCGCCCGGGCGCAGGCCCGTGTACACGATCTCAATGTCGCGGCCCAGTTTCAGGCCCGACAGTTCCACCAGGTCTTTCGCCAGGTCCACAATGCGCACCGGGTCGCCCATGTCCAGCGCGTAGATTTGGCCGGGCGTGGCCAGCGACGCCGCCTGAATCACGAGTTGGACGGCTTCGGGGATGGTCATGAAGAAGCGGGTCATTTCCGGATGGGTGATGGTGATGGGGCCGCCGGCGGCAATCTGCTCGCGGAACAGGGGAACCACGCTGCCGCGACTGCCCAGCACGTTGCCAAACCGAACGGCCACGAAGGCGCGCCCGCTTCGCATCGCGGCATCCTGCACGATCATCTCGGCGATGCGCTTGGTGGCGCCCATGATGCTCGTGGGGCGGACGGCCTTGTCGGTGGAGATGAGCACGAATCGCTGCACGTCGGCGGCCAACGCAGCCCGCACCACGTTTCGGGTGCCCAGCACGTTGTTGGTGATCGCCTCGTCCACGTTCTGCTCCATCAGAGGCACATGCTTGTGCGCCGCCGAGTGGAACACGATCTGCGGGCGATAGCGCCGCAGAATCGCCAGCATCTTGTTCGCGTCCCGTATGTCGGCGATAATCACGTCCCGAGCCAGCGACGGGAACTTGCGCGAGAGTTCCTGCTCAATGTTGTAGATGCTGTTCTCGCCGTGGCCCAGGAGGAGGAGCCGTGCGGGTCGGAATCGCGCGATTTGGCGGCACAGTTCGGAGCCGATGGAGCCGCCCGCGCCTGTAACAAGAATCGTGGCCCCCGAGATGAAGCCGGCGATCTCCTCCAGGTTGATGCTGGTCGGCTCGCGGCGGAGGAGGTCTTCCAACTGCACGTCGCGGATTTGGCTCAGCCACACCTTGCCGTTCAGGAGTTCAAACAGGCCGGGCAGCGTGCGGAATCGGAGACCCGCGCTCTCGCAAATGCCCACAATCTCGCGGATGGCCTTGCCGGGGGCGGTGGGCATGGCGATGAGGGCCTCGTCCACGTGGAGTCGCCGCGCCAGTTCGGGGATGTCCTTGCGCGACCCGTACACCTTGACCCCGTGGATGTAGTTGCCGATCTTGCGCTCGTCGTCGTCCACGAACCCCACCGGTAGCATGTTGATGGCCGGGTTGTTGTGCATCTCGCGGACGATCATCGCGCCGGCGTCCCCCGCGCCCACGACGAGGACACGGCGCGGCGCGCCCCCCTGGCCGATTCTGCCTTTGCGGTCGGCCACGATGTCCCAGGCAATCTTGAGCGAGAAGCGCACGCCGCCCAGGAAGAGGATGTTCAAGAGCCAGTCAATGACCAACATGGGGCGGGAGAACCCGGATATCACGCGCAGCGGGCGCATCACCCCATAGACGATCACCGCCAGGGCTATGCTTGCGATGCTGGACGCCACGACGACCGCCAGCAACTCGCGACTTCCGGCGTACTGCCACATACGCCGGTAGAGGCCGAACAGATAGAAAGCCAGGGGATAGATCACCAGGAGGGCAGGCGCTACAGGCCACCATCGCTGGAAGTAGTCCCAGGCGGTAAACGTGTCAAAGCGCAGGAAGTAACTCAGGATAAGCGCGAGCAGCAGCAGAGCCAGATCAGCAACAAGCAAATACCGATTCCTGAGCCACATCTTTCTGCAAACGTCCTAACTCAGTGCTTTGCGAATGGCGGCGCTGTGCCGCTGGATACGGCGAATGGCCTCGCAAATGCGGTGCACCGTCTCAGGCGGCATGTGCGAGAAGATGGGAAGGCTCACGCATTCTCTTGCGAGGCGTTCCGTTACGGGCAGTTGACCGCGATATCGCTCGCCCACGTGCCGGTACGCCGTGTGCAGGTGAACGGGCGGGTCGTAGTAGTTGCGGGTGTCCACCCCCTCGGCCCGCAATGCTTTCACCAGCATGTCGCGCGAAAGGCCGAACTCGGCCTCCACGACGCGGATGGAAAAATCCTTGTACGAGCAGCGATCCCTCGGGTCCACTTTTTGGAAATAGATGCCGCTGACGTCCTGCAACTCCTGCCGATAAATCTGGACGAGTTGATTGCGGCGCTGCGCGTTGTCTTCCAGCATCTGGAGCGAATGGAGGCCCAGGATGGCGCTGAATTCCTGCATGCGGGCGTTGAGGCCGGGGAACTCCGTGTCGTAGTTGCCCGGGTTGCCGTACTCCCTACCGACCTCCACCCTGCGCGCGATCTCGGCGTCGTTGGTGGCCACGATGCCCCCCTCGCCCGTTACGAGGAGTTTCGTGGGGCTGGAACTGAAGATTTCGGCCACGCCATGGCTGCCCACCGGCTTGCCGCGGTACAGCGCGCCGAAGCCATGGGCGGCGTCAAACAGGAGTTTGACTCCCGCGCGGTGCGCCACCGCTTCCAGGCGTTCCACGTCGGCGGGGTTGCCGAACACGTGCGTGGCGACGATGGCCGACGTCCTCGGGGTGATGGCCGCCTCCGCGGACGCCGGGTCCAGGTTCCACGTGTCGGGGTCCACGTCGGCGAACACGGGGGCAAGCCCGCACCACGCCAGGGGATGCACGGTGGCCATGAAGGTGAAACTGGGGACGACCACCTCGCCCGACAGGTCGGCGGCCTTGTAGGCTAGGGTCAGGCCGGTGGTGCAACTGGAGACGCCGACGGCGTGCTTGGTTCCCACATACTGGGCAACGGCACGCTCAAAGGCCGCCAGGTACTTGCCTTTGGTTACCATGCCGGTCTGGAAGATTTCGCCGATTTCGCCTGCAACTTCGGAGAACGGGGGCAGCGTCGGCCTCATGAAGGGCACCGGCGATTCAAAAAGAGGGGCACCTCCCAATACCGCAGGCGTGGACATTCCCATCTCCTTCAGGCGCAGAATAATGTGCGTGCAGTATACTCCGCTCTATTCCAAACGTCAAGCACGCGCCACAGTTATGGGATATTATGTTAGGCTGCGCGCATGGCGTGCAGGATGGCCTCCAGCACGCCGCCCGCGATGGCCAGCGCCTTGTCCGAGATGGTGAAGCAGTGCTCGCGCTCGGCGCGCGGATCCACGTCGCCCACCTTCATGTTGGGAGACACCTGCAACCCGTCGTGGAGCAGCCCGCGCAGGACGCCCTTCAGCCGCACGCGCACCGGCTCGCCGCCCACATACGCGACGATGTCGCCCACGTCCACCAGGTCGCCGATTTCGCGGACGCCGCGGAATTCGCCCGCGCACGGCGCGCGCACCACCCGCAATTCGGAATGGCCCCCCACCTCGCCGGGGATCCCCGTGTTGGGCAGGGCCTGGCCCCTCCAGATGACGCGCCCCAGGGTGTGCCCGCGCATGGTCTCTATGACCGCGTGGACGTCCTCGCCTGCGGTGAAGCCCGGCCCCAGGCCGATGACCAGCGGCGCGTCGGTGATGCGCGTGCCCAGGTTGCGCTTCGCCAGGATGGCATCCACCACCACATCCGGGCGCAGTTCGCGCACGATGGCGGCTTCGGGATCCACGATGACGGGCAGAACCCCCTCGGCCCAGGCGCGCCTCACGCCTTCCAGTCCCTCCACCCGTCGCGCGCGCACCCCGTCCACCACGGTCTCCCCCTCCCAGACCGCCGTCGCGAAGGCCACCTTGCGGCGAATGACGGTGGGCGCGGGGATTTCCGTAACCACGACCTGGAACCCGCACTGCCAGAGCCTCCAGGCGACGCCCGAAGCCAGGTCGCCGCCGCCCTTGACTACCACTGCGATGTTCCTGCCCAAGACGGCCATGGCTGCTGCCTCCTTGCGGTGCTACGGCTGGATGGTTGGCGTCGGCGGGAGCGCGGCGTTGTAGCGGGCGGCCAAAGCGGCCAGTTCCGGATCGTCGGCGTACTCCTCCGTGAGGGGAATCACGCCCGCCTTGGCCGAGACGATTTTGCCGTCGGCGTCAAAGTCCACGGTGATCTCGCCCAGCCACTCACCCCCGTAGCCGGCCTGGCCGATCACCGTGTCGCCGAGCCGCAGCGTCTCTTGCAGCAGGTCGTAGGAATGCCCGCCGACGATGGCCGTGATGCCCTGCACCTCGGTGGCGATCTTCCGGTCCATCACGTTGCCCGCGTGCGACAGGATGACGACGGCGTCCACGTTCTCGGCGCGGGCCTTGGCCACGTACTCGCGGGCGGTCTCCACGGGGTCTTTGACCGTAACGTCCGACGGGGCGAAGGCCTTGAGCGAGTCGTCGGCCGGAGACAGGCCGATGATGGCGACTTTGCGCCCGCCGACGTTCTGCACGACGTAGGGCGTGAAGACCGGCTTGCCGGTGTTGGCGTACACCAGGTTCGCCGACAGGAAGGCGAACTTCGCCTCGCGCGAGCGGGCCAACAGTTCGTCCCAATGGCCTGTGTCGCGTTCGCCGATGGCCATGGCGTTGTATCCCATGAGATCCATCGCCTCGGTGAGCGCCTTGCCCTGGCTGATGTCGGAGACCGGCTGGCCGAAGAGCGCGTCGCCCGCGTCCAGGACGAGCAGGTACGGAGACTTGGCGCGATAGTTCTTGATGGCGGTGGCCCGACGGGCCACACCCCCCTTGGGCGGGCGTCAGCCGCAGGGGTCCAGGTATCCTTCCACGTCGGTGGTGTGCAGGATGGTGAGGGTCCAGGGGCCGGTGGGACGTGCAGCGTCGCGGCGGATGAGCGCCTGGGCGGTGATGAGGGCCGCAACCACGACCAGCGCCAGCGCCACCGGCGCGATCCATCGCCGAATGGGGCTACGCTCGCCGGCCTTCGGCTTGGGTTTGGGCTCGGCTTTCTTTGCCGCCTGCGCCGTGCGCTGGGGCTGCTTGGGGACCTGTTTCTTCTTGCTTTTCTTCGCCACGACTCACCTCACAAAATCAGGCTATCCACAGGAAATAGAAACCGACGGCCAGAACAATGGCCCCGCTGACCTTCTCCAGCAACGAAGTCCACTTGCCCAGGGCGGTCAGGTTTCGCACCAGGCCGGCAAAGGTTCCGGCTGCGATGATATAATACCACGCTTTGCCGATCCAGCCCAAAATGCTCCCCGTTGTAACCGCGAATAGCGCGAATCCACGCGAATAGGTTAGGTATTGCCACCGAGCGTAGGGCAGGTTTCCATACCTGCCCCCTGCCTGTAACCGCGAATAACACGAATCTACGCGAATAGGTAGTGCGACCGAGCGTAGGGCAGGTTTCCATACCTGCCCTCTGCCTGTAACCGCGAATAACACGAATCTACGCGAACGGGGAACTACGTGCCTACATTTATCCTCCATTCGTGTAGATTCGCGTTATTCGCGGATAGCACTGTAACCGCGAATAACACGAATCCACGCGAATAGGTAATGCGACAGAGCGTAGGGCAGGTTTCCATACCTGCCCTCTGCCTCCGGCGACTACGAAAAGCCGCCCTACGTGTTCTACAGGAAGGTGATCATCCAGACTGCCAGGAGGGTGAAAAGCCCGGCGGTCGCCAACTTGATTGCCCCAGCGCGCCGACTCACGAATTGGCCCAGGCGCTCCGAGGACGTGCCCCAGTAGGCCAGCAGGAACACCACGACGAGCGGCACCACAAAGACGACATTGTACAGCAGCAGGTAGGCCAGCGCCCGAATCCTCATGGCCGGCACGCCCAGCACGAACAGAATCGTGGGCAGGTACACCTGGCCGGTGCACGCCAGTTCAATGAGCGAGACGACGATGCCGGTGGCGAAGGCGACGCCGGCGATGGCGCGGGCTCGCGCGCCCTCGCGGATGACGCGGTTGATCTGTCGCCGCAGTCGGTTTGGCAGTTTCAGGCGCATCTCCTCGGGCCGCCCTCGCCGCGCCTGATACCAGTCGTACACGCTGCCCAGCGCCAGCACCAGGCACAGGGCCGCCGTGAAGCCGTACAGATAGCGGCTGATGGCGGGCAAGAACGGCAGGCTCGCCAGGAACTTGAGAAAGCCCACCCCGACCCCCAGGTAGGTCAGGAAGACGCCGAGGGTGAACATCCCGCCCACAAAAACAATGTCGCGGCCCTTGCGCCCCGTGAACGCGAGGTAGGAGATGAAGAACACGATGGTGGCGAAGGCGCACGGGTTGAGGCCGTCTATCAGCCCCGCCGCCGCCACGGTCAGCGCCCCGAAGGATCGGAACCGACTGAGGATGCTTTCGGCGGCGCTGGCCACATCTTGCTGGCCCTCCCAATAGGCCGCGCTACCGCTGGCGAGGTACTTCTGGATGGCGCCCTCAAGCGTGCGGACGTTGACCCCGTCGCCCAGGAGCGCATCCGAGCCGACAAACGCAGCCGGCGCGGTGAGGCGCTTGTTCAGCGGCACGCCGTTGCGTTCGCCCAGCCATTCGGCCAGCGCGGCGTGCTCTTGGATGTCGTATTCGTGGATGCGCAACTGCGGGTACTTGCTCTGCAGGTACTGGAGGTCGTAGCGGGCGCGGTCGCATTCGTGGCAGCCCACCTGGAAGAAGTAGGCCAGGTGGATGGCCGGCTGTTGCCCGGTGGGCGTGCCCGACGGCGCGGCGGGACCGGCCAGGCTTGGGAAGTCCACGCCGCCCTGGCCCAGATAGAACTCTACCAACGCGGGGAGTTGTTCGCGCGCCGCCTGCTCGCCATGGAGCACGTGGTCGCCGATGAAGATGACGGGCAGTGCCCCTTCGCCGGTGCCGAACTGCCGCTCCAGCGCCGTGAGCAGGTCGTAGTCGGCGGGCGACTTCTCCACGTCCCTGGCGTCCACCACCAACTGGTGGTCATACCGCTCCTGCAGCGGCTTGAGCACCTCATCCTGCACGCGGTGGCATTCCGGGCACAGGCTGCTCCAGAAGAAGTACATCCGTACCACGGGGTCGCCCTCGTCGCAGATGTGGCACGCCTTTGGGGTGGGCCGCGCCGTGGGCAGGGGCCAGGTGGATATGGCGGGCGGCTCGGCGTATCCTTCGGGCCAGTCCACGCCGCCCGCCGCCAGGTACGCCTCAATCAGCGCGGGGAGTTGGGCGCGAATCTCGTCCAGGCCGAAAAGGACGCGATCGCCGATGAACATCTCGGGCACCACGCCTTTGTCGGGCGGGACGTTGTGCACCTGCTCCATGCGCAGGAGGAGTTCGTAGTTCGCGGCGGGCGTGATCTCCACCTGCCTCACCTCAAGCCGGTCCCCGTACTGGGCCGCGAGGGGAGGCAGGACTTCTTCCAGCACCTTGTGGCACAGGGGGCAGGTGTCGGAATAGAACAGCACGGCGCGCACCCTGGGCTCCTGGGCCCGCGCCGTCGCCGACAGCAGCGCCGCGACGACCACCAGCCCCAGCATCCATGCTCTGAGCGATTTTTGCATCCGCGTTACCTCCGTGGTGAAAGATGGTTGGTGTGCGTCATGCTCCTGTGCTGCCGGTGTCGGGCATGGCGGCGAGCCACTCGGCGATGCGCCGCCGCAGGTCGTCGCGGACGGCGCGGAAGGCGGCCATGCGCTCCTCCTCGGTGCCCTCTGCGGCTGCCGGGTCGTCGTAGAACCAGTGGAGGCGTTGCGCCGGGCCTGGGAAGAAGGGGCACGCTTCCGCCGCTTTGCTGCAAACGGCGATGATGTAGTCAAAGGGCTGGCCCAGGAAGTCGGCCATGGGCTTGGGGCGCTGCGCGGAGATGTCCAGGCCGATCTCGGCCATGGCGCGGACGGCCAGGGGGTGAACCTGGGGCGCGGGCGCAGACCCTGCGCTGACCACGTCCACGCGGTCGCCGCCCAGATGCCGAAGCAGGGCCTCGGCCATCTGGGAGCGGGCCGAATTGCCGGTGCAGATCACGAGGATCCGTTTGCGATTGGGCACCTGCTGCATGTCATTCATGTGCGCATCTCGCAGCGCACCGCGAGTACCGGCCTGCGGCTCAGGCGGACGATCTTCTCAAACGTACCCCCGACCAGCATCTCGTCAACCAGGCTGCGCCCGCAGACGCTCAGGGCAATCAACGTGGCATCCTCTTGCTCGGCCACCTGGAGCGCCTCGCGGAAGGGCATCCCATGCCTGAGGAAGACCCTGGCGGGCAGGTGGTACAGAGCCAGGTCGCGGGCCATGTGCTCCAGGCGCGCCATGTCCTCGCGGTCAAATTGCTCCAACTGCTCGGGGGGCCGCCGGCGCATCACCCGCTCATCCTGCACGTGCAGGACGATGACCTCCTCGGTGCCTGCCGCCCGCAGCCGCTTGACGACGTTGAACGCGGCCTCGGAGCACTCGGAGAAATCGGTGGGGTGCAAGACCCTTCGGAACGTGTCGCCGCACACCCGCCGGCATTCCACCTTCCCCAACTCGCGCACCACTTCAAATTTCTGGATGAGCACGGGAATGGGCGAAAGCCTGAGCACGTCAAACGCCGTATTCCCCAGCAGAATCTCCTGAAACGCGCTCTGGCCCTGGGCGCCCATGACGATCATGTCCACCCGCTCCTCCACGGCCACCCGCACGATCTCCCGCGCCGGGTTGCCGTACACGACCTGGGTGCTGGTTGACAGCCCCTGGCCCTCCAGCGCCATGGCGGCGATGTGAAGGTGCTCCTCCATGCTCCACTTGACTCGGGCAAGGGAGTCCTCGTTGAGCGCCAAGTGCCCCAGCGGCACCTGGGAGGTTGCGATGACGGCGAGCAGGTGCACATGGCGCGTGCCCGCCGATTTCAACTCCGGCAGGCACGCGAAGACCGCATTGGCATACGCGGAAAAGTCTGTTGGAAACAGAATCCGCTCAAACAAGACTTCCCCCTAACGAACGGGCGTCGCCCAAATGCCGGCACTCCCGCTGCCGCAATGCGGGCGCGCGCTCACTCCACCAGGCCAAGAATCTGCTCCAGGCGCTCGCGTTGGGCGGCAAATTCGGCCTCGTAGATGCGGACACAACGGGTCAGTTCGGTCTTGCCGGCCACCAGTTTGCTGGCAAACACGAAGCACGTGGGGTCGCCGCACTGCTTGCAGTTCCCACCCGGCAGGAGTTTGTAGATTTCCATCACGGTCGGCTGATGGCGCTTCTCGTAGGAAGGCACGACCTCTCGCCGCCGATCCCACACCCTGTTGATCTCGTCCAGGATACGCTCGGCCACGCGCTGGGCCTCTTCCCGATCTTCCAGGTTGCTGATGGCAACCTCGTGGGGGCGCAGCGTGTACCGCCGCCCGCCCAGCACCATCGTCAGGATGCGATTCTCGTGGTCGTAGATGGCGTTCTTCCAGAGGGTGTTGAGATAGGGCATGACCTCGCTGATGTCCTCCTGGAGCCGCACGAAGGCGCTCCAGCGCTCCGAACCCGGGTCGCATGGCGGCGAAATCACTTCCAGTTCGTACTCTTTGCACAGCATTGTGCATCCTCCCTCGGTGGTCGTCATGTGCGCAGCGTGGATTCCTCTGCGCGGCGGGCGCAGTGTCCCACATCCAGTATACCCGACGTGGCCCTGCTGTCAACTATGCGCGGTTTTGAATATTACGCGGGTAGAGGAAGAAGCGTCATCCCTTCGTAGAGCACGAGGGGCAGGAGCACCCTGGCAGCGGCCCTTCTTCCACAGGGGGGAATTGCGCCCGCTCGCCGTGCCTGGCCCTTGCCCAGCGACGGCTTGCGGCGACCAGTTCCATCACCTGCTCGTCGGCGAGACGGTAGTAGACCAACGTGCCGTCGCGGCGCTCGGCGATGAGGTTCGCGTCGCGCAGAACGGCCAACTGCTGGGAGACGTAGGGCTGGCGCCGCCCCAGGGCCGCGACGAGATGGCACACGCACGCTTCGCCGCACTGCGCCAGCAACTCCAGGATGCGCAGCCGCGCCGGGTGAGAAAGCACCTTGTGTAGTTTCGCCATGGCGGCGTAGCCGTTCTCGTGTTCCTTTGCCTTCACGCGCACTAGCATACACCGCGGCGCGGGTTTGTCAAGTCGGCCTGGCGTCATCGTCATCCACGAATAACACGAATCTACACGAAGGGAGAATAGATGCGGGCACGTAGGGCGGCTTTCCATGGCCGTCGGAGTGTGAAGACCCCGCGGGCATGTGCGGCACAAATCGTAGGGGCAAGGCATGGGTCGCCCCTACCCGATGCGCGGGCGGAGAGGGTGAGGCCGAAGGTCCTGAAATATCGGGCTGGCGTTGAAGACCCCAAGGGTCTCGGAGACCCTTGGGGTCTGGGCCCCCGCGGGCATGTGCGGCACAAATCGTAGAGGCGACGCATGCGTCGCCCCTACCCGATGCGCGGGCGG
>DAOTVT010000109.1:0-23117 GCA_034436295.1 Anaerolineae bacterium | reverse complement strand
CTGCGGGGGTCAGCGTGGCGGTGGGGGGCGGGCCTGGGCGTGCGCCTCCGGCCGCGGCGATCGTGGCGCAGGCGGCCGCTAGGAGGAGCAGGAGAACCATCGCGCGTCCCATGTGTTTCATTTCGGGTGCCCTCATCAAATGGTGTGAAGCGTTATGACAACACCTCCTGGCGAACGGCTTGGTGTTACCCGCGTTGCCGTTGTCCCGCTTCCTCCAACGCGCGTTCAAGCAGATCGCTGACGTGGAGTTCGGAAGCCCATTCTCGCAGGTAGTCCAAGTCTAGTTCGCCCGCGCGGGTCTTCAGCACACCAAGCACGTCGCGCCACTGAAGGTCGGAGACATCGCCGCCTATCCGATACCACTCCAGTTTGGACAGGACGATGTCCTCTGGGCTGATGACATACACGGTTTGCTCTGGTTCGGCAACGATGGCGAGGGGTTTGCGCCGTTCTAATTGCATTTGGTCAAACGGGCGCAATCCGCGGATGAAGATATCCACCTTGAACGCGGTTTCGTAGTGGATGAGGTTGAAACTGCCGTGATGTTCAATGGCAGCGCGCATCATTTCCTCGTCCACGTAGAATTCCTTTGAGAGCGCGGCTACGAGCGGTGGAATATGCTCCAGGCGCATATCGGCAACGATATCCACATCCAGCGTAGAGCGCATGACGCCTTGCAGGGAACTCGCCAACGAACCGCCCACCGCGTAGCGAACACCAAGCCGTTCCAGCGTGTGGGCCACCAGCAGTGTGATGCGCGTGGTCTCACCGGACACGTCCATACACCTTCTCTGCCAGTTCTGCACCCAGCGCCATTTCTGCGAACATGCGGTGGACTTGTTCGGCGGTTGCCTGGGGGTAACGCTGCTTGATCCCGCTGATGGCCAGGGTCCTGACGGTTTCGTTCAGGCTTTCCACCACCGCCATCTTTCTCCACGGCGGCATACGCCGAATCAGGTCAATTTGCAGGGCTTCAATTTGGGGATCGGTGTCAGGGAATAAAGCGCCCATATCGGTTCTCCGCAACCGCATGCTGCTCCCCATCTCAATTGTAGCCGCACCCTCACGGCGCGTCAATGGGTTTGAGTGTCCGCCCCCGGCCTTCCCCGTGGGCGCGAGGGTGCGTTGTCCCCCTACACACCCTTGCGCCGCGTGTAGTCGGGCAGCAGGATGGGCGCCCGAACCTTCGGGTCAAGCCCGGCCTCTTTCAGTTGCTTCTCCCACCGGTCCAGGTGGCTCAGCGTGAGTTTGCCCAGTTTCACTTCGCGGAAGTGCTGGCCCACCGTGATGCCCGCGCGCCGCCCGAACACGCACACGTCCAGCAGCGAGTTGCCCATGAGGCGGTTGCGCCCGTGGACGCCGCCCGACGCCTCGCCCGCCACGTACAGGCCCGGGATGTCGGTGGTGCAGTCGGGCTTGATGGCGATGCCGCCGTTCTGGTAGTGTAGCGTGGGGTAAACGAGCATGGGTTCCTTCGTGATGTCCACGCCGAAGCGCCCGAACTGGCGCACCATGGCGGGGAGTTCCCGCTGCACCGTGCCCGGGCCGTGGATGATCTCAATCATGGGCGAGTCCAGCCACACGCCCTGGATGCCCGAGGGGGTCGTAACGCCCTTGCCGCGCTCCACGCACTCACGGATGATGGCGGCGGATTCGGCGTCGCGGGTCTCGCGGGGGAACACGAACTGCTCGCCGTCTATGTTCACGACCTGGGCGCCCAGGCCGCGCACCTTTTCGGTAACCAGCAGGCCGACGATCTGCTCGGGGAATGCGGCGCCGGTGGGGTGGTACTGCATGGTGTCAATGAACGCCAGGCGCGCCCCGACGCGGTAGGCCATCACGAGGCCATCGCCCGTCGCGCCGTAGTGGTTGGTGGTGGGGTAGTTCTGGTAGTGGAGCCGCCCGCTCCCGCCGGTGGCGATGATGGTGCACTTCGCCTTGACGACCAGGTATTCGTTGGTCTCCAGGTTCATCAGGACTGCGCCAGCCACGCGCCCGTTTTCGTCCATGAGGAGTTCCACCGCTGGCGCGAACTCTATCACCTGGATATCCTCGGGCCACGACCGCACCTCGTCGCGGAGGGTGCGCATGATCTCCGCGCCCGAGTAGTCGCGCGCCGAGTGCATGCGTTTGCGGGAGGTGCCGCCGCCGTGGATGGTGATGAGCGTGCCGTCGGGGTGCTTGTCAAACATGCAGCCCAGGCTCTCCAGCCACTGGATGACGAGGGGCGCGTCCTTGACCAGCGCCTCCACCAGGTCGGGGTCGTTGGTGAACCCGCCGCCGCCCATCACGTCCAGGTAGTGGATGGCGGGCGAGTCGTTCTCCTTGTCGGCGGCCTGGATGCCACCCTGGGCCATCATGGTGTTGGCGTCGCCGTGGCGGAGTTTGGTGGCCATGATGACCTTGGCGCCAGCCTCGCGCGCTTTGATGGCCGCCGCCGACCCTGCGCCGCCGCCCCCGATGATGAGGACGTCGGTCTCGTAGTCCACGTTGTCCAGGTTGACGGCTGCGGGGTCCAGCAGGGGGCGCGCTTCCAGCAGGTCCGCCAGTTCGTGGGGCGTGCGCGTCCCCTTGTTCGGCCCGACGCGCAGTTCGCGCATGGCCTCGCGGATGTAGTCGGGGTGGAACTTTTCCAGCAGGGCCTGCTTTTCCTGCGCGGTGAGCATCGGGAACGTTTCCTGAAGCCGCCGCGGGCGGGTTGCCTCTACCTTCGCAATGGATTCTCTCATGTACTGCGGATAACCCATGATCTCCTCCGCTATTCGTTATCTACCGAACGGGTGCGCGCATCGGCTATTCAGGCTCAATGTCGCGCTCGTAATACGCCTTCTTCAGTTCGTCCTTGGACATGGTTTTGAACCGTATCAATTCGGCGTCGTGCTTGCCGTCCATGATTTCCTGGACGCGCTTGTGCAGGTGCTCGGCGCGCGGGGCCAGGTATTTGCCGTAGAGGCGCCTGCACAGGATGGCGATCTGGTACTGCTTCTCCTCGGCGGGGCAGCGCGCCGCGCACAGCCCGCACATGATGCAGTCAAAGGACTTGTCGGCAACGCCCGCGATGTTGCCCCGCATGGCGTCGGCCATGTAGTCCCGCACGTCTATGTCTTGGGGGCAGACCTTCGTGCACGTGCCGCAACTCAGACAGCGCAGCACCTCGGGGTAGGTCTTCAGCAGGGCGCTCATGTCGGGCTTCAGTTCTTCCAGATGGTACTGCGCGCGCGGGGCCGGGAAGAAGGGAATCTGCGCCAGGTACATTTCCGGCTCCACCATGGTGGCACACGCCAGGCCGATCTTCAGCCGGTAGTCGCCGGCGGTGCGATAGACCGTGGCGCACGCCCCGCAGAACCCCGCGCGGCAGCCGACGCCGCGAATGAGTTTGTAGCCGGCGTACTCAAGGGCCTTCATGATGGTGAGCGTAGGCGGAACCAGGTACTGCTTGTTCATGATATAGATGGGAATCAGTTCTTCGTTGGCCATCACTGAATACCCTCCAACTCGTCTTCGCGGAATGTGGCGACAGGTGGGGCTTCGTCCAGGCTTCGGCCGGGCACGTAGTCAAAGAGGGCCTGGACTTCCTGCCCGACGGCGCGGAACATGGTGGCGATGGGCAACTGGCTTGGGCAGGCGCTGTCGCACATGCCGCAGCCGACGCATGATGTTACCATGTGGTTGAGCCGCGTGATGTGGAAGAGGAGCGTATCGGTCGGGAGCCGCACCGCGCCCTTTCGGGCCGCCCACTGTTGGTATTTCTCGGACTCATGGTCAAAGATGGGCGTGCGGAAGATGCACTCCTTGCAGTAGCAGATGGGGCAGTTCACCATGCAGTTGTGGCAGCGGATGCACGTGGAGAGATAGGCCTGCAGCCCGCTCATGTCCCTGACGCGCTCGCGGAAGGCCGCGAACAAGCGGTCGCGGGTTTCCGTGCGCCGCCTTGTGATGTCGCCCACGACGCCCTCGCGGGCCTCGGCGGGCTGCGCCGGCTCCAGGCCTAACTTTTCGGCCAGCGCGTCGGCGACTTCCAGGTGGATGCGCTCGCGGGGGTCGTCGCCGAAGATGTGGATTCGCAGGTCGCCGTGGCTGGGGGTGAACTTCTCGCACATCTGGCATGCGGTGCGGAAGGTCTTGCCGGCATGGGGCTGGATGTCGCCGCCCGCGACCTGCGACAGGAGTTCACCTTTGGCGTCCACGCCGTGGCGCAGCATGTCCGCGTAGTCCCGCACCTCGTAGGTGCCCGGGCAGTCCACGCCGATGATGAGCAGGTTGTCGGCTTTGGCCTGCTGGAGTTTGACCAGTTCCACTACGGCCCGAATCTCGCAGTCGCGCATCACGACGCCTACCCGCTCCTTGATTCCGGTCATCGTGATGTTGGATACGAGCCGGGCCGTGGTTACGGGCATCACGGGCGCCAGCGGATCCATGGCGGCCAGGTGTCGCGGATCGCGCACCAGGGTCTGCACCGTGTTGTCGCCAGCGGCTACCCTCAACGGCACCAGCAGGGAGTCCACAATGCCCGCATCCAGCAGTCTGCGCAGTAACGAATGGATCGCCTCTGAGGGATTGCCGTCGGTTTTCAGAATGCTATGCATCATGAGCCGTGAAGTCCTCCCTTCAGCGATCAGATGTCCCACGCGCCCTTGAGCGGGTTGGGGCCTTTGGCCTTGAGGGCGGCGACCATCTCGGTTACGGTGTCTGCGAACAAGCGGCCCTCGCTGGCGCTGATCCAGCGCAGCCATACGCGGTCTTCGTCAAAGCCCAACTGCTTGAGGATGCTCTTGAGGATGGCGACCCTTCGGCGGGCCTTGTAGTTGCCGGTCTGGTAGTGGCAGTCGCCTGGATGGCAGCCGCCGATGAGAACGCCGTCCGCGCCCTCCAGCAGGGCCTTGCTCACGTACACGGGATCCAGCGCCCCGCTGCACATCAGGCGAATGACCCGAATGTTGGGCGGGTACTGGATGCGCGACGTGCCCGCCAGGTCCGCGCCCGTGTACGTGCACCAGTTGCACAGAAACGCGATGATCCTGGGTTCAAATTCGGTTTCAGCCATTCGTTTCTCCGACGTTGAGAATACGGGCTTCGTTAGGTTGTCGTGCGCCGTTGCGGCAGCGTTAGGCCTGGGGCGTGGCCTGGACTTCGCGGATGTCCAGGATGGTCAGGCCAAGCGCCTCCATGGTCTGCTGCAACTTCTCCTTGGCGATCCCCGTAACCTTCAGCGTTACGGTGCGGTTGGATGCATCCTCGCCCAGGAAGGTGCCGAGGCTCACGATGTTGCCGCCCAGTTTGGCGATCTCGCCGGTGATGGACGCGAGCATGCCTGGCTCCTCGGGGACCAGGAGCGTGATTCGGATTCCCCCTTCTCGCGCGCCGAGCATCTCAATGAAGGTCTTGAAGATGTCGGTCTCGGTGATGATGCCGATGAGCCGGCTATCGCGGACGACGGGAAGCCCGCCGATCTTGTTGTCGGCCATGATGCGGGCGGCTTCTTCCAGCGGCGTGAACTCCGTTACCGTGATCACGTCTTTCGTCATGACGTCGGCCACGGTGATGCGCGAGATGAGGTAGTTGAGTTCCCACACGCTCAACGTTGTGGCTGGCGACGGCGACGCATACAGCAAATCCTTCTCCGAGACGATGCCGATGAGATGCCCGCGCTTGTCCACGACCGGCAATCGGCGCACTTTCCGCTCCCTCATCAGTTTGAGGGCTTCGTTGATGGGCATTTCGGGCCCCGTGGTAACCGGGTGATGGCTCATCCGTTCTCCGACTAACATCGTTCTACCTCCTCATTTCCCTTCGCTTTGAACTGTTCCGATACGACGAACTTTCGCTCCGCTCCAAGATTACAACCCGAGCGCGGCGGCGTCAACTTCGGCGAGCACGGCCTTGTGCTCAAAGGTGTACTGTTGGGTGGCCTTGTTTGGGCATGTTACGGCGCAGATGCCGCATCCCTGGCACAACTCGTCCAGCACGCGCGCGACGCGCTCCTCGTAGTCCATGACGCGCGCGCCATAGGGACATGCCGAGACGCACAGCCCGCAGAAACTGCACAGGCGCTTGTTGACGCCGACGCGCGTCATCTTGCTGGCGCGCTGCTTCTCGGCCAGGTAGGCGGCGGCCCGCATCGCCGCGCCCTGGGCCTGGGCGATGGTCTCGCGAATGAAATGCGGCCCGTGCGCCAGCCCGCACAGGTACATCCCTGGCTTCATGAAGTTCAGCGGGCGCATCTTCGGGTGCTGCTCCTGGAAAAACCCGTCGCTGTCCAGCGGCACGCCCAGGAGTTGCGCCAACTCCGCGTTGGCGTTTGGGGCGATGCCGGTGCTGAGCACCACGGCGTCGGCTTGCAGGAGCACCGTCTCGTTCAGGGTCGCGTCGGTTACCCGCACCCCAAGCCCGTCGGCGGCAGGCTCTACCTTCGGCTTGTCGGGCAGTTCGTAGCGGATGAACACCACGCCCTTGTCGCGCGCCTGGCGGTAGAGGAGTTCGTGCATGCCGAAGGTGCGGATGTCGCGATATAGGATGAAGATATTGGCTTCGGGCTTGAGTTCCTTGAGTCGGATGGCGTTCTTGACCGCCTGGGTGCAGCAGATGCGCGAGCAGTAGGGGCGGTTCTCGTCGCGGGAGCCGGCGCACTGGATCATGACCAGGTTGCGCGCGCTGGCGAACGGGGACTGCGCCAGGGTTTCCTCGCCGCCCGAGAGCGCACGGGACAGGTCGCCCTGGAGCAGGACGCGGGTGTCTTCCCCGTAGAGGTATTCGCGCACCTGCGCCTCGTGGCCGCCGGTGGCGACGATGACAGCGCCTGCCGAGACCGGCACGCGCTCGCCCGCGGCCGTCTGGATTGCCGCGCGGAAACGGCCGCCGACTCCGGAGAAGGACGCCAGGGTCGCGCCGAGGTGCACGGTGATTCGGTCGTGGTGGCTCACCTGCGCGGCGAGTTGCTCGGCGCGAGTTTGGGGATCGGGCGTCTCTACCGTGAACCCGACGTTGTGCAATTGCCCGCCCAGACGGTTCTCGCGCTCCACGAGGGTTACAGGATGGCCCAGGTTCGCCAGGGTGAGGGCGGCGGTCATCCCTGCCAGGCCGCCCCCGATGACAAGCGCGCCGTCGTCCACATCCGTCGTCTGGATTCTGACCGGGTTGGCGTGAACCGCTCGCACGGCGGCCATGGCGACCAGGTCTTTGGCCTTCTCCGTGGCCAGCGCCGGCGAATGCCGATGCACCCAGGCGCATCCCTCGCGGAGATTCGCCCGCTGCAGGAAGGCGTCGTTGAGGCCGGCCTGGGCCAGCGCGCGGGCCAGTTCCGTCTGGCAGGTTCGCGGCGAGCATCCGGCGAAGACCAGGCGATTGCTGCCGGTGGTTCGGATCCACTCGCCCAGGTTCGCGATGCCCTGTTCCGAGCAGCAATCCTCGGCGCGGCCCACCGCAACGACGTGGGGCAGGGAGGCCGCATACTCCGCAAGCGCGGCGACGTCCATGGCTTGCTCGATCGTGCCGTTGCAGGTGCAGATGAAGACGCCGGTGGCCGGCTCGCTTTCAGCAACCTGGGCAACGGGCGTGGCTTGCCGAGCCTGGGCCGGCTGCGACGCCGTTTGCGCGGCGTGGGCGGCGGCCGCGGCGGCCTCGGCCACGGTGTCGGGGATGTCTTTGGGTTCCAGGTAGCAGCCGGCGACGAAGACGCCGGGGCGCGCGCTCGCCACAGGCGCAAATTCGCCGGCCGCGCCGAAGCCGTAGGCATTCACGCCCAGCCCGATGCGCTCGGGCAGCTTTCGGGCCGACTCCGACGGCTCTAGCCCGACAGCAAGGACGATCAGGTCAAACTCCTCTTCCTTTGGCTCCCCGCCCTCGCTGACGTAGTTCAGGGCAACGTGGCCGGTCTTGGGGTGCTGCTTCGCCTTGGAGACCATCGCCCGACGGAAGCGGATGCCCTCTTGCCGCACGCTCTCCCAGTAGCGTTCGTATCCCTTGCCGAAGGTGCGGATGTCCATGGTGAACACGGTGATCTCGGCGTCGGGCTGGGATTCCAGCGCGGCGCGGGCCTGCTTCGCCGTGTACATGCAGCATATGGAGGAGCAGTACTCGCGTCCCACCGTCTGGTCGCGGGAGCCGACGCACTGGATGAAGGCGATGCGTTTCGGCGTCTTGCCGTCCGAGGGCCGCACGAGTTTCCCTTTGGTGGAGCCGGGAGGGCTGACCATGCGCTCAAACTGGATGCTGGTAACCACGTTGCTGAGCACGCCGAATCCGAATTCGCCCTTGCGCCGCGCATCAAAGGGCGAGAAGCCAGGGCTCAGGATGACGGCTCCCACGTCCAGTGTCTGCTCCGTCGCCTGCTCGTCCAGGTTGATCGCCTGGGTGGGACAGGCGGCCACGCATTTGCCGCAGCGGATGCACGCGGTCATGTCAATCACATAGGCATTGGGCACGGCGCGGGGCGGGGGCGCGTAGATGGCCTTCTGGGGCGCGAGGTTCCCCTCGTGGGGGTGCGGTCGCGTAACCGGGCAGACCGCCGCGCAGTCGCCGCACAGGTTGCACCGCTCCACGTTGACATAACGCGGGTTGCGGCGAATCCGGGCCTGGAAGCGGCCTGGCGCGCCGTCCAAGTGTAGCAACTCGCTCAGGGGCAGGGGCGTGATGTTGGGGTGCAGGCTGCACTCTATGGATGGGCAGTAGGTGGCGTTGGTGGGCGAACTGATGCACAGCCCGCACGAATCCGTCGGGAAGGTGCGATCCAGCAGGTGGAGCGAGCCACCGATGCCCGGCGCCTCGTCCAGAAGATAGACGGCATGGCCGCGCTGCGCCAGGAGCAGTGCCGACTGCATCCCGCTCAGGCCGGCACCCACGATGAGAATGGCGTTTGAACCTTTGTCAACGGCGGCATCAGCCATGGCTCACCCTCAACTCGGTCATTCCAGCCCCTTGCTCCGGAGTAGGGGCCGGGGATCCACAAGGTGCTTGGCGTACCACTTGTTGCGCCCGGGAAGGTCCAGCGCAAGGCCCATGAGTTCGGTGATGTACATGACGGGAACCTTGGGCGAGACGCCCTTCTGTCGGCTATCCAGATTGGCCTGGCAGAGCGGGCACGCGCAGACGATGCAATCGGCTCCGGCATCGTTCGCTCCCTGGGCGATGCGCCCCGACAGGACCGCAACCACGTCGGCGCGATCCAGCGCCAGCGAGGCCCCACAGCACTCCACCGTGTGCGCCCACGGCACCGGCTCTGCCCCCAGCGTCCTCAAGATGCGGTCCATGACCGTGGGATGTTCGGGATCGTCCCAGCGGTTGGTGAGGTCGGGCGGGCGGATGAGCAGGCAGCCGTAGTAGGAGACGGTGCGCAGCCCGGTGAGCGGCCGCTTGACCTTGGCGGCCAGGGCTTCTGGCCCCAGGTCGTTGCCCAGAACGTCCAGCAGCGTGCGGGGGCGGGCCGCGCCGATGTACTCGGTCTGGAATTCGGCTTCCATCTCCTTGCGCCAGTCGGGGTCGGTGCGCATCCTGTGATCGGCGGCGGACATGCGGCCGTAGCAGGCGGCGCAGGGCATGACGATGTCGGCCCGCAGCGCCTGCGCGCGCATGAGGTCGCGCGTCGGCAGCGCCAGCGCCAGCCGGTGGTCCAGCGAGTGCGCCGAAGATGCCCCGCAGCAGTTCCAGTCTTCTATCTCCACCAACTCTATGCCCAGGGCCTCGCAGACGGCCTCGGTGGACCAGCCGTATTCAATGGCCGTGGATTTCAGCGTGCATCCGGGATAGTACGAGTATTTCACCCTTGTCCTCGCGGTTGCTTTCTGAACAACTGCTGGATTTTGGCCATGCCCTTGATGCGCTCGGGCAGGATCGGGATTTTCCCTCGGAGGAACATGCGGGCGCCCAGGTCCAGGTCGGTGAACAAGTCCCCGCTCAGGAGTTTGTACAGCGCCAACATGCTCAGCTCATGGACTCGGCCGAAGAGGCGGATGCTGGCCAGGAACTGGCGGTGCAGGACCAGCACGCGGCGCTCCGCCGGCGCGTAGCCTTCCCGCAGGGCCATCTGCTTGAGCGCGTCCATGACGTGGCCGGCGGCAATCCCATTGGGGCAGCGCGTCCAGCATGTCTCGCAGCCCACGCATAGCCAGATGGCACTGCTGCGGAGGACCCTGTCCTTCTGGCCCAACTGCACCAGTTTGAGGATGTGCGCAGGGCCGTAGTCCATGGCGTATGCGGTGGGGCATCCGGCGGTGCACTTCAGGCAGTAGTAGCACAGCCGAATGTTCTCGTGGCTGAGCGATTCCACCGTTCGCAGGAACGTGGGATCAACCCGCAGCGCGGCCTGGGTTGCGCCTGCGGACATCGCCTGCGTTCTTGTGGTGCTGGCCAGGGATGCAGTCGCGCCTGCTGTCATCTACACCTCCGCCAGGTAAGCGTCCATCATCGCCAGCACGTGGCTGGGCGTCAGGTTCCGGAGTTTGCACGCCTTGTTGGGGCAGGCCACCACGCAGGCGCCACACCCCTGGCACAGGGCTTCGTGGACGACGGCCTTGTGCTTCCAGGGGTGCATCTCGCGCGCCTGGTAGGGGCAGGCCGGAATGCAAAGCCCGCAGCCCGAACAGAGTTCCTCGTCCACGTAGGCGATGGTAGGCTCGGCGACCAACTCGCGCTGGGAGAACAAGGACAGGACTTTGGCGGCGGCCGCGCTGGCCTGGGCCACGGTCTCCGGGATGTCCTTGGGCGCTTGTGCGGTGCCTGCCAGGAAGATGCCGGCAGTCAGGCTTTCCACCGGCCGCAGTTTCGGGTGGGCCTCGCTGAAGAAGCCGTGCTCATCGGTGGCGATGCGCAGTTTCTGCGCCAATTCCACCGCGCCTTCCGCCGGCATGACGGCGGTCGCCAGCACCGCCAAGTCGGCCTGCACCTCTATGGGCTTGCCGGTGAGGGTGTCGGCGGCCCACGCGACGACTTTGCCGTCCTCTTCGTACAGGCGCGCCACCTTGCCGCGAACGTACAGCACGTCCTGCTGGGTCATGGCGGACTGTACGAACTCTTCGTAGTCGCGCCCCTGCGAGCGGATGTCTATGTAGAACACGTAGGCCTGACCATCGGGCACGCGCTGCTTGTACAGGGTAGCCTGCTTGGCCGTGTACATGCAGCAGATTTTGGAGCAATAGGGCATGTGGTGCTCGGGGTCGCGCGAGCCGGCGCACTGCACGAAGATGACTTCCCGAGGCACGGCGCCATCCGATGGCCTGCGGATTTCGCCGCCCGTGGGGCCGTCGGCGGCCAGCATCTGCTCAAAGGTCAGCGCGTCTATGATGTCGGGGTAGCGTCCGCCGCCGTACTCGCCGAATTTGGCGAGCGGCCGCAGGGAGTATCCCGTTGCCACGATCACGGCGCCGAAGGCGTGCTCGGAGAACGTCGGCTCCTCGTCGGCGTTGCCCGACCGGTGCTTGAGTTTGGCCGTGAAGTTGCCCACGTAGCCGCCCAGTTCCTCCACCTCGGTCCGGAGGAAGACTTTGATGCGCGGGTTGTTTTGTACCGCCTGCAACTTGGACTGCAGAAGGTCGCGGGCCGCGTCAAAGTTGACATAAACGCCGGACAGTTGGCCCACGTGGCCGCCGAGTCGGTCGGAACGCTCCACCAGCACGACGGGGTATCCGGCGGATGCGATGTCCAGGGCCGCCTGCAGCCCCGCGATCCCGCCGCCGATGATCAGCGCCTTCTTGACCAGGGAGAGGGATAGCGGAACCAGCGACTCGTTGTATTTCACCTTCTCCACGATGGTCTTGATGTGCTCTATGGCCTTCTCGGTCGCGGCTTCCTTGTCTCCCTGGTGGACCCACGAGACCTGCTCGCGGATGTTGGCGATTTCGGTCTGGTAGGGGTTCAGGCCCGCCTGGGCGGATGCCTTGCGGAACGTAACTTCGTGCATGGCCGGGCTGCACGCGGCAACCACCACGCCCTCAAGGGCCTGGTCCTTGATGGACTGCCGAATGAGCGACTGGCCGGGGTCCGAGCACATGTACATGTAGTCCGTCGCCAGGACGACGCCCGGGTAATCCTTGAGCGCCTCCGCGACGCGCTTCACGTCCACCGTGCCGGCAATGTTGATGCCGCAGTGACAGATGAACACGCCGATGCGCTTCATGATGCCTCCGCTCCGACGGGGGTCTCCATGGCCTGGGGCACGCCGCTCCACTGGGCGAAGAGCGACAGGACTTTGGCGGCAGCGGCGCTGGCCTGGGCGACGGTCTCGGGGATGTCCTTGGGGCTGGTAACGGCCCCCGCCAGGAACACGCCCGGGCGCGTTGTCTCCACGGGCAGCACGTTGTCGTCCAGGGGCAGCAGGAAGCCGTAGGGGTTGGTGGGGATGCCGAGCATCTCGGCCAGTCGCCGCGTCTCGGGGTGGGGCACCATGGCCGGCGCCAGCACCACCATGTCGGCGGCGATCTCCACCGACGCCCCGCTGAGCGTATCCGCGCCCCAGACGATGACCTGGTCGCCCTCGCGGAAGACGCGCGCCACCTTGCCTCGGATGTACAGCACGCGATCTTCTTCTGTGGCGCGGTGGTAGAATTCCTCGTAGCGTTTGCCAGCCGCGCGCACGTCTATGTAGAACACATACGCGGTGCCGTCGTGCACCCGATGCTTGTACAGCATGGCGTGTTTCGCCGTGTACATGCAGCAGATTTTGGAGCAGTAGGGCATGGCGGTTTCGGGCGCGCGCGAGCCGGCGCACTGGATGAATACTACCTGCTTGGGTTCTTTGCCGTCCGAGGGCCGCCGAACCTTGCCCGCGGTGGGGCCGGACGCCGAAAGGAGCCGCTCAAACGCCAGGCCGTCCACCACGTCGGGGATCTGCCCGTATCCGTACTCGCCCAGGTTCTCCAGCGCGTACAGGTTGTAGCCGGTGGCGATGATGATGGCGCCGACCTCCACTTCTGTGGTGGTCGCTTGCTGCTCGTAGTCAATGGCGTGGACGGGACAGACTTTCTCGCAGAGGCGGCACTTGCCCCGCGTGAACCAGGTGCAGGCGTCGCGGTCTATGACCGGCTTGTTGGGAACCGCCTGGGGCGACAGCGTGTAGATGGCCTTTCGCTTGCCCATGCCGCGGTCAAAGGGCGAGGCGACTTTGGTCGGGCATTTCTCCTGGCAGAGGCCGCACCCCGTGCACACGTCCCAGTTGACCGATGCCGGCTTGCGCTGCACGGTGGCGGTGAAGTGCCCGATCTCGCCCGTGATGGCCGTAACCTCCGAGAAGGTCATGAGTCGGATTCGCTCGTGGTGGCCGGCCTCCACGGTGCGGGGCGTCAGGATGCATTGGGCGCAGTCCAGCGTCGGGAAGGTCTCGGACAGTTGGAGCATCCGCCCGCCGATGGAAGGTTCCTTGTCCACCAGGACGACTTCGTATCCCGAGTTGGCGATGTCCAGCGCGGCTTGGATTCCCGCAATGCCGGCCCCGATGATGAGGACTCGCGTGATGGGCGCCTTGTCTTCCGCCACGTTGCGTCTCCTAGATCAGCCCTTTCGCGGCCAGAAGCAGCCTCGGATCTACATAGTGCTTGTCCAAGTCAAAGGCGGTGGCGTCCAACCCCAGGGCGATGCCCAGCAACTGCGTGTCGTACAGGACGGGAATGGGGCGGAAGCCGCCGTGCTTCATGGCCAGGTCCTGTTGCCAGCGGTCCAGGTTGAACTGGCACAGGGGGCAACTGGTAACGATAAGGTCCGCACCTGCCTTCCTGGCCGACGCCAGGATGAGGTACGACATCTCCTTCGTGGTCTCCAGGTCAAAGGCCGCGATGTAGTTGCCGCAGCATTCGGCGCGGTGCGGATAGTCGGCAACCTGGGCGCCGAGGGCGCGCAGGAAGTTTTCCAGGATCTGGGGGTTCTCGTGGTCGTCAAACCCCATCTCTTTGGGAGGGCGCAGGAACATGCAGCCATAGTACGGCGCAACCGAGAGGTCGGACAGGTTCTTCTTTACGGCCTTGCTGAGGTTGTCCCAACCCACCACGTCGCGCAGGATTTCCAGGAGGTGAAGCACCTCCACCTCGCCCGCGTACTCGGCCTCTATGAAGAAGTTGATCTTCTCGCGCTTGTCCTCCTCGTTGCGCATGACGAGGTTGGATCGTTTGAGCACGTTGAAGCAGGTGGAACAGGCCACCGCGAGTTTGTCGCTTTCCGTTGCGGCGCTGACCAGGTTGCGCACCGGCCCTGCCAGGTCCAGCAGGTTGTCGCGGCTCAGGGGGAAGGTCGCGCCGCAGCAGTTCCACATCTTCAACTCGGCCAACTCTATGCCCAAGGCGGCCATGGAGTCCCGCGCGGCGCGGTCAAACCCCTTGGCCTTGGTGCTGAGGGTGCAGCCTGGGTAGTAGGGAATTCTCATGCCCGCACCTCATCGTTTGTTACTACGCTGTGTATTTCCTGAAGCCGCTGATAAAAGCCTGCTGGGGGAATTCCGCAAGCGTCTCGGCGGGGAGTTTCTCTATGACGATTTTGTCCCCGCGTTCTGTCATCAGCAAGTCTCGCACGACTTCCATGATGCGCGAGAGGTCCACGCCTTTGGGGCAGCGGGTGTAGCACTGCTGGCACGCCGCGCACAGCCAGATGGTCTTGGACTGCAGCACGGCCTCGTGTTCGCCCAGTTGCAGGAGGCGGATCACCTGATTGGGGAGGAGGTCCATGGCGAAGGCAGCCGGGCACCCCGCCGAGCACTCGCCGCACTGGTAGCATTTGAGCAGGTCCTGCCCGCTCATCTCCTCCACCTTGCGGATGAAGTCGTTGTGGACCTTGGCAGCGGACAGTTGGATTCGCATGGCGCCTCCAGGCTAGTCTGGGATGGCGTACTGGCGCACGCCGTCTTCGTATGCGTCTCCCCCATAGATGTCGTTGATGACGGTGGCAGGGAAGTCCTCTACCTCAAGTTTCCACAGGGCCTCGGCTCCCAGGTCTTCGTAGGCGATGACCTCGGCCTTTTTCACCGACTTGGCGATCAAGGCCCCCGCGCCGCCCGTGGCCGCGAAGTAAACGGCCTTGTACTTCCGAATCGCGTCCTTGACCGCCTGGGAGCGGTTGCCCTTGCCGATCATCCCTTTCAGGCCGGCGGCCAGCAATCGCGGCGTGTAGGGGTCCATGCGGTACGAGGTGGTGGGGCCTGCCGAGCCGATGGCCTGGCCGGGCTTGGCGGGCGCGGGGCCCATGTAGTAGATAATCTGCCCCTGGAGTTCAAGGGGAAGGGGCGCGCCGGCGTCCATGGCCTCTACGATGCGCTTGTGCGCGGCGTCTCGCGCCACGTAGATGGTCCCCGAGATGAGCACCTTCTGCCCGGCCCGCAGGCTGGCAACTACGTCGTCTGTCAATGGCGTCTGGATCTTCATGGCACACAGTCCTCCGCTGCTCGGCTACAGAACGATTTCCTTGTGTCGCGCGCTGTGGCACTGGATGTTGACCGCCACGGGCAAACTGGCGATGTGGCACGGCTGGCTGAGCACGTGGACGGCCAACGCCGTCGTGCGGCCCCCCAGACCCTGCGGCCCGATGCCCAGTTTGTTGACCCGCGTGAGGATGTCGGCTTCCAGCGAGGCGTCTTCCGGGTTGTCGCTGGGCTGGCCCACCTCGCGCAGGAGCGAGCGCTTGGCCAGGAGCATGGCCTGCTCGGCCGTGCCGCCGATGCCGACGCCGACGATGATGGGCGGGCACGGGTTCGCCCCGGCCTTGCGCACGGTCTCCACGACAAACTTGATGACGCCTTCGCGCCCGTCGGCGGGCTTGAGCATGCCCAGGGCGCTCATGTTCTCGCTGCCGCCGCCCTTGGGAGCCAACGTGATGCGCAACTTGTCGCCGGGCACGATGCGAACGTGGATGACGGGAGGCGTGTTGTCCTTCGTGTTGACCCGACTGGAATACGGATGGGCCACGACCGACTTGCGCAGGTAGCCCTTGATGTAGCCGCGCCGCGTCCCTTCGGCGATGGCCTCGTTGAAGTCGCCGCCGACGATGTGCACGTCCTGCCCGATGTCCGCGAATACGACCGTGTACCCGGTGTCCTGGCACAGGGGGACTTCGTCTTCGCGGGCGATGCGGGCGTTCTCCAGAATCTCCTGCAGGATCTCGCGCCCTGTGGGCGACTCCTCGCGTTCCAGGGCTTGCCTGACCGCTTGAATCACGTCGTCGCCCAATACGTAGTTGGATTCCATGCAGAGCCGTTCCACGGCTTCAACGATGGTGTCGTAGTGGATTTCGCGCATGGTCTGCTCTCCTGCCTTTCTGGCGAAAATAAGGCCTGAGTGCGCAGTTCACCCACGTCCTCAGGCCTTTGTTGTCATCCCCCGATTGGTTGAATTTGCAAGCATGCGGATGGATAGCACCTTTGCCAGCGCCCCTTTCGGAGTCGTGCCTGCATTATACTACGCTGCCAGGCGGATGGCAAGTCGCCCACGTGCCTGCGCGGCGCTTCGTAATGCTGCGAATGTCTTTGCAAGCCTTTGTTCACGGATATGTGGCGCGCCGAATCACGCCCCAGCGCGATGGCGGCCAGTAGCAGAGCCACGCGCGGCCGATGATGTTGCGGCGCGGCAACGGGCCCCACGAGCGCGAATCGCTGCTGGCTGCGCGGTTGTCGCCCATGACGAAGTACTCATCTGGCCCCAGCGTGAGCCGTATCGGGCGGTAGGTGAGCGTTGGCTGGCCGGCGAGGTACGGCTCTACAAGCAGATTTCCGTTGATGTACACGGAACCGCTCTCTATCTCTACGGTCTCGCCGGGGAGGCCGATGATCCGCTTGATGAAGTCTTCTTGCGGCGCGCGGGGGTACTCAAAGATGACTACATCGCCACGGCGAGGCGCGGAGAACCAATAACTCACCCGTTCCACCAGCACGAACTGCCCCGTTTCCAGGGTGGGCAACATGCTGTCGCCCAGGATGCGGAAGTTCCTGACGACCAGTTGCAGCAGCAGGAAGAGAACGACCGCCAGGACAATGGTCTCTGCCGCCTCGCGGAGGAATGACTTGACGGAGCTTTCTGGGCTGGGAGGTGCTTCTATGGGAGATGTTTGTTCGGGAGACGGTTCGGGTTCGCGCACGAAGGCTCTCTCCGATACAAGGTAAGCGCATTATACCCGCTTTGCGCCTGGCGGCAACTTGCGAACTGTCGCTGCGGCGCGCTCGTGCAGAATTTGACAAATCCGCGCGCCCGTCGTAAAATATGCAAAGTTTTGAATGGAATGGACGAGGGGAGATGATCCCGTACGGCGAGTTGAGCCAACTGTATAGGGCCCTGGCCCACCCGGTTCGTCTGCAAATCCTGGACGCTCTGGCGAGAGGCGAGGAGTGCGTATGCGACCTGACGGCCCTGCTGGGCGCGCCACAGCCGTATCTGTCGCAGCACCTGGCCGTGCTGCGGAAGGTCGGACTGGTGGAGTGCTGCCGCAGGGGGAACCGCGTGTACTATCGGCCGCGCGGTCGGTGTGCCATGGAGATCATTGCCGTTGGGAGCGAATGGCTGGGGACGCTTCAGGGCGATGGTGCAGTCGCGTGCGAGGGAGAGGATATCTCGTCCGACTGCTGCTGATCCGAACCGGGTGGCGCAGGAACCGTTGCTGCCGGAGAAGCGGCATTGGCGCGCGCCTGGCGTGCTGGAATCATCGGCGGGCCGCATTTGCACCCGCCGTCGCTTTGGCGTCGGAGTTACGTCGTGCTGCCCGAACGCAGCGGCAACAATGAATCTGGAAGGCAGAATCGCGTGGTCAAATCGTTGCAGAGAACCGCCAAGGCGGCTTGCGGATTGAAGAGGTGGGTAAGGCGGCCAAGAACTTGAAGTTCATCAGCCTGACGATGTTCTCGAATTTTGTGATTTCGCCACTTTTCGCCGCGCTGCTGGCGTATCTCTTTTTGCACAATCGGCCCGATTTCGCGGTGGGCTTGATTCTCACCGGCACCGTTCCGTGCGCCGGGATGGTGGAGGGCTGGACGGGCTACGCCAAGGGGAACGTGGCGCTGGCGGCGACCATCTTCTTCAGTCCGATGACGGTGCTGGTTCTGGCGTTCAAGATGGTGATACAAATCGGCTTCATGGCGACATTCTTACGGCTGTCCGACCGATTATGCGCGTACTGGTTGCGGGCGATGGCACGGAGCCCGCTTGGCCTCAACCCGTGAGCCGAAAGACTACATTGTTGGGAGGAACATGCATGGCTCTATCGCTGACCATTCTCGCCAAAAGCCTGCTGGCCGGTGTCATCGTTGGGTTCGTTACCGCGTCCATCCAATCGTGGGTAGACCGGTTCTTCCTGGTGATTATCCTGATAGGGCTTGTCGGCATCCGCATTCAGGATGCGGTGGTCATCAATCTGGTAGTCGTCTCGTTGGCGGCGCTCATGATGCTTCTGCGCCAGGCGGATGTCCTGCTTTCGGTGCGCACGCACTGGGCCGAGATTGTCGTCCCCGCGGCGGTGGGCGGTGCGCTGGGCCGTGTGGTTGCCCTGAACCTGAAGCCTGCGGTGCTCCTGGCCATCCTCGGCGTGTACGCGATCCTGGCTGGGCTGCGGCTGGTTTTCATCCGGCCTCTGGCTGAACGCGAGAACAAGGCCCACCCAGCGTGGATGGTGGCCATCGCCGGAGGAAGCGGTGTGCTCGGCGGGATGCTTTCTGCGGGCGGCAAGCCGTTCGCCGTTCCGCTGTACAATGCGGCCTTGGGACACCACCCTCGGAAGGCCTATGCCTTGGCCACATTGGGCGTCGTGAGCAGCGTTTGGGTGGCGCTGCTTACGCATGTGGGACTGGGCCAGGCCATCGGGCAAACTTCGCTCCTGCTGGCCCTGTATTTGTTTGTGGTGATCGCCCTCACCAGCCTTGCGGTGGCGCGCGTTTGGACACCCACTTTGAACCGCATCGTAACCTATACGATCGCGCCAATCCTTGTGTTGGTGGGCGCACGCTTCTTGTGGATGGTGTTTCGCTGATACAGGCTTACTGCACGAGTCGGATGAGGAGGATGACATGAGGCGATGGTGCCGCCGTCTGCGCGGGTTCTGCCATAGCCGCCCACACCCGCCCCCGCGCGGTGGTGTGAGCGACACCGGAACGGAAGGACAACATTCTACGTTGGAGGAGAATCTCGTATGGCTCAGAATTGGTACCCGATAATCAAGGAAGACTTGTGCGTGGGTTGTGGCACGTGCGTGGAATTCTGCCCTCATGGCGTGTACGCCAAGGGGGAGGATATGGTTCCGCAGGTGATCGCGCCCGAGAACTGTGTGGAATTCTGTCGCGGCTGCGCGAAGGCCTGCCCGGTAGAAGCGATTGTGTACTTCGGTGACGACGAAAACTAGAGGGAGATGAAGGATATGGGAAAGAAAGGCTTGCTCCTTTGCGTGTGCCAGGGGAACTGCCCCTCGTTCCAGCAGATGAACATTTTTGAAGTCGGGAACGCCATCCGCCGAGCGAAACTGGTGGATTATATCGCCATTCACCCCCAGTTGTGCGCTCGCGATGGCGACCAGTTTCTCCAGGCGCTGCTGAGCAATGGGAGCCAGGTCGCGGAGACCAGCGCCCTCTATGTGGCGGCGTGCGACCCAGATATGCAGGTCAAGATGTATCGGGATGCGTTTGACGCGGCGGGCTTCCCGAAGGAGCGACTCCATGGCGTGGACATCCGAAACATGACCACAGAACAGGCCGTGGACGCGATCAAGCGCCTGATCACAGAAAACCCGGCTTGAGCCGGAACTCCAGGGACAATCAGGGACGGCGGGGGCTCCAGGGCTCGCGCCGTCCCCATTGCCCCGTCCAAGCGAGGCCTGTCCTCTCCATCGCAACGAAAGGAGTCCGCAATGCGTATTGCGATCACGGCCAGGGGGCCAGGACTGGGCGCCTGGATTGACCCTGACTTTGGCACAAGTGGCTACGTGCTTATCGTAACCGATGACAACGATTTTGAAGCCTGGCCGAATCCATCCAAGGCCAGCGGAGATGCGCGCGGGCTGGACTTGGCGCGGCGACTCATTGACGCGGGCGTGGATGGTGTGATCACGGGCACCGTGTCCCCTGATGCGCTCACCCTGCTGCACCGCGCGGGAATCCCTGTGTATCTGGCGGGAATGGATTCCGTTCTGACCCTGGTAGAAGGTGCCCGCAATGGCGTCCTCAAGCGGGCATCGGTGGATGAAGCGGCGGGGCCGAATCCGGGGTGAGCCCCCCGCGAGGCGGCCACCTGCGCGGGCGGAGATTGTTTCGTGGCTGCACTCGCTGCAAGGTCGGCGCCAACGGGCGGCGAAACCGAATGGACGAAACGCCGCTTTTGCCCCCGCCCGCTGTCCTGATTATACTTTATCGGCATCTCATCCGTGCCCGCGGCGGCTGGCCCAGCCGCGCTGCTGCGGGAAAACAGGAGTGCCATGACCACAACCACCATTCGCGAGGCCAAGCCCCGCGATACCGTGCAGGTTCATCTGCCCGACGGCCGCACTTACGAAGGCCCCGTCGGCACGCGCCTTGAGGCGTTCATCCGAGTCGCATGCCGCGCCCAGGAAGCCCCCGTCGTCGCCGCCCTGGTGAACCGCGAGATTCGCGACCTGTGCTCGCCGGTGCTCCAGGACTGCGAAGTGGTGCCGCTCACGACCGCCACGAGCGACGGCCTGCGCATTCTGCAGCGTTCGCTGTCCCTGCTGCTGGTCGTGGCGGCGCACGAACTGTTCCCCGAAGCGCAGGTGCTGGTGGATCATTCCCTCACGCTATCGGGGTTGTACTGCCGAATCATCGGACGCGAACCGCTGAGCGCCGAAGAAATCGCCCGCCTTGAGGCCCGCATGCGCGAGATCGCCCAGGCCGATGAGCCTATCGTCAAGGAGCGGCTCTCGCTGAGCGAGGCGAAGGCTATCTTCCAGAGGCAGGGCTACGGCGACAAGGTGCGCCTGTTGCGCTATCGCTCCAAAGACTACCTGACGGTCTATCGCCTGCGGGGCGTTACCGACTACTTCTACGGATACCTGGTGCCTTCCACGGGCTACCTCAAGACCTTTGCCCTGCACCCCTATCCGCCGGGGTTCATCTTGCGGTTCCCGCGAAGGGAGAACCCGCTGGTGCTGCCGGAGTACCGCGATTCGCCGAAATTGGCGGCTGTGTTCCGGGAGCACACCACATGGATGAACCTGCTGCAGATCAATGACGTGGGGTCGCTGAACGAGGCGGTGGAGAATCAGCGCATCCGCGAGGCCATCCTGGTGTCGGAGGCGCTGCACGAGGACCGCATCGCGGCCATCGCGCATCAGATTGCCGACCTGCGCCCCGGCGTCAGGCTGGTGCTCATCGCCGGGCCGACATCCTCGGGCAAGACGACGTTCTCCAAGCGGCTGGCCGTGCAGTTGCTGGCCCACGGGGTGCGCCCGTTCACACTGGCGATGGACGACTACTTCGTGGACCGCGAGAAGACGCCGGTGGACGAGCATGGGGCTTACGACTTTGAGTCGCTGGACGCGCTGGATCGCTCCTTGCTCAACCGGCAATTGCTCCAACTGTTCCGCGGCGAAGAGGTGATGCTCCCGCACTACAATTTCCGCCTGGGCAAGCGGGAGGATGGCCCCAGGGTTCGCCTGAAGGACGACCAGGTTGTGATCGCCGAGGGGATTCACGGATTGAACCCGGATCTGCTCCCCGACCTTCCGCAGGGGAGCGTGTACCGCATCTACGTTTCGGCGCTCACGCAACTGAACCTGGACATGCACAACAGGATTCCGACCACCGACACGCGCCTGCTGCGGCGTATCGTGCGCGACGCGCGGACGCGCGGGTACAATGCGGCGAGCACGATCAGCCGCTGGGGGAGCGTAACGCGAAGCGAGGCGCTGCGTATCTTCCCCTATCAGGAGAACGCCGATGCCATGTTCAACTCGGCGCTGGCCTACGAACTGGCAGTGCTGAAGCCGTTTGCCGAGCCGCTGCTCAGACAGGTGGAGCCAGGGACGCTGGAATACGTGGAGGCCAAGCGCCTGTTGGCGTTCTTGCAGTGGTTCCTGCCCTGCGAACCTCATCTCGTGCCCGACAATTCCATCCTGCGGGAGTTCATCGGCGATTCCATCCTGGCCGATTACGCGCCCTAGTCATGGGGGTGGCGGCATGGAGAAGACCAATAGCATGCGGCTGCTGGACCGGTTGGGCATTCCCTACGACGTGTACACCTTCTCGCCCGACATCCACTCGGCGGTCGGCGTCGCGGAGGTTACGGGAATCCCGCCGGCCGAGGTGTTCAAGACGCTGGTGCTGCTGCGGCCCAACGGGAAGCCGTTTCTGGTCATCGCCCCAGGCGACAGCGAGGTTGACCTGCGCAAGGTTGCGGCGGCGGTGGGTGAGAAGAAAGTCGCCATGGCGTCGCACCGCGAAGCCGAAGCGTTGACCGGCCTGCAGGTCGGCGGCATCTCGGCGCTGGCGCTCCGCGACAAGCGGTTTGCGGTGTACCTGGACCGCTCGGCGGTATCTCACGAGCGGATACTGGTGAGCGCGGGCAAGCGGGGCGTGAACCTTCGCCTGAAGCCGCAAGATCTCATCCGCGTGGTGGACGCCGAACTCATTGACGCGGTGGGGTAGCGCCCGCGGGCGCGGCTTGGCGGATGTTGGTCCCGTTCTGGGCGGGGCCTTTTAGCGTTACGCCCACCTGCACGTCGGGCCAGACGTTGCTGATTCTGCGCCGCACCTGCTCGGTGAGGTAGTCGGCCAGCGGGCAGGCGGCTGTCGTCAGCGTCATCACGACCTCTACGCGATTGCCGTTCACCGCGATCTCCCGAATCAGTCCCAGGTCAACCACGCTGATTCCGGCTTCCGGGTCAATGACCTCTTTCAGGGCAGCCAGCACTTGGTTGCGGTCAACGCCTTCGCGTCCTGCCTCTCGCGGGGGCACGCCCTCGGCCCGTGCCAGGGCCTGTTCAAGGTGGCGCACGCGCTCTTCCAACTGGCTCTGCCGGGCCAGGACTTCCGCCAGGGTCTTCAGGGCGGGGTCGGGCAGGTCGCCGTGGGCCAGGTCGGGCTTGGGCGCGGCTTCGCGCTCGGGTTCGGCGAAGCGGCCGGGGACGCCGACCACGGTCATGCCCGGCGGAACCGACTTGACCACAACCGACCCCGCGCCAATCCGGGCGCGGTCGCCGATGTGGATGGGGCCGAGCACGATGGCGCC
>DAOTVT010000108.1:0-14288 GCA_034436295.1 Anaerolineae bacterium | reverse complement strand
ACCAGGAGGGTGAAAATGAAGCATTTTATCGCCATATCGGACTTCACACCGGAAGAAATCCAGCATATCTTGGACGTGGCGGTCCAACTCAAGGCGGAATGGAAGCAGGGGGGCAACCGTCCCATCCTCCAGGGCAAGACCCTGGCCATGGTCTTCCAGAAGCCGTCGCTGCGCACCCGCGTCTCCTTTGAGATGGCCATGCACCAACTGGGCGGGTATGCGTTCTACCTGTCGCCCGACGAGATCGGGCTTGGGAAGCGCGAGAGCGTGGCCGACGTGGCCCGCGTCCTCAGCCGCTATGTGGATTGCATCATGGCGCGCGTCTTTGACCACAGGCACATAGAGGAACTGGCTGCCTATTCGCGCGTGCCGGTCATCAACGGCCTGTCGGACTACAATCACCCGTGCCAGGCGATGGCCGACCTGCTCACCGTCATGGAGAAGAAGGGCAACCTGAAGGGCCTGACCCTGGCGTTCGTGGGCGACGGCAACAACGTGGCCACTTCGCTGGCTTTCGCGACGGCGCAGGTGGGCATGAACTTCGCCATCGCGACGCCCCCGGGCTACGAACTGCCGCAGGCCGTGGTGGAGAAGGCGCAGACCCTTGCCCGACGCACCGGCAGCCGCATCCTGACCACCCACGACCCGACCGAGGCCGTGCGCGGCGCGGATGTCATCTACACCGACGTCTGGACCAGCATGGGCCAGGAGAAGGAGCGCGAGCAGCGCCTCAAGGTGTTCCCGCCGTATCAGGTCAACGCGGCGCTGGTGGCGCTGGCCAAGCCCGACGTCATCGTGGAGCATTGCCTGCCCGCGCACCGAGGCGAGGAGATCACCGACGAAGTGGCCGACGGCCCTCATTCCGTGCTGTTTGACCAGGCCGAGAACCGCATGCACGCCCAGAAGGCGATTCTCGCCATCCTGCTGGGGGGAATGGAGGACGCAGGGGCAGGTCTGAGACCTTGCCCCTATACGGGATGGGGCGGCGACGCTGGGGATGATACCGGCGATGCGAGCATCGCCTATCGCGGATAGCGAGGTTGGATGTGGCAGGCCGACGCAATATCTACGAGAAGCACCTGAAAGCCGGGCACGACTACGCGTGGGACGGCCGCTGGGACAAGGCGGCGGAGCAGTATCGCCTGGCCCTAGCCGAGTTTCCCGAAGAGCCGCCTGCGCTGGTGGCCCTTGCCCAGGCGTACCGCGAATTGGGCCGGCGCGATGAGGCCGCCCAGGTGTACCGCACCCTTGTCCGAATCTCCCCGCGCGACCCCGTCCCGCTGATGCACCTGGCCCAACTGGAGACGGAGCAGGGGCATCTGGAGCAGGCGGTGGACACCTACATGGCGCTGGCCGAGTTGCACCGCAACGCCGGCGACATCCGCCAGGCCGTGGCCGCCTGGGAGCAGGTTGTCCGACTAGCGCCCGACCACATCGCCGCCCGACAGCGCCTTGCCGCCGCCTACGCCCAATTGCGCGCCGTGGACAGGGCGGTGGAGCAGCACCTGGCGCTGGCGGGCATTCTCCAGCGCATGGGGCAGGTGGAGAAGGCTATCCAGCAGTGCCGCGAGGCGCTGCGCCTGTCGCCATCCAGCGTGGCGGCCCGCAACATGATGGAGATGCTCCGCGAGGGGACCGAAGCCGAGCCTGCCGTCGCGGGGGAGCCTCAGGAAGCGCCCTCCGCCGAAATCCTCACCCCCGCCGCCGAGACCCAGCGCAAGGCCCTCACCGACCTGGCCGGCGCGCTGTTTGAGGAAAGGCCCGCCCAGGCCGCGCCCCAGGGCCAGCCCCCCACCCAGGTGGCCGACAGGGCTTCCGTGGATGCGCTCATCAGCCAGGCCATTGACTTCCAGACGCGCGGCCTGGTGGACGAGGCCATCGCCAGTTACCTGCGCCTCCTGAAGATGGGCGAGGACCGGCCCGCCATTCACTTCAACCTGGGCCTCCTGTTCCAGCAGCAGTTGCGGTTTGAAGATGCCATTGAGCATCTCCTGCGCTCGGTCAAGGACCCCGAATACCGCCTGGGTAGCCATTTTGCGCTGGGCCAGTGCTATCGCGCCCAGGGGCAGGTGGGCCTTTCCATTGAGCACTTCCTGGAGGTCCTCAAGATCGTGGACCTGGAAACCGTAGCCCGCGACCAGGCGGATGACCTCATCCAGTTGTACGAGAACCTCGCCGAGAGTTACCAGGTCCAGGGCGACGCGGAAAAGGCCAAATCGTTCGCGGATTCGCTGGTGCAGTTTCTCAGCAGCAAGGGCTGGCAGGATAAGGTGCGCGAGGCCCGAAAGCGCCTGGGAGGGGCGGGCGAGGGCGTAACCGTGAGCATGGCCGAACTCCTGGAGGCCGAGGAGTCGGACGAGGTGCTGCGGGCGCTGTCGCTGGGCCAGGAGTATCTCAAGCGCGGGCTGCTGGCCGCCGCCGCCGACGAGTGCTATCGGGCGGTGGGCCTGGCTCCGGACTACCTGCCCGCGCACCTGAAACTGGCGGATGTCTGGCTTCAGATGGGCGACATCGCGCGCGCCGCCGACAAGTATCGGCTGGTGGCCGACCTGTACGCGCTGCGGGGCGACCCGAAGCGTGCCGTCGCGGTGTATCGCCGCCTCCTGCAGATCAACGCCGCCGACACCGAGGCCCGCGCCGTGTGCATTCGGCTGCTCTTGCAGCAGGGCGAGTACGAGGCGGCGCTGGAGGAGTACATCGCGCAGATACAGATGCTGGCCCGCGTGGCCCAGGTGGAACAGGCCCTCGCGCTCGCCCAGGAGGCGCAGGCCCTCATCCAGCAGCAGGGGCTTGCCCCCCGCTGGCAGGCCGCCGTTCTCCACCAGGTCGGCGAGATTCAGGTGGGCCGCGTGCAGTGGAAGGCGGCGCTGGAGACCTACCGGCAGATTGCGGCGCTGTCGCCCGCCGACGAGCGCGCCCGCGTGCGCCTGGTGGACCTCTACTACAAACTGGGCCAGGAGGCCGAAGCCCTCGCGCAGTTGAACGAACTCCTCGCCCTGTACCGCGAGCGCGGCGAGCACAACCGCATGATCAGCGTCCTGCGCGAACTGGCCGACCTGCGCCCCGATGCTCCGGACCTGCACCGCTTGCTGGCACAGGCCTATCAGGCGGCGGGGAGGGTGGCCGAGGCCGTGCAGGAACTGGATTGGCTGTCCCGCCTGTACTGGGAGGCGGGCGAGGTCGCCCAGGCGCGGGCGGCCGTTCAGGACATCATCGCCCTCAACCCCCACAACGTGGAGACGTTCCGGGCGCGCCTGCGCCAGATGGGCGGATAATCTTTCATACACGCGCGCCGCGAGCGTAACTTGCGGCGTTCTCGGGCGTTTTGGCATCGGGCAGGAGAAGAAGAGGCAACCCGTGTCGGACTTGCTGTGGACCCTATCCCAACTGGATATTCGGGCGGCGGTGGACATTCTGCTGGTCGCCCTGGTTTTTTGGGGGCTGCTCCAGTTGATCCAGCGCACGCAGGCGGTGCAACTGCTGCGGGGCGTGGTGCTGGTGGTCCTGGCCGCTGTGCTGCTCACCAGCGTGTTTCGGCTCACGGCCTTCTCGTGGCTCATGGGCAAGGCGGTCCCTGCGCTCCTGCTGGCCGTGCCGGTCATCTTCCAGCCGGAACTGCGGCGGGCGCTGGAGCGCCTGGGCAGGGCCGGCGCGTTCGCCAATCGTCCGGGCGCCGAACCCCTGGTCAAGCAGGTGATTCGCCAGGTGGCCCGCGCCAGCGCCCTGCTGTCGGACCGACGCCACGGCGCGCTGATCGTGCTGGAGCGCGACACCGGCTTGCAGGAGTACGTGGATACCGGCGTGCGGGTGGACGCTGCCCTGACGACGGAACTCCTGCTGACCATCTTCTTCCCCAACACGGCCCTGCACGATGGCGCGGTCATCGTTCGGGGCGACCGGGTGGTGGCGGCCGGCTGCGTCCTGCCCCTGGCCACGGGCACGGCGGTGGACTACCGCCTGGGCACCCGCCACCGCGCCGCCCTGGGGCTGACCGAACAGACCGACGCCGTGGTGGTCGTCGTGTCCGAGGAGACCGGCATCATCTCCGTGGTCCACAACGCGCGGATGATCCGCCGCCTGGACGAGAATCGCCTGGTGAAGGTGCTGGACGCCATCTATCTCCCGTCGCGGCCGGTGCAGGTAACGCGGGCACAGCAACTGGCCCGCAGGCTCAAACGGGTGGGCATGGGCGTGCGCGCGTGGCTTGGGCGCGTCGCCCGCCTGCTCCCGCGGCCCAACAAACGCTCTTCGTAGGTCGGGTATCATGCGCAATGTCTTTGAGAACATCGCCAGCGCCCTACTGGCGCTCATTCTGGCCCTTCTCGTGTGGGTGGCTGCCGTCAACGAGCAGAACCCCATGATTTCGGGCGTGTTCGGCGAGCCGATACCCGTTGAGGTCGTGAACAAACCCCAGGGCCTGGATTTCGTCAATCCCACGCAGATTACCGAGTACGTACAGGTGAGCATCCGCGCCCCGCGCTCGGTCTGGAATACGCTCAAGGGGGCCGATTTCCACGCGTTGGTGGACCTGGCGGGGCTGAAGGAGGGCACGCACGACCTGCCCATCACCGTCAAGTGCGCGGAGCCAGCGGTCCGCGTGGAGAGCGTCCAGCCTTCGCGCATGACCATTCGGCTGGAGCGGGTGGTGGAGAAGGTCTTTGAGGTCAAGGTGCGCATCATGGACGATCCCGCGCTGGGCTATGAGGCGCGGACGCCCACCGTAGAGCCGCCGACGGTGAAGGTCATCGGGCCGGCTTCCCGCGTGGCCCAGGTGCAGTCGGTCGTGGCCGACGTGTACCTGCGCCGCACGAAGACCTCCATCCAGCGGGACATCGTCGTTTCGGCGCGGGACGCCCAGGACAACCCCGTGGCCCTGCTGACCGCCATTGAGCCATCGCAGGTGTCGGTTACGGTGCCGGTGGAGCAGAAACTGGGCTACCGCGATGTGTCGGTCAGCGTGATCCGCAAAGGGCAGGTGGCCCGCGGCTACCGCATCACCGGCATCTCGGTGGACCCGTCCATCGTTACCATCGTGGGCAGCCCGCTGGCGGTGTCGCAACTGCCCGGGTACGTGGAGACGTTGCCGCTGGACATCACGGGCGCTACGTCGGACATCAAGGCGCGCATCGGTCTTGTGTTGCCCGAGGGCGTGTCCATCCTGGGCGACCAGACCGTGAGCGTAACGGTGAGCGTCTCGCCCATCATTGACAGCATTACAGTTCAGCGGCCGGTGAGCATCCAGGGGCTGCACCTGGGGTACACGGCGCAGACTTCGCCGAGCACGGTGGACGTGATCCTGTCGGGGCCGCTCCCCAAGTTGGAGGCGCTGAGCCTGGAGGAAGTGCGGGTTGTGGTGGACCTGTTTGGCCTGGAGCCGGGCGTGCACAAGGTGGTGGCGCAAGCCTTCGCGCCCGAGGGCCTGACGGTGGAAAGCGTCCTGCCCGATACGATTGAGGTGGAAATCCGAACGCCGGTGGGGCTGGTTACGCCCACGCCGACGCGCCGCACGCCGACCCCGACTCCCACGCCGACCCGGCGGCCCTAGCGAGGTGCGCGGATGAAGCCCATCGTCGCCGTGGTAGGCCGCCCCAACGTGGGCAAGTCCACGCTGTTCAATCGGCTTGTGGGCCAGCCCCTCGCCATCGTGGAGGATTCGCCCGGGACCACCCGCGACCGCCTCTACGCCGACTCCGAGTGGAACGGCCGCGCGTTCACGCTGGTGGACACGGGCGGCCTGGTCTTTGAGCAGATGGGCGAAGTGGAGTCCAAGGTGCGCGAGCAGGCGCAGATCGCCATCGCCGAGGCCGATGTCATCGTCTTCATGGTGGATGCGTCCACGGGGTTGACCGCCGCCGACTGGGAGGCCGCCGACCTCCTCCGCCGCACCGACAAGCCCCTCATCCTGGCCGCCAACAAGGCGGATAACGAAGAGCGTCGCCAGGCGGCCCTGGAGTTCTACGAACTGGGCCTGGGCGAGCCGATTCCCATCTCCTCGCTTCACGGGACGGGCACAGGCGACCTGCTGGATGCCATCACGGCGTCCTTTGCGCCGGAGGTCGCCGAGGAAGAGGACGAGGCGATGCGGGTGGCCATCGTGGGCCGGCCCAACGTGGGCAAGTCCTCGCTGCTGAACGCGCTCCTGGGCGAGGAGCGGGCCATCGTCAGCGAAATCCCGGGCACAACCCGCGACGCCATAGACACCCGCCTGGAATGGGGCGGCGAGCCGATTGTGCTCATAGACACGGCAGGCATCCGCCGTCGCGGGCGCATTGAGCCGGGCGTGGAGAAGTACAGCGTGCTGCGGGCCATGCGCGCCATCCAGCGCGCCGACGTGGCGGTGCTGGTGCTGGACGGCGTGGACGGCCCCACGGCCCAGGACGCCCACATCGCGGGCTATATTCTGGAGGAGATGAAGAGCGTCATCGTGGCCGTGAACAAGTGGGATTTGGTGCCGAAAGATTCGCACACCATGCCCGCGTACACCCAGGCGGTGCGCGCGGCCCTCCGGTTCATGGACTACGTGCCGGTGCTGTTCATCTCGGCCAAGACGGGCCAGCGGGTGGGGCAGGTGCTGGACACGGCGCTGCGGGTCCGCGAAGAGCGCCTGGTGCGCCTGTCCACGGCCGAACTCAACGACATGCTGCGCCAGGCCGTGGCGCGCCAGGCTCCCCCCACGAAGGCCGGCAAGTCGCTGAAGTTCTACTACGTAACCCAGCCCTCGGTGGATCCGCCCACGTTTGTGTTCTTCGTCAACGACAAGGAACTGGTGCACTTCTCCTACGTTCGCTATCTGGAGAACCAGATTCGCGAGCGGTATCCGTTCACGGGCACGCCGCTGCGGTTGCTGTTCCGTGGCCGGGAGCCGAGGAGGAAGAAGGGATAGCGCGGGGGGCCAGCGCGCACCCGAGACCCTTGGGATGTGTCGGGCGTGTGCTTACTCCGGGGGAGATGCGCGTCGCTTCTCCATCTCCGCTGCGAGTTCGTCCAGCGTCTTCTGTCCGAACAGAGCATCCCGTTCCTGGGTATAGTCCCCAAGACCGACCATAAACTGTTTGAGAAAACGAACGGCATCTACGATGCCCAGTTCCTGGTACAGCAGGCGAAGGGCTTGCTGATTGATTTCCACCAACGGTCTGGCCTGAATCGTCATCTCTCAATCTCCCGAATCACATCCAGCGGCGAGACCACCTTGACCCGCACGGCGGCTTGTTGCGCCCGGCGGGTCAAGCGGTCATCACAAGCCATAGCAATCTGAACCCGATTGGCACAAATTGCTTCTTCACCTTCGCTTATTCTAGCGCAAATTCCGCTTGCGGTCAACGTTCCCGGCGCGATGAGCAGCAGCACGAAACGCACAGGGGCAGGTTTCGCTACCTGCCCCCTGCCCCTAGGTGCGACGCACTTCGGAAGTGCGTCGCACCTAGAGGCGGCTATGGGAGGCCGCCCTACGGGTCTGCGGACAAGGGGCCTCGGAGACTCTTGGGGCCATTCGTGTGGATTCGCGTGATTCGTGGATAGCCAGCGTAGGGCAGGTTTCCATACCTGCCCCTTCCTGCGGCGGCTATGGGAAGCCGCCCTACGGGTCTGCGGACAACGGGCCTCGGAGACCCTTGGGGCCATTCGTGTGGATTCGCGTGATTCGTGGATAGCCAGCGTAGGGCAGGTTTCGCTACCTGCCCCTTCCTGCGGCGGCTATGGGAAGCCGCCCTACGGGTCTGCGCACAACGGGCCTCGGAGACCCTTGGGGTCTATTCTCTATTCGTGTGGATTCGCGTGATTCGTGGATAGCGGCCAGCACCCCTCGGCGGTGAGAACACGAGGTGCGACGCACTTTCGGAAGTGCGTCGCACCTAAAGCCGGCTATGGGAAGCCGCCCTACTTCACTGCCGTGGGGCTGACCTCGCCCACCAGCGACCACGGCCCGGCCCAGGTGATGCGCACCCACGTCAGGCGGCCCCGCCAATCGTGGGGGCTGTCAAAGAACACGAGTTTGTTGGTGCGGGTGCGGCCGAACCAGCGTCCTTTCTTCTGCCCCTCCACCAGCACCTCCACCGACCGCCCGACGAGCGCCTGATTGATTTCGCCGACGATGTGCTTCTGGAGGTCGTCCACGGCCTTGCGGCGGCGCTCCTTCTCGGCGGGCGGCACGTCGTCGGGCAGGCGCTCAGCGGGCGTGCCGGGCCGCACCGAGTAGGCGGCCACGTGCACGGCGTCAAATCGTATCTCCTCCAGCAGGCGGTAGGTGTTCTGGAACGCCTCGTCGGTTTCACCCGGGAAGCCGACGATGACATCGGTGGCGATGGCGGCGCCGGGCACCGTGTCGCGGATGGCCCGCACCAGGTCGCGGTACTGCCGCGCCGTGTAGGTGCGCCCCATGCGCCGCAGCACGCCGTCGTCGCCCGACTGCACGGGCAACTCAAACTGCTCGCAGACCTTGGGCAGGTCGCGCACGGCCTGGATGACGCGCGGCGACAGGTCGCCGGGATGCGAGGTCAGGAATCGGATGCGCCAGATACCCTCCACGTCGTGGACGGCGTGGAGAAGGTCGGCCAAATCCAGGGGCGGCACCAGGTCGCGCCCGTAGGCATCCACGTTCTGGCCCAGCAGGACGATTTCGCGCGCCCCTCGCGCCGCGGCCCGCTCGGCTTCGCGCACGATGTCGGCCACGGGGCGGCTCGTCTCCCCGCCTCGGCGCAGGCGCACGATGCAGTAGGTGCAGTGATGATTGCACCCGTAGATGGCCGTGATGCCGCGGGAGATGGGCGAAGGCTCCGCGCGCGCGGTTCGGGACGCTTCGCTTCGCTCCGATGGGCACGGGGCCGACACGGGCGCAACGGGAGACTCTTCGCCGCCAGGCGGCTCGGAATCGCGAGGGGTGGCGGATTGGGGCGCGGGGGCAAGCCCGCTTCGCTCCACGGCCCGCAGCAGCCCGTCCACGTCCGACGGCCGAATGAAGGCGTCCACATAGGGGAATTGCCTCGCCAGCGCGTCGGGGTCCCCCACGGCGCAGCCCATCAGCGCCAGGAAGGCGCGCGGGTTCTTTGTCTTGACGGGCTTCAGCGAGCGCAGCCGCCCCCAGACGCGGTCCTCGGCGCTCTGGCGCACCACGCAGGTGTTGAGGACGATGACATCGGCCTGCTCAATCTGGGCGGCCCGCCGCAGCCCCAGCGCCTCCAGGCCCTCCTCGGCGCGGCGGGCGTCGGCGGCGTTCATCTGGCAGCCGATGTTCCAGACGTAGTACAGGGGCATTTCACCCTCGCCTCAGAATCTCGCGGGCCACCCACACCCCCGACGCCGACGCCTGCACCAGCCCGCGCGTGATGCCCGCGCCGTCGCCCGCGGCGAACAGGTTCTTGACAGCGGTCTCCAGGCACGTGCTCAACTTCAGCCGCGACGAGTAGAACTTCACCTCCACGCCGTACAAGAGCGTGTGCCGCGAGTACACGCCCGGGATGAAGTCGTCCATCGCCTTCAGCATCTCCAGCAAGTCCACGACGTAACGGTGGGGCAGGACCAGCGCCAGGTCGCCCGGGCTGGCGTCGCGCAGGGTGGGCGTAACGATGCTGCGGCTAAGCCGTTCGGGCGTGGAGCGCCGCCCCTGTTCCAAGTCGCCCAGGCGCTGGACGATGATCCCGCCGCCCAGAAGGTTGGCCAGGCTGGCGATGTACTTGCCATAGGCAATCGGCTCCTTGAACGGCTCGGTGAACGACTTGCTCACCAGGAGCGCGAAGTTGGTGTTGGCCGTGCGGCGGTCGGCGTAACTGTGGCCGTTGACGGTGATCACGTCGCCCGCGTACTCGGTAACCACCTCGCCATACGGGCACACGCAGAAGGTGCGCACCTTGTCGTCAAAGGCCTTGGTGTAGTACAGGAGTTTGGGCTCGTACACCAGGTCGGTGAGGGGGGCCATCACCGTTGCGGGCACCTCCACGCGCACGCCGACGTCCACCGGATTGTTCTGCAGCCCGAGTTGCAGTTCGTTGGCCCGCTCCGTGAGCCAGGGCGCGCCCTCCCGCCCAGGCGCGACGATTACGTAGCGCCCCAGAATGTCCTCGCCCTTGGTCGTGGACACGCCGACGGCCAGCGAGTTCTCGGTGAGCAGGCGCCGAATCTCGGTGCGCAGGCGAATGTGCACGCCGCGCCGCTCCAGTTCCTCGCGGATGGCCCGCACCACGCCCTGCGCGCGGTCGCTCCCCAGGTGGCGGATGGGCGCGGAGACCAGTTGCAGGCCGGCCCGCGCCGCCTGCTTGGCCAGGCGCTCGTACACGTCCTGGTCGGTTCCGTACACCTTTTCGGGCGCGCCGAATTGCAGCCAGGTCTGATCCACCTGGCGGATGAGTTCCTCGGTCGTGTCGCGGCCCAGGATTTCGGGCAGTTGGCCGCCCACATCGGGCGAGAGGGTCAGTTTGCCGTCGGAGAAGGCCCCCGCGCCGCCCCAGCCCGAGACCAGCCTGCACGGTTTGCATTCCAGGCACTTGCCGCCGTTGACGAAGGACGGGCACGCGCGTTTTTCCAGCGCCGGCCCCTTGTCCACGATGAGGATTTTCATGTCGCTGTGCTGCGACAGTTCCAGCGCCGCGAACATCCCCGCCGGGCCGGCCCCGACGATGATGACATCGTACTGCGGATCGCTCATCCCCTGCTCCCCTCCTCTGCCAGCGCCGGGACTCGCCGCGCTTCGCCTTCGCGCTCCAGGATTCTGCGCACGAATTCGCCGGTGTAGGACCCGCGAACGCGGCTCACCTCTTCGGGCGTGCCCTGAGCCACCACATAGCCGCCCTTCTCGCCGCCTTCGGGCCCCAGGTCTATGATCCAGTCCGCCGTCTTGATGACATCCAGGTTGTGCTCAATGACGATGACGCTGTTGCCGGCGTCCACCAGCAGGCTCAGCACGCGCAGCAGGCGCTCAATGTCGGCGAAATGCAGGCCCGTTGTCGGCTCGTCCAGGATGTACAGCGTGCGCCCCGTGGCCGCGCGCGACAGTTCCCGCGACAGTTTCACCCGCTGCGCCTCGCCGCCCGACAGGGTAGTGGCGGGCTGGCCCAGCCGAATGTACCCCAGCCCCACGTCGTGCAGCGTTTTCAGTTTGTTGCGGATTTTGGGCAGGTTCTTGAAGAACTCCAGCGCCTCGTCCACCGTCATGTCCAGCACGTCGGCGATGGACTTGCCCTTGTAGCGAATCTCCAGCGCCTCGCGGTTGTACCGTTTTCCGTGGCACACCTCACAGGGCACGTACACGTCGGGCAGGAACTGCATCTCAATGCGGATGATGCCATCGCCGCGACATGCCTCGCACCGCCCGCCCTTGACGTTGAACGAGAACCGCCCGGGGGCGTACCCGCGCATCTTGGCCTCGGGCAGCGAGGCGTACAGGTCGCGGATGGCCGTGAAGACGTTGGTGTAGGTGGCCGGGTTGGAGCGCGGCGTCCGCCCGATGGGCGACTGGTCTATGTTGACGACCTTGTCTATGTACTCCACGCCCAGGATTTCGTCGTGCTGGCCGGGCCTGTCCTTCGCGCCGTAGAAGATCTGCGCCAGTTTCTTGTACAGGATTTCCACGATGAGGGAACTCTTGCCCGAACCCGACACGCCCGTTACGCACACGAACTTGTTGAGCGGGATTTCCACGGTGATGTCCTTGAGGTTGTTCTCCCGCGCCCCTCGGATGACGAGGGACTGCCCGCGGCCTGGCCGTCGCACCCTGGGCATGGGCACCCTGCGCGCCCCCTTGAGGTACTGGCCGGTGATGGACTGCTCGCACGCCATCACGTCGTCCAGCGTGCCGGCCACGACCACGTGCCCGCCGTGCTCGCCGGCCCCAGGCCCCAAATCCACGATGTAGTCGGCGGCGCGGATCGTCTCCTCATCGTGCTCCACGACGATGACCGTGTTGCCGATGTCGCGCATGTCCTTGAGCGTGCGGATGAGGCGCGCGTTGTCGCGCTGGTGCAGGCCGATGCTCGGCTCGTCCAGGATGTACAACACGCCCATCAGCCGCGACCCGATCTGCGTGGCCAGGCGAATGCGCTGGGCCTCGCCGCCCGACAGCGTGGCCGTCGCTCGGTCAATCGTCAGGTAGTCCAGGCCCACGTCCACCATGAACCGCAGGCGGGCCTTGATCTCCTTGAGAATCTGGCGGGCAATGGTCAGTTCCCGCTCGCTCAGCGACTGCTCCAGGCGGTCAAAGAACTCCAGCGCCTGCGTTACCGAGAAGGCCGTAACGTCCACGATGGACAGCCCGCCGACCGTAACCGCCAGACTTTCGGGCTTGAGGCGCTTGCCCTTGCAGGCGGGGCACAGGCGCGGGGCCATGTAGCGGTCAATCTCGCGGCGGATGTAGTCGGAACTGGTCTCGCGATACCTGCGCTCCAGGTTGGGGATGACGCCCTCGTAGGTGGTCTGGTACGAACGGATGCGGCCCTCGCCGTTCTTGTAGCGGAACTGGATGGTCTCGCCCGACCGCTGGCCGTACAGGATGATGTCCAACTGGCGGGGCGAGAGTTTGGACACGGGGATGTTGGTCGGGATGCCGTAGTGTTTGGCGACGGCCCGCAGCAGTTGGGCGTAGTAGCCCTCATCGGTGGTGGTCTGCCGCCAGGGGGCGATGGCTCCCCCGTCCAGGCTGCGCTCCTTGTCGGGAATCACCAGGTCGGGGTCAATCTCCAGTTGCACGCCCAGGCCCGTGCACACGGGGCAGGCCCCGTGCGGCGAGTTGAACGAGAAGGTGCGCGGCTCAATCTCGGGCAGCGACAGGCCACAGTGCACGCACGAGAAGTGCTCCGAGAACAGCATGTCGCGCGGATCGTCGCCCGTTACGTCGCTGACGATGACCACGCCCTCGCCCACGCGCAGGGCCGTCTCCACCGAGTCGGTGATGCGCAGCGCGTCGGGGTTCTGGCCGTTCTCGCCGCGGCTGATCACCAGGCGATCCACCACCGCCTCAATGGTGTGCATCTTGTAGCGTTCCAACTCTATCTCTTCGTCCAGGTCGCGGACGACGCCGTCCACCCGCACGCGGACAAAGCCGCTGCGACGGGCCTCTTCCAGGACGCCCTTGTGCTCGCCTTTGCGGTCTTTCACCATGGGCGCCAGGATGAGGATGCGCGAGCCTTCGGGCAGGGCCAGGATGGCATCCACGATCTGCTGCACGGTCTGCTGCGAGATTTCCCGCCCGCATTTGGGGCAATGGGGCACGCCGATGCGCGCAAACAGGAGCCGCAGGTAGTCGTAGATTTCGGTTACCGTGCCGACGGTGGAACGGGGGTTGCGGCTGGCGCCCCGCTGGTCAATGCTGATGGCGGGCGACAGGCCCTCAATGTAGTCCACGTCGGGCTTTTCCATCTGGCCCAGGAACTGGCGGGCGTAGGCCGAGAGGGATTCTACGTAGCGCCGCTGCCCCTCGGCGTAGAGGGTATCAAAGGCCAGCGAGGACTTGCCCGAGCCGGACAGGCCGGTGATGACCACGAGTTTGTCCCTGGGAATCTCCAGGTTGATGTTCTTCAGATTGTGTTCGCGTGCGCCGCGAATGATGATCTTGTCCTGAGGCATGTGCCCCCCTGCATGATGGGTCCACGCGGCCCAGCAAGGCCGCGGTTCGTTTCGCAACTTACCATTTTAGCACGTTTGCGGCCTGCGCACAAAGTTGGCGAGAAGCCCGTATTCGGCTCCATCTTGTGTTGCCGGTGGCTATGGGAAGCCGCCCTACGCTTCTCGTTATTCATTCTCCATTCGTGTAGATTCGTGTTATTCGTGGATAGCGGTCAGCGAGCGCAGGGCGGTTTGCGAAACGTAGGGAAAACGTAGGGGAAACGTCAAGCAACACACGGGAATTTGTGGTATGCTGGGTGTAGAACAAAGGCATGGTTCTTGGCCAGATTGTCAGGATGGCTGGTGGCCTGACCGAGAGCTTCCCCCGAAAGCGTGCGTCAGGAACCATGCCTACATAAGGTATCTCTTCTTCTCCTCCTTTTCACATAGAGAGCCGAGGCGGCCCACCTCGGCTCTCAGCATGTCCGCGGTACGCGCGCTTGTCGCCCGACGCTATGCCCGCGAACGCCGCGAAGCGGGCTGGGGGCGAATTCGCGTTCATTCGCGTGGATTCGCGGTTGCCGGTCGCCCGACACCAAGGCATCGGGCTGAACGGGCCGTGGTCATCCACGAATAACACGAATCTACGCGAAGGGTATTATCCCCGACGCCAAGGCATCGGGCTGAACGGGCGAAGCCCTTCGGGCATGCCGACCTCCCCCCCTCGTTCCCCCTCTCCGCTGGCGGAGAGGGGGAAGCCG
>DAOTVT010000107.1:0-11954 GCA_034436295.1 Anaerolineae bacterium | reverse complement strand
TTCGCTCCTTGAGCGCGGGGGCTTTAGCTCCGCGGCATACGCGGCCGCGTTTTCGCGACTTTCGCGCCCTTTCGTGCCCTTCGCGATCCAAACGCCACTCACCCTTGCCCTCTCCCGACAGGAGAGGGGACAACGCCCAGCGCACGCCTGCCCCCTTCTCGCCCCGCCTGCGGGGAGAGAAGGGGGACAGGGGGATGTGAGGGGTAACCCCCCGCGGCCGCGTTTTCGTGGCTTTCGCGCCGTTTCGTGTCCTTCGCGATCCAAACGCTCCCCCTCAGCGCGAGGTGGGTACGCGGCAAATCCGTAGTTCTCCGCGCCCTCGGCGTCCTCGGCGGTGAAATCTGGCGCCCGCAGTCCCCTCGCCCACCAGCAGAGGGCTGGCGCGAGGTGGCCCCCGACGCCATGTTGGACACTTCTCGTCGCCCTTGCTATAATGCGCGTACCGCCACGCGGGAGGAGTGTATGCAAGTCGTCCAGGCCACGACAAAGGCCCAGGTTCGCGAGTTTGCCCTGCTGCCCTACGCGCTGTATCGCCACGACCCCGCCTGGATTCCGCCGCTGCGGACCGAGCAACTGCGCCTGTTCGCGCCCGAGACCAACCCCCTGCTCCGCCACTGCGACTACGCGCTGTTCCTGCTCCGCGACGGGGGGCGCGCCATCGGGCGCGTGGCCGCGTTCGTGGATCACCTCGCCGTGGACTACTGGCGCAAGAACATCGGCTTCTTCGGCTCCTACGAGTGCGTGGACGATGCCGACGCCTCGCGCCTGCTCTTGGACACGGCGCGCGACTGGCTGCGCGCCCGCGGGATGGACATCATGCGCGGCCCCATCAGTTTCGCCTCGCAGGAGTGGGGGTTCGTGGTGCACGGCTACGAGCACCCGCCCACCATCATGGCCCCGTACAACCCGCCGTACTACAACGCGCACGCCGAAGCCTACGGGTTGCGCAAGGCCAAAGACCTGCTGGTGTACGAGGCCGACGTGTCCAAAGGCTACACCATCCCCGAGCGGTACCTGCGTCTGATGGACGCCGTAGCCGAGCGGCATGGCGTAACGCTTCGCCCGCTAAACATGAAGCGCTACCGCGAGGACGCGCAGATCATCATGGACCTGTCCAACGTCTCCATCGCCGACAACTGGGGGTACTATCCCGTAACCGAGGGCGAGGCCGAGCAGATGGCCCGCGACCTGAAGCAGATCGTCCACCCCGAGGCGGTGCTCATCGCCGAGGCGGCGGGGCGGCCCATCGGGTTCGCCATGACCCTGCCCGACGTCAACGTTCTGCTGCGCGGGCTGAACGGGCGACTGTTCCCGTTCGGGTTCGTCAAACTCCTGTGGGGCCTGCCGCGCCTGCGCCAGTATCGCTTCTTCGCGCTGGGCGTCCACCCCGACTATCACGGGCTGGGCATTGACTCGCTGTTGTACGCCCGCACCTGGCAGGCGCTGGCGCACAAGAACGTGCGCGTGGAGATTGACTACGTCCTGGAGGACAACGTGCCGATGAACAACGCCCTCAAACGCCTGGGCGTTACTCACATCAAGACGTATCGGGTGTATGAAACAGCCATTAGCCTTTAGCCAATAGCCTCTAGCCTTTAGCCTCTGGCTACTGGCTGTTGGCTAAGGGCTAACGGCCAATGGGCTGAAGGCTCATTGTGGAGGACATCATGCCCAACATTCTCATCCGTTCTGTGGACATCCTCACGCTGGACGACAGGGGGACCGTCCTCACCGACGCGGACATCGCCGTGAGCGGCGGCCGCATCGCGGCGGTGGGGCGCGCGCCGTCGGACTTCCGCCCCGACGAAACCGTGGACGGGCGCGGCAAGGTGGCCACGCCAGGTTTCTTCAACGCCCATACCCACGCGCCCATGACCCTCGTGCGCGGCTGGGCCGAGGACCTGCCGCTAGACCGCTGGTTCAACGAGAAGATATGGGTGGCCGAGTCGGCGCTGGAGGAGGAAGACGTCCGCTGGGGGGCGTATCTGGCCGCCGCCGAGATGATCCGCTCGGGCACGGTGGGCTTCGCCGATCACTACTTCTGGATGGACCGCGTCGCCGAGGTGGTGGAGGAGGCGGGCCTGAAGGCGACGCTGGCGTGGTGCGTCTTCGGGCTGGGCGCCGACCAGGAAATCGGCGGCACGACGCTCGCCCGCACCGTGGAGTTTGTGCGGCGCTGGCAGGGCGCAGCCGACGGCCGCATCCGCACCGTCCTGGGGCCCCATTCGCCCTACGTCTGCTCGCCCGGGTTCCTGGCGCAGGTCGCGGCGACGGCGGCGGAACTGGGCGTCGGCTGCCACATCCACGCCGCCGAGTCGCAGGCGCAGGTGGAGGCCTCGCTGGCCCGCCACGGCGCCACGCCCATCGGCCACCTAGCGCGCCTGGGCATCCTGGACCGCCCCGCCATCGTGGCCCACGCCATCTATGTGGGGCCAGGGGATTTGGAGACGCTGGCCGAGGAGCGGGCCACCGTGGTGCAGTGTCCCAACTGCCACATGAAACTGGGCATGGGCACGACGCGCGTCCCCGACCTGCTGGCGGCGGGGGTCAACGTGGCGCTGGGCACCGACGGCACCGCCAGCAACAACAATCTGGACATGCTGGAGGAGGCGCGGCTGGCGGCCCTGGCCCAGAAGCACGACCGCCGCGATCCCGAAGTCCTGGCGGGGGATCTGCCGCTGCGCCTGGCGACGCAGGCGGGAGCGCGCGCGATGGGCTTTGCCGACAGTGGCGTCATCGCCGCGGGCCGCCCCGCCGACCTCGTGCTGTGGGACTTTAACCGCCCGCACCTGCGCCCGCGGCACAACCTCGTCGCCAACCTGCTCCATGCGGCGCGGGCGGGCGACGTTACCGATGTCATGGTGGACGGGCGCTGGCTCCTGCGCGGCGGCGAACTCCAGACGCTGGACGAAGAGCGCATCCTGTGGGAGGCCGAGCGTCGCGCCTTCCGCATGGTGGGGAGCGAACTCAAGCAGGTGCGGGCGTATCGCCTGTAGCCCATAGCCGAGGACCTTTGGCGGCATTCGGCGATGCGCGTGCCAGCGGCCACGCCAAGGGCGAGCGGCTGAAGGCGATTTGCGCTATCCGAACACAAACCACGAGGAGGCAACATGGCTCTGTTCCTGGATTCGGCTATCCTGGACGAAGCGCGGCGGGCCTGGGAGTTGGGGTTCGTCGTCGGCGTAACGACGAACCCTGCGCTGGTGGCCAGGGCTGGCAGGCCGGCGCTGGAAATCGTCCGCGACCTGGCGGGCATCGGCGACTGGCAGGTGTTCCACCAACTCACCGGGCGCACCCGCGAACAACTCCTGGACGAGGCGCGTCGCGCCGTGGAGGTCGCGCCCGACCAGGTCGTCCTGAAGATCATGATGTCGCTGCCCAACCTGGAACTCGTGGCCCGATACGGCGAATTCCGTTGGGCCGTTACGGGCATCGGGACCGCGGCCCAGGGGCTGCTGGCGCTGGAGGCGGGCGCCGACTACGTGATCCCCTACGTGAACCGCATCGCGCGAAGCGGCGGCGACGGGGTGCGGGTGGTGGCCGAGATCGCCGCGCTGTCGGAGACGGCGGCAGACCCGGGCGCCATCCTCGCCGCCAGCCTCAAGTCGCCGCAAGAGGTGGTGGATGTCCTGCTGGCCGGAGCCGACCACGTTACGCTCCCGTGGCCGCTGCTGGAGGAGATGGCCCGCAGCGAGATCACCGACGCCGCCGACGAGGATTTCCGCAAAGCGGCGGGGCCGGCATAACGGATCGCGGAGGCGACACCATGGGCACCGCGAAGCCGCCCAAACCGGTGAAACTTATCGCCAGCATCTTCAGCGCCGACCCCGCGCAGATTGACCGCGCCCAGGCCGCGCTAGAGGCGCGCTTCGGGCCGGTGGATTTTCGGTCCGAACTGCTGCCCTTTGACCACACGGACTTCTACGCGCCCGAATTCGGCGCGGGCCTGGTGCGCCGCATCGTCGCCTTTGAGCGGCTGGTGGATCCCGCGGACCTGCCCGACGTCAAACTGGCCACCAATGCGCTGGAGGCCGAGATGTCCGTCGGCGGAAAGCGCACCGTGAACGTGGATCCGGGCTACGTGAGCGAGGGGAAACTGATCCTGGCGAGCACCAAGGACCATCGGCACCGCATCTATCTGGGCAAGGGCATCTACGGCGAGATCACGCTGCACTACCACCGGGGCGGGTTCCAGGCGTGGGAGTGGACGTATCCGGACTACGCGAGCGCCCGCTACCGCGAGATTTTCGCCCAGATTCGCGCGCGGTACAGGGAGCAACTGCGCGCCTTGCCACTGCCCACCGCCATGCACCCACGCGACCCTTGATTTGACATCCGCGTGCCACGCTGATAGCATGATTCCGGGAATTGCGGGGACCCTTTGCGCGCCCAATGCGCGGGAGTAATCTTGATGAGCACCATCCGGATTGCAGACACATTTGATCCGACAGCAGATGTCGTCCTGTACGAGGGCGACTGCATGGCGCTGCTGTCCCAAATACCGGACAACTTCGCCACGTTGGTCGTTACGTCGCCGCCCTACAACCTGGGCAAGCCTTACGAGAACCGCCTCCAGATGGACGAATATCTGGACCAGCAGCGGCGGGTGATTCAGGAATGCGTGCGGGTGGTCAACGACAGGGGTAGCATCTGCTGGCAGGTCGGCAACTATGTAGACAACGGCGAGATTGTTCCGCTGGACATCCTCTTGTATCCGGTCTTCGCTTCGCTGGGACTGCACTTGCGCAACCGCATCGTGTGGCACTTCGGGCATGGCCTCCATGCTTCCAGGCGATTCTCGGGCCGCTACGAGGTCATCCTCTGGTTCACGAAGAGCGACGACTACACCTTCAACCTGGATGCTGTCCGTGTTCCACAGAAGTACCCCAACAAGAAGTATTTCAAAGGGCCTAAGAAAGGCCAACTATCCGGCAACCCGCTGGGCAAAAACCCAAGCGACGTCTGGGAGATTCCCAATGTCAAGGCCAATCACGTGGAGAAGACCATTCACCCGTGCCAGTTCCCTGTGGAGTTGATTGAGCGGCTTGTGCTTGCCATGACCGAGGAGGGCGACTGGGTTCTAGATCCGTTCATTGGCGTCGGGACGACGGCGATCGCGGCCCTCATGCACAACCGGAGGGCCATCGGGGCCGAGATTATGCATGACTATGTGGAGATCGCGAGACAGCGTATCCAACTTGCGGAAAAGGGGGCCTTGCGCATCCGCCCGATGACAAGATCGGTCTACGACCCCGATATGCCAGACCTCAACGTCCCACCGCAGATTGTCCATCTCGGCTCCGCACCGGTTCAGCGGACGTTGTTTGAGCCAAGTGCGCCGTATAGGACGCAGGAGAGCGAAGAAACATGAGGGTCGTTTACGAGTATTCGCATCTGGGCGGAGCAGAGATCCTGAAGGTGCGATATCCGGATTACGACCGTGAGGTCTACGAAATCGTTGCGGCCGTCACGGCGAGAAGAAGCAAGTTGAGCAGAGAGGCGACCATGCCCGGGAGAGAACTATTCTCCCCCAGGGATATGAACGCGCAATTTCGGAAAGCATTCAGGGAGAGGGGCTACTCAGAATTGCGCGACACGTACACGATCACCGTTCCCAATAGCCCCGTAGCAATCCCCGGCGCGTTCAAACAGATTGATTTCGTGAAAGAAAAGGTGCTGGTTGAGGTTCAGTTTGGCAAGTACGCCTTCATGTTCTACGACATGGCCAAGTTCCAATACTTCTTCAATGAAAACAAAGCGGACGTTGGCATAGAGATCGTCCCGTGTTATGCTTTGCACAAGCAGATGTCCACCGGCGTATCCTATGGGGAGCAACTCGTGTACGACATTGAGAGGCTCAAGCGGCACTTTCCCGCCGTGCCGGTGAAGGTGATCCTGATAGACGCGGATTCGCCCGAGGTCGCGCTCACACCGACCCCGTAGGGGCCGGATAGGGGTTCACTCCGCCACCAGGCCCACCTCGGCCACCATGCTCTGGTAGTTCCACCCCGAAGCGTACACTCGCAGCGACGTGATCCACGCGGGCTTGGCGTCGGCCAGTTCCTCCATCAGGTTGCCCGACTCAAAGGGATACCAGGTGTCATGGGGCACCTGGATGCCGTAGTACAGAATCGGCAGGTTGTCGGGGTTGCGGTAGTAGAACCCGCGCACCCAATGCTGGGCGTTCCCGTACACGTCCACATAGTCCAGACGCACCATGACGGGGAATTCGCTGCTCTGGAGGCCGCCGCCCGACAGGCTTTGGTATAGGATGCGCACATCCATGCGCAGTTTCAGCGACACGAAATCGCGCGCGTCCTTGTCAATCTTCTGGATGAGGAAGACGGCGTTGTGCTCGCCCTCGCGGCCCATGCGGACAAACCGAGCCGCCTGGCGCCCGCCCGCCTGGACGACTTCCACCGTCCCGGCCTGCACGTCCTCGGACAGGCGTTCGGTGTCCACCTGCCAGCCGACGGACAGCGGCTGCGAGAAGTCGCCGTTCACGACCAGGTCGCGGATGGCGGCCACCGGCGGCGTCGGGGGCTGGCCCAGCCGCAGCGTGGTGCGCTGTCGGGCCTGCACCTGGGTGTCCACGCCGCCGCCGCGCACCATGGCCGAGCCGTAGCGCACCGAGACGTCGGTCTGCTCGTTCCCCACCTCCACCAGGATGCTGGCGTCGCTGAAGACGATGACCCCCTGGGGCGTGCGCACTTCCACGTGGAGGGGGAATCGGCCCGACGGCGCTGCGGCAATCCGGGCCGTCCCCGATTTCACCGCCAGCACGATGCGATCCGACGCCTTGCTGGACGCGAAGCGGGGCGAGCGCACCTCCACCAACTCCACGCGGGTATTGGCGAACAGTTGCACGGTGCTCAGCACGACCCGCTCCCCGGGGCTTTCGTAGAACGTGAGGATGCCCTGCGAGGTGCGGTCGGTCTGAATCTGGGCGCCCTCGGCGATGTCCTCGCGGCGGCCGGTAACGGCAAGGCTGGTGTTGAGGCCCGGGTACTCCACGACAATGGTGGGGACGATGGCTTCCAGCGAGGCCAGGCGGGGCACCAGCGCCCGGTTCACGTAGGCCTTGACGCCCAGGGGCACGCCGATGACCAGGGCCAGAAACGTCAGGAACGCGCTGATGAGCACGAACCAGGCCAGCCGTTCAGGGTTTTTCCTCATCTAGAATCGCACTCCGAATCCCTGGAATTCGCCGGTGGCGTCGCCCCACTGAACTTCCACATGGCTCACGCGGGCGCTCCTTGGCCCTTCGCGCAGGATGTCCAGGAACGTTTCCAGCGCCATGCGGTCGCCTTCGGCCAGCACCTCCACCGTCCCGTCCCAGGCGTTGCGGACATAGCCCCGCACGCCCAGGCGCTGTGCCCGATCCCTGGCGAATGCCCGGAATCCCACGCCCTGCACATCGCCGTAGATCTTCACGAACATGCGCACCGGAGTCATGGCCTCTCTCCCCGCGCAAAAGCCTGGCCCCATTATACCCGTGTTGGCGCGAGAAGCAAACCTGCCGGCCCGCCTGCCTCATGGTTCGGCCACACAAAGACACCAAGGCACAAAGAAAAACTTCTGTGTCTTTGTGCCTTTGTGTGAGAAAAATATCTCACACGGAGACACGAAGGCACAAAGAAGAAACCTTCGTGTTTTTGTGCCTTTGTGTGAGAACAATACCCCACACGGAGACACAAAGGCACAAAGGAGAAACCTTCGTGTCTTTGTGCCTTTGCGTGAGAAAGATATCCCACACGGAGACACAAAGGCAAAAAGAAGAAACCTTTGTGTCTTTGTGCCTTTGTGTGAGAAAAGTATTCCACACAGAGACACAAAGGCACAAAGAAAAAACCTTCGTGTCTTTGTGCCTTGGTGTGAGAACAATATCCCACACAGAGACACAAAGGCACAAAGAAGAAACCTTCGTGTCTCTGTGCCTTTGTGTGAGAAAAGCATTCCACACGGAGGCACAAAGGCACAAAGAAAAAAACCTTTGTGTCTTTGTGCCTTTGTGTGAGAAAAATATTCCACACAGAGACACAAAGGCACAAAGAAGAAACCTTCGTGTCTTTGTGCCTTGGTGTGAGAAAAATATCCCACACGGAGACACAAAGGCACAAAGAGAAACCTTCGTGTCTTTGTGCCTTCGTGTGAGAAAGATATCCCACATGGAGACACGAAAGGCACGAAGAAAAACCCTCGTGCCTCTGCGTCTCTGCGTGAGGTATCGCCCTATTTCACCACGATGCTGACCAGCCGCCCGGGCGCGTAGATGACCTTCAGCACTTGCTTGCCGGCGGTGTGGCGCTGCACGCCCTCGGCGGCGAGGGCGGCCTGGCGCACGTCCTCTTCTGTCGCGTCCGCCGACACGGTGATGCGGTCGCGCACCTTGCCGTTGACCTGCACCGCCAGGGTGATCATCTCCTCGCGGGCGATTTCCGGATCCCATTCGGGCCAGGGCTGCACGTGCACGCTGTAGGGCTGGCCGATGCGCTCCCACAGTTCCTCGGCGATGTGCGGGCATGCGGGCGCCAGCAGCAGCACCATCGTGCGAATCGCCTCGTCCCACGCCTCGGATCCGTACAGCGGCGTCTCCTTCGCCTTGACCAGCGCGTTCAGGAATTCCATCAGGTTGGCGATGTAGGTATTGAACGCCAGCGCCTCCATGTCTTCCGTCGCGCGCCGAATCGTCTGGTGCGTCTTGCGGCGCAGGGCGCGGACTTCGCCCTCCGTCGGCTGCCCCTGCGCGCGGCTGGCCGGTGGCGTCAGCACGCAATCCCACACGCGGTACAGGAAGCGCGACACGCCTTCAATCCCCTGGCTGTCCCACGGCCCGCCCTGCTCCCAGCGGTATCCGAACATCAGGTAGGCGCGGACCGTGTCGGCCCCGTATTTCGCTACCTGCTCGTCGGGCGAGACCACATTGCCGCGGCTCTTGGACATCTTCTCGCGGTCCTCGCCCAGGATCATGCCCTGGTTGCGCAGGCGGAGCATGGGCTCGTCAAAGTTCACCAGCCCCATGTCGCGCATGACCTTGGTGAAGAAGCGCGTGTAGATGAGGTGCATCGTCGCGTGCTCAATCCCGCCGGTGTACAAATCCACGGGCAGCCAGTATTCGCCCTCCTTGGGGTCAAACGGCTGGTCGCCCTCGTAGTAGGGGCTGAGGTAGGCGTACTGGTACCACGACGAGCACAGGAACGTGTCCATGGTGTCGGTTTCCCGCTCGGCGGGGCCGCCGCACTTGGGGCACGTGGTGTAGCGGAAGCCGGCGTGGTACTTCAGCGGGCTTTCGCCGGTGGGCAGGAACTCCGCGTCTTCGGGCAGGAGCACCGGCAGGTCCTCGTAGGGCACGGGCACCGTCCCGCACTTGGGGCAGTAGATGATGGGGATGGGCGCGCCCCAGTACCGCTGGCGGCTGATGAGCCAGTCGCGCAGGCGGTAGTTCACGGTGTACTTGCCCACGCCCTGGCCTTCCAGCCACTTCGTAACCTTCTTCACGGCCTCGCTGCCCGGGGTGCCGGTGAACGGGCCGGAGTTGATCATCGTGCCGTAGTCGGCGTGGAACAGGATGTCGCGGTACCACTCCTGCGCCCACAGCATCTCCATGACCGTGCGCGCGGCGGCGGTTGCAGAATCCAGCGCCTGGCAGCGGGCCAGAATCTCGCGGTCGGCCTCCACCGAGTCCAACTCGCGCACGCCGTCGGCGAAGACGAAGGCCCATCGCGCGCCGACGACCTCCACCCACGCGCCGGGGCGCACGTAGCGCCGCGCCAGGGCGATGTACGCGTCTGCCTGCGCCGCGCCCTGCAGGGCCACGCGCCACGAGTCGGCAGCCTCCTCGTGGGCGATGCCCGCGGCGGCCAGCGCCTCGGCGAACCCCTCGCCCACGGCGTCGCGCCGCACGCACGACTTCGCCTTGCCGTCGGTGCGGTCAATCACCGGGATGATGGGCAGGCCGAACTTCAGCGCGAACTGGAAGTCGCGCTCGTCGTGCGAGGGCACGCCCATGATGGCCCCCGTGCCGTAGGTCATCATCACGTAGTCGGCGATCCAGATGGGGATGCGCGCGCCGTTGACCGGATTGACGGCGTAGGCCCCGATGAACACGCCGGTCTTCTCCTTTTCGGTGGACAGGCGCACCACCTCGGTCTGGCGGCTGGCCTCGGCCACGTAGGCGTCCACGGCGGGGCGGAACTCCGGCGGCGTCAACTTGTCCACCAGCGGGTGCTCGGGGGCCAGCACCATGAACGTGGCCCCCCACAGCGTGTCGGGGCGCGTCGTGAACACCACGATCGGGTCGCCCTGCTCGCTGCGGAAGGTTACCTCGGCGCCCTCGCTCCGCCCGATCCAGTTGGTCTGCATGACCCGCACCCGCTCGGGCCAGTCAATCTTGGAGAAGTCCAGCAGTTCGTCGGCGTAGGCGGTGGTGCGGAAGAACCACTGGTTCAGTTCCTTGCGGATGACGGGCGTGCCGCATCGCTCGCAGTGGCGGTCCTCGCCCCACACCTGCTCGCGGGCCAGCGTGGTGTTGCACGTGGGGCAGAAGTCCACCGGCGCGAAGGCGCGATACGCCATTCCTCGCTCGTAGAACTTCAAGAAGAACCACTGCGTCCATTTGTAGTAGCCCGGCAGGCACGAGATGGCCTCGCGCTCCCAGTCAAACATGGCGCCCATGCTCTTCAGTTGGCGGCGCATCTTCTCTATGTTCGCCATGGTCCACTTGAACGGGTGGATGCCGTGCTTGATGGCGGCGTTTTCGGCGGGCAGGCCGAAGGCGTCAAACCCCATGGGGAACAGGACGTTGTACCCGCGCATGCGCATGTAGCGGGCGTGGGCGTCCGACGGCGCCATGGCGTACCAGTGGCCGATGTGCAGGTCGCCCGACGGGTAGGGGAGCATCGTCAGGGCGTAGTGTTTCGGGCGCGTGGGGTCCACCGTGGACCGGTACAGGTGGTCCTGTTCCCACCGCGCCTGCCATTTGGGTTCAATCGCTTGCGGGATGTACTTGTCTGCCATCGCTGCTCTCCTGTTGCCGAATCTGCGCGAAACCTGCGTCCTTGCCGGATAAACAACAACTCCCCCGCCCAGGGACGGAGGAGTTGTTCCGCGGTACCACCCTGCTTGGCCAGGGGTGCAAGGACACGGTGAAGGTGGAGCTGAGGGGACTTGAACCCCTGACCCCTTGTCTGCCAGACAAGTGCTCTCCCACTGAGCTACAGCCCCGTGCGCTCCTGGCCCACTCTACGGCGGGTAACGTCCGCCAGTCGTCGGCGACTACTGGGTTTCGCCGCCGCGGCTCCCAGGCGAGTTCGGCCCCACGCGCTCCCTGTCGGCGCGGTGGCGGGCTTGCACCCGATGCCCGCCTCTCTGCAGGGATGGCCTACTACTCCTGTTCAGCGCCTTTGGAGTATGCGGTTGGTGGAGCTGAGGGGATTCGAACCCCTGGCCTCATCAGTGCGATTGATGCGCTCTCCCAGCTGAGCTACAGCCCCATCGCAGGCGTAGTATATGCGAAGCGGGCGGGATTGTCAATTCGGGTTGCGCGGCGACTGGGGTTCAAGGCGTGTGGCGTGATTCGCGGTTGCCGCTCCCCAGGTGCGACGCACTTCCAAAAGTGCGCCGCACCTGGGCGCGTTCTCCATTCGCGTGGATTCGTGTTATTTGTGGATAGGGGCTGCACGATTCGGTACCTCACCCCCTCCTGGAGTTTGGCCTTTTTGAGGAAGGACTTGAAAATGGGGTGCCCCTTGGTGTAAAGTAGAGTTATACGAAACCACCACACGAAGGAGGCACCCCGAAATGAATCATACCACATTGCAAACGAGAAGTCCACTTTTGCAGGCGTTGTTTGCGTTGTTGGAGGCCCACAGTGTAGCCTTTCGTCAACGGCGTACCTATCTGCGAGCCGTGGCGCTGGTCATCGGGACGTTGTTTTCCTTTGCGCGCCACACGGT
>DAOTVT010000106.1:0-4755 GCA_034436295.1 Anaerolineae bacterium | reverse complement strand
TGCCTCCTTCGTGTGGTGGTTTCGTATAACTCTACTTTACACCAAGGGGCACCCCATTTTCAAGTCCTCCCTCAAAAAGGCCAAACTCCAGCGTGGAGCAAATTGGCAATTTGCTCCACACTGGTGGGGGTGAATCGCCGCATGGCCGCGCGGGCTAACCCCAGCCCGCGGGGCTTTGCGCCCTCACCCCGACCCCATTCGCATGGATTCGCGCGACTCGCGGTTACAACTCCCAACGAGCGACGCACCTCCGAGATGCGTTGCTCGTTCCCCATTCGCGTGGATTCGCGCGATTCGCGGTTACGATTCCACGGGATTGCTGCGCGTGCTGTGACGGCCGGGGGCGCGGCCTACGGTTCGCGGTCCAACACTTCGCGCACCTTGCCGAGCAGTTCGCGCACCGTGAACGGCTTCTGCAGGAAGACCCCCTTTACCTCCGACGCCTGGCGCATCATGATGGTGTCGGAGTAGCCCGACGTGTACAGCACGCGCACGTCGGGGCGAAGGGCCGCCACGCGCCGCGCCAGTTCCTGCCCGCTCATCTGGGGCATGACCACGTCGGTCAGCAGGAGATGCACGGCACAGTCATGCTCGGCGCACAGGGCAAGCGCCTGCTCGCCGTTCTTCGCTTCCAGGACGGTGTACCCCTGGTTGCGGAGGATTCGCGCGGCGACCTCGCGCACGATGTCCTCGTCTTCCACCAGGAGGATGGTCTCATTGCCGCCCCGCGGGAGTCCCCGCTCCTCCGGGCCTGTTTCGTAGGCCGTGCCGGGCACGCTGGGCAGGTAGATTTCAAAGCGGGTTCCCTGGCCGGGCTGGCTTTGCACGAAGATGTGGCCTTCGTTCTGCCGTACGATGCCGTACACGACCGACAGTCCCAGCCCCGTGCCGCGGCCCACCTCTTTCGTGGTGAAGAATGGCTCAAAGATGCGGCCTTGAATCTCGGGCGGGATGCCCACCCCTGTGTCCGAGACGGCCATCAGGACGTACTCGCCGGGAGTTACTTCGGGGTGCTGCTGCTGGAAACTCTCGCCCAGGATGACGTTGGCCGTCTCAATGGTGAGGCGCCCGCCTGTGGGCATGGCGTCGCGGGCGTTGGCGGCCAGGTTGACCAGCACCTGCCCGATGTGGCCGGGGTCGGCGCGGACGGCGGCCAGGTCGCCTTCCAGCGACAGGCGCAGTTCAATGTCCTCGCCCATGAGCCGCTGGAGCATTCGGCTGGTGTCGGTGATGACGGTGTTGAGGTTGATGACGCGCGGCTCTACCATCTGGCGGCGGCTGAAGGCCAGGAGTTGGCTGGTGAGGGCGGCGGCGCGCTGCCCGGCCTTCTGAATCTCGCGTACTTCTTCGGCGCGTTCGTCGCCAGGCCCCAGCGACTCCAGCAGGAACGCCGCGTTGCCCAGGATGGCCGTCAGGAGATTGTTGAAGTCATGGGCCACGCCGCCCGCCAGGGTGCCAATGGCCTCCATCTTTTGCGACTGGCGCAGTTGCTCTTCCAGGCGCTTGTACTCGGTGATGTCGCGGTTCGTGGACAGCATTCGCTTCTGCCCCGCAATCTCCACCATCTGGGCCGAGATGAGCACATGGCGGATGGTGCCGTCCTTGCGGCGGACGCGAATCTCCATCCCGCTGACGATGCCCCGCTCGCGAAGCCGCCGCACCAGTTCGGCGCGCTCCTCGGGGTCCACCCATGTGCCGAGTTCCAGCGACGACCGCCCGATGAGTTCCTCGCGGGTGTAGCCCGTCAGCAGCAGGTACCCATCGTTGACCTCCAGGTAGGTGCCGTCGTCCACGTTGCTGATGACGATGCCGTCGGTGCTGGTGTGGAAGATGGTGCGGAACTTCTCTTCGCTGAGGCGCAGTTCCTCCTCGGCGCGCTTGCGCTCAATGGCCGAGGCCACATTGTCGGCGACGAAGGCCAGGAGTTCCAGGTCGCGCGGCGAGTACAGGGCCTCCTTGTGATAACTCTGGACGGCGACGACGCCGATGACGCCGCGATTGGTCCGAAGGGGAGCGCCCATCCACACCAGCGAGGGCGTGCCGATGACCTCTACCTCGCCCTCGCGCACCAGCCGCTCGTTGGTGGCCGCGTCCACGAACAGCGGCTTGCCGGTGCGACGCACGTAGTCGGTTACGCTCTTGTGCAACTCAACCGGCGGCAGCGATTCCAGGCGGTCGTATTCGTCGCGGTAGAAGGGGAAGGAGTACAGGTCGGTTTGGGGGTCGTACAGCGCCACGTAGAAGTTGGTTACGTCCATGAGCGTGCCCAACTGGCGGTGGATGGCCTCCAGCAGTTCTTCCAGCGTGGCGGCGGTGGCGGCGGCCTGGGCGATGCGCAGGAGCACCGCCTGGGCGCGCTCGGCCCGCTTGCGTTCGCTGATGTCGCGGACGATGGCCTGGATGAGCACCTCGCCGGCCACCTCAATGGCGTTGAGGCTGACCTCGGCGTCAAAGGGCGTGCCGTCCAGCCGCGTGTGGGTCCATTCAAATACCTGCGGCTGGCCTGCCAGCGCCGCGCGAATCCGCTCCAGCGCCGCCGTGCGCGAGTCGCGGCCGTCGGGCTGGAAGGGCGGCGAGAAGCGATAGGGCGGCTGGCCGATGATGTCGTCGCGGGCGCACCCGAACATCTCCAGCGTGCGCGGGTTGCAGTCTATGAACCGATCCTCGCGCATGAGGAAGATGGCATCCTTGGCCGCCTCGTACAGTGTGCGGTAGCGTTCCTCGCTGTCGCGCAGGGTGGCCTGGGCGCGAGTGCGCTCGGCCAGTTCGCGGCGCACCTCGTCGTACAGGCGCGCGTTTTCCAGCGCGATGGAGGCGAGGCGTGCGAAGAGGGTGAATTGCTCTATCTCTTCTTGGGTGAACGGCGGCGCCGACACCGGGCGCGACACACCCAGGATGCCGATGACTTCCTGGCCCGACTTCAGCGGCACGCCCATCACCGGCCCCGCGGGGTCATTCTGGTAGTAGGACGATCGCCCCGCCCACGAGGCGTAGTGGTCCACCATAAGGGGCTGGCCCGTCGCCCACACCTTGCCCGCGAGGCCCTCCCCTCGCTTCATGCGGTGGCCCACAAACTTGCGGTAGCCGCCTTCGCCCACGCTGGCCACGATCTCGTCGCGCTCCTTGTCCACCGTGTACAGCCAGCCGTAACTGGCCCCGATGAGATCCATGGCCCGCTTGACGATGACCTGCAGCGTGTCTTCCAGGTGCAGCCCCGCCATGATGGAGAGCGAGGTCTCGTGCAGGGCGGCCAGGTAGGCGTTGCGGCGGCGCAGTTCCTCCTCGGCGCGCTTGCGCTCGGTGATGTCGTAGGCGGTGCCCATGGCCGCGGGCTTGCCCTCAAACTCCACCACCGCCGCGGCGAAATCCACCCAGCGTTCCTCGCCGCTCTTGGTAACGATCTTGAATTCGTAGCGGGGAGGGACTTCGTTCCCCGTCTGCCTGGCCAGCCCGCGCTGGCGCACCAGTTCGCGGTGCTCCGGATGCACCAGTTCCCAGAAGCGGATGTTGGCCAATTCGCGGCGCTTGTAGCCGGTGAGGGTGGTGCACGCCGGGTTGGCGTACCGGAAGTGTTCGCCCTGGTAGATGAACACCGCCGCGGGCAGCGTTTCGGCCAGGGTGCGGAAGGCGGCCTCGCTTTGCCGCAGCGCCCGTTCCGCCAGGGCGCGCTCGGTGATGTCGCGGAAGATCACCAGCCGCCCCGCCGGCGTTGCGGGCTGATCGGGCCCCGGCACGATGCTCACGGCATAGCGCCGTTGGGCCGCGCCCTCGCCCAGGAGGACTTCCGCCTCGGTGGTCGTGCCATTCTGCAGCGCGGCAAAAATCTCGCCCCAGCGCGGGACGAGCGCCTCCACAGGGCGGCCCAGCGCCGCCGAAGCCTGCCATCCCAGGATGCGTTCGCCCGCGCGATTCAGGTGTCGGATGCGGCCCTCCGCGTCCAGCACGAGGAGCGCATCGCCAAAACTCGGGGGCGCGGTGGGAATCTCAAAGGGCGCGGGCGCCAGCAACCGGAAGCGGAAGATGGCGAAAGCGAACAGCGCGGCGGAGACCGTGAACGCGAAGGGCGCTAGGTTTAGCCCGGGCACAGGGCCGACGCCGAGCAGGTAGATCGCGCCCGGAATCACGGGCAGGGCCACTCCGATGCCCAGAATGCCCATCTGGCGGCGGCGCAGCGAGGTGGATTCGGCGTAGGCTTTGACCATCAGCGCGGCGCTGGCGGCAAGGGCGGCCATCCCATACGCGGAGAACACCCAGAACCATGCCCCGTGTCGCAAGAGAAACACGGTGAGGCCCCCTGTCGTCTGCAAGGCATATCCCGACCAGATGAGGCCGTGGATGTCGTTGGTGAGGGCCAGGAGCGTGGTCAGCGCCGGCAAGACCGCCAGGGCGATCGCCCTTCGCCGCGAGAGCCACCCGCCCCGTCCGGTGTAGTGAATCAGGAACACCAGGAGCAGCGGGTACACACTGGGGAGCGCCAGGTACTCCAATTTCAGCCAGAGCAACTTGGCGGAGGCTTGCGGCGCCAGCAGTTCCAGCGCGTAGCCCAGCGACCAGATTGCGACACACGCGGCCAGAAGGCCAAACGCAAAGGTGTGGCCCGTGCGCGGGCGCCACCTGAACGCGTACAGGCTCAGGCCCGCCGCGATGGCCGCCGAGAGGAAGAGTGGGATGACATAGGCTGTGTGCGTGCCGAACATGCGTTCTCCAATGGCGACGGCGAGCGCGTCCCTCGTCCGTCGCCGGCATTCGCATCCG
>DAOTVT010000105.1:0-1597 GCA_034436295.1 Anaerolineae bacterium | reverse complement strand
CCCACGACAGGAAGGAGGCGTTACGAGGTGGGTCGTGGAGCACGCTCAGCCCAGACGAATCCCGAATACCTTTGCAGATAAACTGGTGAAGGAAAGCGTGCGTGAAGCAGGAATTCGTTCCATGCTTGCCATGCCGCTGGTGTATGAACAGCGGGTGTGGGGCGTCCTGTATGCGCACACGTTCCGGCAACGAGAATTCAGCGATCACGAGGTGAACCTTTGGAGCGCCTTTGCGGCACAGGCAGCGGGTGCTGTCCGGAACTTGTGGTTATCGCGGCAGTCGGAGACATGGCAGGAGATGACCCGCGAGGCGGATGCCTGCACCGATCTGCGAAGCCTCTATCGCCTATTCGCCGAGCGCGCCATGGAGGCCTTCCACGCCGACTTCGCCGTGTTCTACCCGTACGACCCCACAACCAGACCAGAGCGCCTAATCCAGGACGATGTTACAGTCGTAGGCACCTTGAAGAAGACATGGCAGCCTCCTACAGGCGGACTTGGCGGTTGCGTGTATCGGTCGGTGGATGAGGCAGCGTCGGGTCTGTTGATTGTCAACGACCTGGCTGCTGAACAGGGGCGGTGCGGGAGCCACCTCGCACAGCGCGAAGGCGTGAAAGCCTTTGTGGCGGTGCGCGTAGATGTTATCCCAGAAGGGGAATCCGAACGCAGACGGGCGGGGATGCTCTTCCTGAACTATCGCCACCGGACCGCCTTCGCCCCGTCGGACTTCGGAAGCCTGCAAGCGGCCGCAAACCACGTCGCCGCGACGGTTCTGCGGTTGCAGGCGCTAGCCCTGGCCCAGCGGCGTATGGAAGCGGTCATGGAGATTTTGAAGGCCTTTCGCGCCGAGGATGGAAGAGAGCCCATCCTCAACGCCATCGCAGAGCAAGTGCGCAAGATGTTCGGTGGGGACATCTACAGCGTGCTGGAGTACGATCGCGAGAAGGGTTTGTTTGTGCTCCGCGGGGTTTCGGGCACAGAGGACCCCAGCTTCACATTGGGGGACACGGGCAAGTTCAAGCCTTTTCTGGGCCAAATGGCTCCTATCCGGATTTCGGATGCGACCCAACACGACGTGATGAAGGAGAGCGGATTTGTCCGGCGGAACGGGATCCAGAGCCTGGTGATCTACCCATTGCGCTGCTCCGGTGAACCTGTGGGCCTGCTCTTTGAGAACTACAAGGAGATGCGCGAGTTTGACGATGAGCATGTGAACGCCGTGCTGCCTTTTGCAGATTTGGCGGCCATTGTGATCTCCGAAGCCCGCCTACGCGACTCCCTGGAAGCGACGCGAAAGCGGCTGGAGCGGCGAATGTTCCTGACCTGGGTGAGCATGCTTGAAGCCTCATGGAGACACGGGGTGGTTACGAAGGCCTCCGCCGTGCGCAACCATGTCGCACTTCTCCGGAGAAGGCTGCACGAGTGTTCCGCGCCTGTTTCGGTCCGCGATGAAATCAAGGTTGCCGTTGACGCCATTGACACTCTGGCCAACGACATTGCCAGCGCGCCTCCGCGCGTACCCCAGTCTTGGGAGATGGAGCCAGAGGTGTTTCCACTCGGCCCGCTTCTGGTGGAGATGGCGCAGCGGGAAAGCGGG
>DAOTVT010000104.1:0-22292 GCA_034436295.1 Anaerolineae bacterium | reverse complement strand
TTGGTTGAGCGGTCTGTATAATGCGGCCCTGTCTTCAGCCAGGAGTTAGCCCGCTTCGGGCCTCTTTGCACCTGTTTCCAGCCCTTCTGTAGCCCCAACATTCAGATAAAAGAGCCAAACTCCAGGGCAGGTATGGAAACCTGCCCTACGCTCGCAATGGGCGGGTGGCACAAGGCCCGAAGATGTAGGGGGGCAGGTATGGAAACCTGCCCCTACGCCCGCAATGGGCGGGTGGCACAAGGCCCGAAGATGTAGGGGGGCAGTATGGAAACCTGCCCCTACGCTGGCAATGGGCGGGTGGCACAAGGCCCCAAAAGAGCGTCGCACCCTGGCACCTATGCCCATGGCGCGCCCAACAAGATTTGGCACGAGACGCCTCTCATCGGTTTTTGTGTTTTGGGCGACTTTGACTATAATAGATGTGTGTCAGGGGATGAATGGTCTCGACGGAGGAGGCTGATCAGGGACTGCGAGCCGAGGCGCCCAACCGCGTGAAAATGGGCAAAACGAGAAGTGCGAACTTCGCACAGAAGCCGGCTTTGGCCATCGCTGCCTAGTCAGCGAGAGTCAATGCCTTAGTTACCTGCGGGTAACTACGTCCTGACCATCTCTCTCCCGGTGAGATGGATCCAGGGCGTCATGAAGACCGGGATGCAGCCCTCCGGATGCCGATACGGGGGGCCCAAGCGCATCGGCTGGCTCCATGCAGCCCCCGTTGGCCGGGTGCTGGTGGGGCGAGATTCCAAAGGCCACCTACGCTCGTAGAGGTCTCTGGTCGAATCTTTCGGACGCGGGTTCGATTCCCGCCATCTCCACCTGGAGAAGCGGCTCACAGGCCGCTTCTCGTTTTGTCCGCGCGTGTGAGGCCGCGTGCGACCGGTGGAGGCGCATTGCCAGCCCGGTGCTCGCTTTGACAGGCGGGCGCGGCAAGGCTATAATGCGCTGTGTTTTCTGCGGGTTTCAAGAAGGTGCAGGAATGAGATTCAATGTAGCGCAATTGCTTCTCGGCCCCACGGGTGGGGTTCGAGAGTACGATTTGGACGACGACATCAGCGGGCTGGATCCGCTCATCGTGCCGCATAGCACGCTTGTGGGCCATGTGCGCTTCACGCATGTGGGCGCGAATGTGCTGGTGGAGGGCAGCGCGCATGCCGATTTGGAACTCATCTGCGTGCGCTGCGCCGAGCCTTTCGTTGAGCGGGTGTCCATTGAACTCGTGGAGGAGTTTGAGCCCAGCATAGATGTTTTGACCGGGCGCGTGTTGCCCGGCACGCACGAGGACCCGGCGCTGGTGATTGACAAGCACAACATGCTGGACCTCAGCGAGGTTGTGCGTCAGAATCTGCTCCTGGCGATTGAGGAACACCCGCATTGTCGGGAAGATTGCGCCGGCATCTGTCCCCACTGCGGGCGCAACTTGAATACGGAAACCTGTACCTGCACGGATGAGCCGGTGGACCCGCGCTGGGCTCCGCTGGCGGGCCTGCGGACAAGTTGATCTCATTGAAGGAGAGTTTGGACTATGGGTGCTCTGCCAAAGCGAAAACTGTCAAAGGGGCGGCGGGATCGTCGCCGGTCGCATCTGGCGCTGAAGACGACTTCCCTGGTCGTGTGCCCGGAGTGCAAGAACCTGCGGCTGCCTCATCGGGTCTGCCCGACCTGTGGCTACTATCGCGGAACCGCGCGGATAGAGGTTGAAGGCGGAGAGTAGGACGGAACAGGGCATTGCTCAGGGTTGTGCCTGTGGCCGTGGTGCGGGGTTCCGCGGCACGGCCTTTCTTTTGGCCGATTCACGCGCCGCGCCCCGCTTGACTTAGGGCGCGCGATGGGGTAATCTAGGGGTTGCGATGCTGGTTGCGAGGGGGTCTGGCTATGGAAAATGAGACGGTCGGCAAGGTAACACTGGCTCCTGGTGTTCTGACGACAATCGTAACCCTGACGGCCAACGCCGATGAGGGCGTGGCGCGCCTGTGCAAGGACTGGCGCAGCGACGTCAGCCGGTTTCTCGGGGTCGGCGGCGTGGATGACGGTGTGCGCGTGGACGTGGAGGGCAACAGCGTGGCCGTGGATGTCCATCTGGTGGCCAAGGCGAACGTCAATCTGCTGGCCCTGGGCCGGCGGTTGCAGGCCGCGATTGCCCGCGCCATCAGCGAGACGGTGGGCCTCGTGGTGCGCGAGGTGAACATCTTCATTGAAGATGTGGAACTCCCTGATGCCGAGGAGCAGGTGTAAACCGTGAAAGTACGGCGGCGCGCTCGCATTGTGGCTTTGCAGGCCCTCTTTGAGACCGACAGTGTGGGGCATCCTCCCGATGTGGTGCTCCAGCACCGCCTGGAGGAGACGCCGCTGCCCGACGCGGGCGTGGATTTTGCGCGCGCATTGGTGTTCGGGGTGTTGGAGCACCGCAAGCAACTGGATGCTTTTATCCAGAAGAACGCTCCGCAGTGGCCCATTGAGCAGATGGCGACCATAGACCGGAACATCCTGCGCATCGCGCTGTTTGAACTCTACGTGGACCGGACGACGCCGATGAAGGTCGTCATCAACGAGGCCGTGGAACTGGCCAAGATGTTCGGGAGCGAGAGTTCCCATCGCTTCGTGAACGGTGTCTTGGGCAGTTTTGTGCTGCAAATGCAGGGGGCAAGCGATTCTCCCCATCCCGATCCAAGCGGCGGCTCCCCTCAGGATGCGGAGAAGGAGGGCGGGGCATGACTTTGTTCGGGATTGGGCCAGGCGAACTGATCCTTATTCTCATCCTGGCGCTTATCGTCTTCGGACCCAATCGGCTTCCGGAGGTCGCGCGCACCATCGGGAAGACGCTCAACGAGTTCCGCAAAACGTCAGAGGAGGTTACGTCTGCCGTTGCCAGGCAACTGGACTTGAGCGAGGCGGCGAGCAAGGCCGATTCGCCAGCCCCTACGCCTCCACCGGCCATCCAGCCGGTGCATGGCATTCCGCTGTCCAAGGTGGGCGAAGTGGTGGTGGCCGACGCGCCCGCCGCGCAGGACGAAACCCCAACACCGGCGGCCGCGGCTGCGTCCAACGCGAATGAAGCCGGCGATCATGCGGAAGCGGGAGGCACCGAGCAGCATGACTGAAAACCACAAGATGCCGCTGCTTGCGCACCTGGCCGAACTGCGTGATCGTCTCATCAAGGCTTTCGTTGCGCTCTTTGTGGGGACTCTGGTGAGCCTTTTCCTGTTCACGCCTCGGCTCTTTGAGATTGTCATCCGACCGATGCAGCCCAATGTCCCCGTGGCGTTGAGACCCACCGAGACGATCATCGTGTACTTCAAGTTGGCTCTCATCGTGGGCGTGGTGCTCGCGATGCCGGTCATCATCTACCAACTCGTGCGGTTCATCGTGCCCGGGCTCACGCCGCAGGAGAAGCGATACCTGTACTTCCTGCTGCCGGGGGCTACGCTCTCCTTCGCGCTGGGAGTGCTGTTCGCCGCCCTGGTCATGCTCCCCTTCGCCATCGCATACCTGAAAGGCTTCATGAGCGACATCGTTCGCCCGACGTATTCCATAGATTCCTACATCTCCTTCGTAACCGGCCTGCTGTTTTGGGTCGGGGTTACCTTTGAGACACCGCTCATCATCTTCTTCCTGGCGAAACTCGGCATCGTAACTCCTGCGTTTCTGAGCAAGAACCGCAAGTACGCGATTGTGCTCATCGCGGTGTTGGCCGCGGTCATCACCCCGACGCCAGACCCCTTCAACATGCTGATCGTGATGGCGCCACTGATCCTGCTGTATGGGGTAGGGGAGATTCTGGCGCGATTCGCACGGCCTCTGGCCAAACCCGGCGCCAGCAACAAATCGTAGCGAAACAGCAATACACTGAGGAGGCTTTCAATGAAGAAAGACAGAGTTCTGATCATGGGCGCTGCCGGAAGAGACTTCCACAACTTCAACGTCTATTTCCGCAACAACCCGAATTACGAAGTCGTGGCGTTCACGGCGACGCAAATCCCCAACATTGAGGGGCGCGTGTACCCGGCGGAACTGGCGGGGCCCAACTATCCCAAGGGGATTCCCATCTACCCCGAGTCGGAACTGGTCAACCTGATTAGCGACTTGCGCGTGAACCAGGTTGTTTTCGCCTACAGCGACGTGAGCCATGAGTACGTGATGCACAAGGCTTCGGTGGCGCTGGCGGCGGGGGCGGACTTCCGGCTGATGGGGGCTGAGTCCACCATGCTCAAGGCCAGCGTGCCGGTGGTTGCGGTCTGCGCCGTGCGCACCGGCAGCGGCAAGAGCCAGACCAGCCGCCGCGTCGCGGGTATCCTGCGCGACATGGGCAAGCGCGTGGTCGCCATTCGCCACCCGATGCCCTACGGCGACCTGGCCAAGCAGGCCTGCCAGCGCTTTGCCACCTACGCCGACATGGACCGCCACCACTGCACCATTGAGGAGCGCGAGGAGTACGAGCCGCATCTGGACCGAGGCGTGATCGTCTATGCGGGCGTGGACTACGAGCGCATTCTGCGCGAGGCGGAGAAGGAAGCCGACGTGATTCTGTGGGACGGCGGGAACAACGACCTGCCGTTCTACAGGCCCGACCTGCATATTGTCGTCGTGGACCCGCACAGGCCAGGGCACGAGGTGCGGTATCATCCAGGCGAGACCAACCTGCGCATGGCCGACGTGGTGGTCATCAACAAGGTGGACACGGCAGACATCGCCAACATCACCACGGTGCGTGAGAACGTCTTCCAGGTGAACCCGCGCGCCACGGTCCTAGAGGCAGCCTCGCCCATCTTCGTGGAAGCGCCTGAGGCGATCCGCGGGAAGCGCGTGCTGGTGATTGAGGATGGACCGACCCTGACGCACGGCGAGATGGCCTATGGCGCGGGCACGGTGGTCGCCAGGCGGTTGGGCGCGGCGGAATTGGTGGACCCGCGGCCCTACGCGGTCGGTTCCATCGTGGGCACATTCCACAAGTATCCGAACACAGGCGCGCTCCTGCCTGCGATGGGATATGGCGAGAAGCAGGTGCGCGAACTGGAGGAGACCATCAACCGTACTCCGTGCGACTTGGTGCTCATCGCGACGCCGATTGACCTGCGCAGGGTGCTCACCATCAAGCACCCATCCCAGCGCGTGCGGTACGAACTGCAGGAGATCGGCCAGCCGACGCTGAAGGATATCGTGGAGAGGTGGCTGGCGTAGGCAGGGGCCGTCGGCGCTAGACGGTCTGGGGGAGGGAGTGCGATGTCTCCAGATTGGGCCGCTGTGGAACGCGAGGTTGTGCAGCACCTACAGACCCTGATTCGCATGGACACGACGAACCCGCCCGGGAACGAACTGCCTGCCGCGGAGTATCTGGCCGACGTGCTTCGGGGCGAGGGCATAGAGGCGGAGGTGGTGGAGTCGGCGCCGGGGCGGGGCAATGTGGTGGCGCGGCTCCGTGGCGACGGCTCCGCCCGCCCGCTTTTGCTGATGTCGCATCTGGATGTGGTGCCCGCCGAGGCGGACAAGTGGGAGCACCCGCCCTTCGCCGCCGAACTGGTGGATGGCGTGATCTGGGGCCGCGGCGCGGTGGACACGAAGAACCTGACCGCCGTGCAGTTGATGCTCATGCTCTTGCTCAAGCGCGAGGGCGTGCCATTGAAGCGGGATGTCATCCTGGCGGCGACGGCGGACGAAGAGGCGGGCGGCCTGACGGGGATGGGGTGGCTCGTGGAGCAGCGGCCCGAACTCCTGGAGGCCGAGTACGCCATCAATGAGGGCGGCGGGTTCGGCCTGGACATCGGCGGCAGGCGCGCCTATGTCTGCCAGACCGCCGAGAAGGGCGTCTGCTGGATGAGGCTGACGGCGCAGGGCAAGCCCGGCCACGGGTCCATCCCCAAGGGCGACAACGCCGTGGCTACCCTGGCGGAGGCCATCGCCCGCCTGTCGCACGCGCGGCTCCCGCTGCATGTGGTGCCCACGGTGCGCGAGTTCGTCCAGCAACTGGCCCGATTGCTGCCGTTCCCGCAGTCCTTCATCCTGCCGCTGGTGCTCAGTCCTGTGTTTGAACCCCTGGTCGCGAAGGCGCTGGCCCGCGAGGAGACAATCGGGCCGCTGCTGCGCGCATCGGTGCGCAACACGGCCACGCCCACGGTTCTCAACGCCGGCAGCAAGACCAATGTCATCCCCTCGGTGGCAGAGGCCCAGGTGGACGGGCGGCTGATTCCCGGCCAGACGCCCGACGACTTGATCCGCGAGATTCGGCCTTACGTCGGCGAGAAGGTGCGGATTGACATCATCGGCACGTCGGAGCCGTCGGAGGCGGGATACCAGACCCCGCTGTACTCCATCCTGGCGGAGGCGCTGGCCGAAGAGGACCCGGGAGCGGTGATGCTGCCCTTCATGATCACCGGCTCCACCGACGGCCGCTTCCTGGCGAAGCGCGGCGTGAAGGTCTATGGCTTCTGCCCGATGAAGCAGGATATGGACGTGTCGCCGTTGGAGATGGCGCACGGGCACAACGAGCGGATATCCGTGGCCAACCTGGTCTTCGGCGTGCGGGTGCTGTACAAGGCCGCGGTGCGGTTGTGTTCCTAGCGCGGGCATGCGCGCTAGACCTGGATGGACTTCCACTTGCCGCCCCGGTAGCGCAGGAAGGCGAACAACCCGCGGAAGAAGAGGTCCACCGACATGGCGACCCAGGCCCACTCCAGTCCCAGGCCCATGACGGTGATGAACAGGATGGCGAGCGGGACGCGGATGCCCCAAATGCACCCCGCGACGATGTAGAGGGGATAGCGCGTATCCCCGGCGCCGCGCAGCGCACCGTTGATGATCATGGTGGCGGCGAGCGCCGGCTGGGCCAGCCCCACGATGCGCAGCGGCCCCGTCCCCAGCGCGATGACCTGCGGGTCGGAAGTGAAGAAACTGACGAGAGGCAGCGGGAACAGAATGAACACGACACCCATCAAGCCCATCAGCGCCGCCCCGATGGCGAACGCCGTGTAGCCGTTGCGTTCGGCTTCCTTTGGGTTCTGCGCCCCCAGAGCCTGCCCTACCAGCGTGGTCGCCGCGACGGCGAAGCCGAAGCCCGGCATGTACGACAGCGACTCGGCATTCAGCGCGACCTGGTGGGCGGCAAAGGCGGCGGTGCCGAGCGTGGCGACCACCCGCGCATAGGACATCTGGCCGAATCGGAAGAGCAGTTGCTCCAGGCCCGAAGGCACGCCGACTCGGAGTATGCGCTTGATGAGATCCCAGTCGGGGCGGAGTTTGTCCAGCGCGAGCCGAAGGATGCCGCGCCCTCGCGCCAGCGTGCTCACGGCCAGTACGCCGCCCATCAGGCGGGCCGTGGCCGCGCCGATGGCCGACCCCGCGACCCCCATGCGCGGCAGCCCGAAGGCCCCGTTGATGAGCGACCAGGCCACCACGATGTTGATGCCGTTGACGATGAACATGATGCGCAGGGGGGTGCGCGTGTCGCCCGCGCCGCGCAGGGCGGCATTGCAGATGAACATCAGCGTGGCGGGGAGGAACACCACCGAGACGATGCGCAGGTAGGTGGTGCCTGGGCCAAGGGCTTCGGGTTCTGCGCCCATGAGGGCCACCGCAGGGCGCGCCAGCGTCGTGCCGAGCAGCGTGGCGACGAGGCCGATGGCCGCCCCGACGAGCACCGATTGTCGGAGCACACGGTTGGCGAGCAGCGAATCCTTGGCTCCGACCGAGCGCGCGATGAGGGCGGTGCTGCCCACGCCGATGGCCCCGAAGAGCGCGTTGGTCAGCATCACCCACTGATTGGCCAGGCCCACGGCCGCGAGGGCTGCCGCGCCGATGTGCCCAACCAGAAACGTATCCACGATGCCCACCATCATCCCCAGCATTTGCTCGCCGGCGGCAGGCAGAGCCAACCGAAGCGTCTGGAGCGCGGCGGAACTGCCCGAGGCGCTTTTCCGGAGGGCGGCTGCTGTGCGAAGACGGGCCGCGGCCAGGTGTCCCAGCCCATTGACAGGTTTCATGAGCGAGTCTCTTTCGGCGTTGGATTCAGTTTGGATATATTATACTCCATGCGCCGTTTCTCACAAATGGGGCGGGATGCGGGGTCGGTTCCAGTTTGCGTTGGGGATTCCACGAGCTGTAACCGCGAAGAACGCCAATCCACGCGAATGTTAGGTGCGACGCGCTTCCGAACGTGCGTCGTACCTGGGCCACCAACATCGGCACTTCGCCACCTGCAAGGACGAGCGCCACGCGATTGGGCGCCGAATCGCGGGATGCGTGCGGGCGTGCGTGTGGACACGCAGGGCGATTTCGGCTACAATCTGCCGGGCAGCCGCCGTTCACTCGTTTCGGAGGAGGTCTCTGTCGCGATGGTGAAACGCTTTGTGATTGTGGCGGGCAACATCGGATCGGGCAAGACCAGCCTGACCACCCTGGTGGCGCAGCGGCTGGGGTGGAAGGCCTACTACGAGAGCGTGGAGGATAACCCCTACCTGGCCGACTTCTACGCCGACATGAGGCAGTGGAGTTTTCACCTGCAGATATTCTTCCTCGGGCATCGCGCCGAACTCCACCGACACATTGCCGCGCTGCCCGAATCCGTGATCCAGGATAGGAGTATCTACGAAGACCGCCACATCTTCGCCCAGGCCCTGTTTGACATGGGCATGATGCGCAAGCGGGATTTTGACGCCTACGTTCGCCTCTACGATATGATCGTGGCGCATCTGCCGATCCCGAGCCTGCTGATCTACCTGCAGGCGTCGGTGCCCACCCTTGCCCGCCGCATCCGCCTGCGCGGGCGCGACATTGAGTCGGGTATCACCGAGGATTACCTGGCGCGGCTGAACGAGTTGTACAAGGTGTGGATGGAGGCCTTCAACCTCTGCCCCGTGCTGACAGTCCCGGCAGACGACCTGGATTTTGTCAACTCTGCCGACCACCTGGACATCATCTGCACGCGAATCCTGGACCGACTTCAGGGGAAAGAGGAGGTCATCCTGAAGCCGTAGGGCGCTCGCGGCCTGCTCCGTGGGAGTGTGGGCGTCGGCCCTGGGCGCGCCCGGTGCCGCATCTACGGGCGAAGCAGTTTCAGCCCGTCCGGGTACCGCCGCGCCAGGTCCACGTAGATTTTCTTGAAGTGCGTCCACTGGGCGCGGTATTCGGCGGTTACATCCTTTTCCAGGAGGCGCGCGGGGACCCCGACGGCGATTTTGCCGCCGGGCACTTCCTGGCTCTGCCGGACGACGGCCCCCTCTGCGACGACGCTCCACACGCCGACGATGGCCCAGTCGCTCACGACGGCGCGCATGCCGATGACCGCGTAGTCGTGAATCGTGGCGTTGTGGATCACCGCGGCATGGCCGATGGTAACCCAGTCGCCGATGACGGTCTGCTCGTCGGGCCTGGCATGCACCACGACGTTCTCCTCTATGCTCGTGCAGTTGCCGATGGTGATTCGGCCATAGTCGCCCCTGATGCAGGCTCCTGGCCCGATCCAGCACCCTTCGCCGATGGAGACATCGCCGATGACGGAGGCCGAAGGATGAACGTAGGTGTTCTGGCCGATGGTGGGGATGCGATTTTCAAACTGGTAGATGGCCACGTTCACTTCTCCTGCATGGGTGAGCGGACGAACCGATAGCCGACGCCGCGCTCGTTGACGATGTAGATGGGATTCTCAGGGTCAGGCTCAATTTTGCGCCGCAGGTAAAGGATGTAGAGTTTCAGGTTGCTGATGGCGCCCTCGTAGCCAGGGCCCCATACGTTGTCCAGGAGTTCGCCGTAGGAGAGCGGGCGGTCGGGGTGCGTTACGAAGTACAACAGCAGGTTGTATTCCGTCGGGGTGAGGGGAATCTCATGTCCCGCGACTCGCACCCTCCTCGTGATGGGGTCTATGGTGAGGTAGTCGCCGCCGACGGAGTAGAGGCACGCGGTTTGTTCTCCCACCACGGCGCGCCGCAGCAGGGCCTTGACCCGCGCCCGAACTTCCTCCAGGTCTACGGGTTTGGTGATGTAGTCGTCGGCGCCCATGTCCAGGCCGCGCACCTTGTCGGCCGTCTGGCCCATGGCGGTGAGCATGATGATGGGGACTGGCGAGAATTCGCGGATGCGCTGGCAGACCTCCCAGCCGCTCATGCCGGGCATCATGATGTCCAGCAGGATGACGTCGGGCCTGAAGTCGTAGGTCATGCGCAGGCCTTCGCGGCCGTCGGGCGCGGCCATGAACTCAAATTCGGGCGGGCGGAAGACCTCCGCCAGCATTCTTTTCATCATCGGCTCGTCGTCTATGAGGAGGACTTTGATGCTCATACGCTCTCACCCGGCGCATAGAGCCAGTGTATGGCCGCTTGGGCGTATTATACAGCAGGTTGTGCTGGGAAGCAATATGAGCGGCGGGAGGAACCCCCGCTCATCCCCTGGCCGCTCGCGCTGGCCTTCGGGGGCCCTAAAGGTCTCCGAGACCTTTTGGGGTCTCTCTGTTCTTTCCCGCGAGTGGGCGCCCCCTTGCGGCCAGGGATAGCCGCCCTACGTGCCGTCCCTGAACCTGTGGTCGGGTTTCCACACCCGACGCGGTGTGGTGCAGGGGCACCCCACGGCGGCTAGGGATAGCCGCCCTACGTGCCGTCTCTCAACCTGTGGTCGGGTTTCCACACCCGACGCGGTGTGGTGCAGGGGCACCCCACGGCGGCTAGGGATAGCCGCCCTACGTGCCGTCCCTCAACCTGTGGTCGGGTTTCCATGCCTGACCGGCGGCTAGGGATAGCCGCCCTACGTGCCGTCTCTCAACCTGTAGGTCGGGTTTCCATGCCTGACGCAGTGTGGTGCAGGGGCACCCCACGGCGGCTAGGGATAGCCGCCCTACGTGCCGTCCCTCAACGCGCTGTGGTGCAGGGGCCCCCTTGCGGCTAGGGATAGCCGCCCTACGTGCCGCTCCCCAACCTGTAGGTCGGGTTTCCATGCCTGACCGGGCGGCTGGCTTCGTTGGCGGCGCAACTTTTGGGCAGGCGCGTTGTTGTATATGTGAGAAGGGCCGCGTTTGTTTACATAATCCACGTCGGAACCTATTGACAAATGCGCAAGTTGATGGTAGAATATAGTGGCCCAAACAGGGTTGCCGACGTTGGTGGTTTTTGTTCTCGCGGAAGGGAGGTGATGCCGGGGCTGGTCCGATCGTTCGCTTCATTTGGCAGAGTCCGTTTCACCGATTGGTCGTCCGAATTCAGTCGCGAATGAAGTAAGGAGAGTAGGAGATGAACGCTCTGGTTGTCCTCGTCATCGCCGCTGTCGGGATCGCCGTGGGATATGGTCTCTATGCCAAGTCCATTGACCGCCGCGTCATCCAGCCCGATAACCAAAAGGCCACTCCCGCGAAGATGTACATGGATGGCGTGGATTTCATCCCCGCGAACCGCAACGTCCTCTTTGGCTACCAGTTCAAGTCCATTGCCGCCCTTGGCCCCATCCTCGGGCCGATTGTAGCCGTGCAGTGGGGCTGGCTCCCCGCGCTGCTGTGGATTGTGCTCGGCACTTTCTTCATCGGCTGGGTGCAGGACTACAGCAGCATCATCATGGGCGTCCGTGAGGAGGGGCAGACCTTCGGCGCGTTGAGTTACCGGCTCATCTCTCCACGCGGCCGAGGCATTCTGCTGGCCTTCATCTACGTCTACCTGCTGATGATCATGGGGGCGTTTGGCATCCAGGTGGGGTTCAACCTTTTGACCAACCCGGCGGTGCCCCTGGGGGTGATCATCGTCATCCTGGTTGGCCTGCTGGCCGGCCAGATGACCTACAAGTGGAAGCAGGACATTCTGTTGACGACCGTGGTCACGGTGGTGCTTGCGCTTGTGGGCATCTGGGTAGGCATGGCGCAGCCGGTGCGGGACTTCTTTTCGGCCCTGTACGGGACTACCGGCGGCGCGGCCAGCCCGAAACTGTTCCTGGACGTAACGCGGGCGAAGTTCATCGGCAGCCTGTTGGTGGTGATCTTCTGCTACCTGGGCGCCGTTCTCCCAATTTGGCGCTGGGCGCAGCCGATCAACTATGTGGCCTTCTGGATCGTGAGCCTGGGCATCCTGGGCGGTGTCATCGGGATCCTGATTGGTCGCCCAGGAATGGCGGACTTTCCGGCCACCACGACCTTCCGGACTGTGTCGGGTCCTCTCTGGCCAATGCTGTTCGTGACCATCGCCTGCGGCGCCATCTCAGGCTGGCATAGCCTGGTGTCGTCGTCGGGCACGGCGCGGCAGTTGGAGCGCGAAGGTGATGCCCTCTTTGTGGGTGGCGGCGCCATGTTCTTTGAGATGTTCTTCGCCACCATGGCGTTTCTGACCGCGACCGTGGCCTTCGGCAGTTACAAGGGCTACATGGATGCCGGAGGTCCGGGGGGCGCTGCGGCCGTCTTCTCTAAGGGCCTCTCCGCGTTCCTGAACAATTGGGGGCTGGACCGCGCGCTGGGCAAGGGGTTCGGCGCCGCCTATGGTGCGATCTTCCTTACCCTGATGGCGCTGACCATCATGCACTTGGTGGTGCGCTTCATGCGCGTGGCCAGTGCTGAGGCACTGGGGGATCGCTTCCCCATCCTTCGCAACGTCCATGTTGGCACCATCATCGCCCTGGTCCTCACGCTCCTACTGATCTGGATCATGCCCTTCATCCAGATTTGGGGCGTGTTTGGTGCTGCCAACCAACTGATGGCATCCCTGGCTCTGCTGCTGATCACCCTGTGGCTGATGTCCAAGGGCAAGAACTATCAGTGGACATTCTGGCCCTTCATCTTCATGTTCGTTACCACTGTCGGGGCGCTCCTCTGGTCGGCCTATGCGGCCTTCTTCCTCAACTTGCCCAAGCAAACGGCCTGGCAAGGCATCGTCGCCCAGGTTACCATTGGGGTGGTTTCCCTGATCCTGGTCGTGCTGGCGGTTATCCTGGTGGTGGATGGAGTGAGCGCCATCCGGCGGTATCGCGCCGAATTGGCCAAGGCCAAGGCCAAGGCCTAGCGGCGCAAGGTGCGATCTCAGCGATGGGAGAGCAATGGCGCTCTCCCATCGCGCCTACCTGCCGTTCTTGACGGAACGGATTGGAAGGCGTACAATGTTTTTGCAAGTTTCCGTCAGGATGCCGTGTGGGTAGAATCTACAAATGGGTGATGGTATGGTACGCAAACCAATCCTGCTAGAGGTGATCGCACCGATTCTAGAAAGGGTTGGTTTGTGCTTTACTTGCCAGGTTGTTCTGAGCGGCGCCGGGCTTGACAGGGGACAGGATGCATATCCTGAACAGTGGCGGAGCGACTTTGAGGCGACGCTAGGAGTCGTCCGGCGACTGTCGCAGATTGCCGGAAACGGGTTGGTCATCCGCTGGTCGGATCCGCGATCCCTTCGTGGGCTGTTTCTCTCGCTGCGGTACCGCGTGCGGCGCTACCCTACTTTCATTTTGGGCGCCCGCGAGAAGTTTGTCGGTTTGGAGCAGGCCGAGGCGGGGTTGATACCCCGGCTGGAGGCCCTGATGGGGCTGAGGGGAAACCATGTATCGCAAGATTCTGTTGCCCATTGATTCGGCAGGTGTGCCGGACGACACGGCGCGGCACATCATTTCGCTGGCGCAGGTGCACAACGCGGCTATCCTCGGGCTGCGAGTAATCCCCATTGTGTCCTCGGGCGAAGCGTTTTTTGACAAGGTGCAGGTGGAACTCGGGTCTCGCGGGGCGCGATTGCGCGACGCCGCGCAGGCCGAGTTTGCGCGGCTTGAGGCGATGTGCAAGGAGGCCGGCGTGGCCTTCGCGGGCGAGGTGATCTTCACCGAACGCGGCGAGGCAGAGGCCATTGCGACGTATGCGGCCGAGAACGGGTGCGACCTGATTGCGATGCCCGTGCACCCGCGAACGGCCCTGTCGCGGTGGCTGATGGGGAACGTGGAAGACAAGGTGCGGCGGCGCGCAACCGTACCCGTCTTGTTCATTCCGGTAGCCGTTGGCTCCGGCGCGTAGAAAGCGAGGCACGGATGTCTCACGATATTATCCCAATTCTGCAGGACGCTCTGAAGGCGGAACTGGCCGCTGTGGAGATGTACGCGGCCCATGCGAAGGCGATCCCAGAGGCGGCTGTCGCGGAGGGCGTTCAGGCGATTTTGGAAGTGGAGCAGGAGCACGCGGCCAACCTGTCGCGCCGCATACGGGAACTCGGTGGGCGGCCGCTAGAGCCAGGCGGGCCTGCCACGGTCGCGGGCAGGGTTGCCGCGGTCGGCAGCCAGGCGCTCGCCACGGCGGAGATGCTGCGGCTGGAACTGGGCGAGGAGCAGACGGCTATCAAGCACTATGCGATGGCCATCGCCGAGATCATGGACGACGAGGACACACTGTCCATGCTGACAGAGCACCTGCAAGATGAGATTGCCCATGCCACATGGATGAAGCGCCAAATCCGTGCGCTGGGAACGGCCTAACGATGGGCGAAGAGGTATGTAAGGAGAGCAGACTTCGGCGCGCCTTGCGCACGCTGGGTCAGATCGTCTACGGGATGACGGTCTACGACTGGGTGCGCGAACTGCAAAAGCAGCGCGGCGAACTGGAGCGGTTCTTCGTCCTGGTGGTGTTTGGCGACATCATCGGGCTGCCAATCTTGCCGCCGTACTACTCGTTGCGTTTGATTCCGTACACAGTGCCTATGATAGACCGCTGGAAACGGTGCATCCTGAGGGAAAGAGACCTTACGGATCTGTTTGATTCCGAAATTGGATAGGGAGGAAGGTAACTACATGAGCGAGGAAGAGAAACCCAATGTGCTGAAACGGTTTTTTGATACCACCAAGAGCGTGCTGTATGGGATGGCGGGGCACGACATGGCGCGATTCGCGCTGAAGACGCGCGGGAGCATGGAGCACCTGTTCATCCTGATCACCATGGGCGACCTGCTGGGGATTCCGATTCTCCCGCCGTACTACTCGTTGCGGCTGCTCCCGTATGTGGTGCCGCAGATCGCCACGTGGAAGCGGCGCATGCTCCGTGAGCGCGACCTGACCGACGCACTCGCGTAGTGCGCTGCGGTCGTCCTGAAAGCGCACTCTACAAAAATCCAGAAAGGGGTGAGGGGCGTTGTCATTAGCAGAGGTTTTTGAAAAGAATCCCGACCGTCGCTACATCATGTTTGGAGGCAAAGGTGGCCTGGGGAAGACCACATTCTCCGCCGCCACCGCGTACTGGCTGGCCAAGAAGGGCTATCGCGTCCTGGTGTTCTCCGTGGATCCGCAGGCTTCGCTTTCGGATATCTTCCAGCGAGACATCTTCGGCAAAGGCCCTGTAGAAATCATGCCGAATTTGTATGCTCAAGAGATTGATGCGGACAAACGCATCAAGGAGTACCAGGACGAGATTCGCCGCAAGATTCTGGACATGTACGGCCTGCCCGAAGTGCCCCAGGAGATTGAGAACTACATCCAGGCCGCAGCGGCGGAACCTGCCATGGAGGAAAGCGCCATCTTTGACGAGGTGGTGGACATCGTCGTGGGGGGGCAGTACGACTACTATATCTACGACCTGGTGCCCCTGGGCCACGCGCTCTATTACCTCAGCATGGCATCCGTGTACGACCAGTGGATTGACAAGATCACGGCGCTGCGCGAGGAGATGGCCGAGTACGAGAAAGTGGCAGCCGTCATGAGGCGGGAGAAGGAGACCGAAGAGGACAAGATTCTGAAGGAGTTGCAGTACATCAAGAATCGCATCAATACCTCGTCGGGCATCCTGACCGACAAGCAGAAGACGGCCTTCTTCTTCGTGCTGGTTCCCGAAGAGATGATCATCCTGGACACGCAGAAGGCGGCGGGGCTGTTCGCCAAGTTCAACGTGCCCCTGTCGGGCTACATCGTCAACCGCGTGATCCCTGCGGAACTGGCGCAGCAGAACATCCCCGCGTACCTGCGCAACCGCATTGAGATGCAGCGGCAGTATCTGGACAAGATCAACCGCACTTTCGGCGGCGAAGTGCTGGCGTGGGTGCCCGAGTTTGAGCGGGATATCACTGGCTTGCCGATGATAGAGAAAGTCGCCAATGCGATGTTTGGAGGTAATGGCGCATGATCACGAAGACAACGCAGCAATTCCTCGCCGAACACCCGAAAATGAAGTACGTCTTCTTCGGGGGCAAGGGCGGCGTGGGCAAGACCGTCATGGCCGGCACAGCCGCCTTGTGGCTCGCGCAGCAGGGCAAGCGCACGCTTCTGGCCTCCACCAACCCTGTCCACAGCCTGAGCAGCCTTCTGGGGCAGGATGTTTTCGGCAAGCCCACGCCCGTAACGGGGGTGAACAACCTCTGGGCGCATGAGATTGATACGCGCGAGACGATAGAGAAGTCCAAGAAGGAAATCCGCGAGAAGATAGAGTGGTTCCTGAAGTTCGCGGATATCAAGACCAAGGCGGACGAGTTCGTGGAATCGGCGACGATGAACCCGGCCTTTGAAGAGTCGGCTATGTTTGAGAACATGATTGACATCATGTTTGAGGACAAGTACGAGGCCTACGTCTTCGACACCGCGCCGACGGCGAACGCGCGCCGCCTGCTGGGCATGTCCTCGGTCTACTCGCTGTGGGTCAACAAGATGGTGCAGAGCCGCGAGGAGGCCAGGAGCCTGCGGGAACTGCTGTCGTACAGCAAGAAGAAGCAGGAGAAAGACCCCCTCATGGAGTACCTGCTGCGCTTCAAGGACCGAATGGGGCACGCGAAGGAACTCCTCACCGATGCGGAAAAGACGGCGTTCTTTTTCGTAACGCTGCCCGAGGCCTTGCCCATCGCTGTGATCACCCGATTCATCAACTGGTTCAACGAGTTCGGCATCCCGGTCGGCGGCGTTGTGGTGAACATGGTCATTGACAAGAGCACGGTGAACGCCACGACGCCTGATTTCGTCCGCAACCGCATTGCCATGCAGGACGAGTACATGGAGGTCATTCACCGAACCTTTGGGGACTCGGTGCGGGCCGTCGTGCCGCTGTACGAGACGGAAGTCCGCGGCGTAACGATGTTGGAGCGCACCGCCCGCGACCTGTTCAAGTAGCGCATCGTGTCGTCCAGGCAAGGCCCTTGTCGTTCTGGACAAGGGCCTTGTTTTGCCAGGAGGGTATCCGTATGGGGCCGTGGATGGTCTTGCTCATGGGGTTGTTGTACATTCTGGCGTTCGGCGCCCTGGGGCTGGTGCGCCGCGAGCCGTTGAGCCTGCGGTTTGCCGTGGAGAGTCTCGCCTTCACCGCGCTCATCTATGCCATCTACTTGGCGAGCGGCTTTCTGATGAGCCCCGTTCTCTTCATCATCCTGCTCTACGTGCTGACGATGCGGGCGCAGATTCTGGTGGACCTGGGCAACCTGGCCGCCCGCACGGGGCGGTGGGACATGGCGCGGGGGTTGTACCGACTGGGCGAGCGGCTCAGCGTGGCCGACCCCAGCCGCTGGGCGGCCCGCATCAATACGGGCGCGTGCTTTCTCAAGGAAGGACGGCTGGAGGAAGCCATCCGTGCCCTCGCGGCTCTCCTGGAGAACGCGGAGAAGGGGCGGCTGGCCCCGAAACACGAGGCGGCGTGTCGCTACAATCTGGGCCTGGCGCTGATGCGGAGCGGCAAATGCGCCGAGGCGGTGCATCAGTTGAATGAGGTCATTGAACTGCTGCCCGGGTCGGTGTATGCGGTGGGGGCAAGCGCCGAACTGAAGCGCTACCGCAAGACACTGGCCGGGCAGGAGAAGTCGCAGGACTCGGGTTGCGAATCATAGAATACATCCAAGGAGGCCAACGTACATGGACAGCATGGACATCGTAACGGCGTTGATGGAGGTCGCGGCGCGCACCGCGCCGAAGGCGGCGGGCAAGGATTACATCGTCGTCCGCACGCTGAAGGGCGACGTGCTGCGAGACCTGGCCGAGAAGATGGTGGAGTTCGGCATTCGGACCGGCAAGGTCAACTTTGACCGCGACGGCAAGAACGTGGCCCACTCGGCGGCCGTGGTCCTCATCGGGATCAAGGACGCCGCGACAGTAGGTCTGAACTGTGGCGCTTGCGGCTTTGAGAAGTGCCTGAAGATCAACACGTTTGAGGGCGAGTTCAAGGGGCCTCAATGCGCCTACCGCCTGCTGGATATGGGCATTGCCCTGGGGTCGGCGGTGAAGACGGCGCAGATTCTGAACGTGGACAACCGCATCATGTACCGAATCGGCGTGGTGGCCCGCGAAATGGGCCTCATAGACGCCGACTTCGTCATGGGCATCCCGCTGTCGGCAACGGGCAAGAACATCTACTTTGACAGGTAGGGGTGCCGTGAACTGGAGCGACGTAAAGAAAACCGCGAAGGAGCGTTTTGCGGGCGCGTGTCGCGTCTGCCCGGTGTGCGACGGGAAGGCCTGCGCGGGGGAGATGCCCGGCATGGGGGGCATTGGGAGCGGCGCGTCGTTCATGAACAACGTGGCGGCCCTGGCGCGGCTCCGCCTCAACCTGCGCACGCTGCACGACAAGGACACGCCGGACACGCGCCTGACGCTATTCGGCCACGCGCTGGAGATGCCCATCCTCGTAGCGCCTGTGGCGGGGACTGCGCTCAACATGAACAACGCGGTGCCGGAAGAGGATTTGGCCGATGCGATGATGGGAGGCGCGGTGGCCGCCGGCTCGCTGGGCATGGCGGGGGACGGGCCGAATCCGGCGCTGGCGGACATCGGCATCGCGACGATTGCGCGGTACGGGGGCCGCGGCTGCTTCATCGCCAAGCCGCGCCGCTCGGAGGACATCCTGCGCCTGTTGCGCCGCGCCGAGGAGGCGGGGGCATGGGCTGTGGGCGTGGACATAGACGCGGCCGGCATTGTGGGGATGGTGCGCGCGGGCCAGTACGTGGGGCCCAAGCCCGTCGCCGACTGGAAGGCGATCGCGGCGCGGCTTGAGCGGCCGTTCATCCTGAAGGGGATCATGACGCCCGACGAGGCGGAGATGGCCGTGGACACGGGGGCGGCGGCGATTGTCGTGTCCAATCACGGCGGGCGAATCCTGGATCACACGCCGGGCACCGCCGACGTTCTGCCGTCCATCGCGGCGCGGGTGAAGGGCAAGATTCCGATTCTGGCCGACGGCGGGGTGCGGTCGGGGTACGATGTGCTCAAGATGTTGGCGTTGGGCGCCGACGCCGTGATGGTCGGGCGCCCGATGAGCATCGCGGCGGTCGGCGGCGGCAAGGAGGCGGTCGCGGCGCTGCTGGCCCAGTACGCCGATCAGTTGCGCTCGGCCATGATCCTCACGGGCTGCGCCAGCCTTGCCGAGGTGGACGCCCGAATCCTGTGGGGCTATGACGCCTAACTCAACGACGAGGTGAAGCATGTATCGGGTGCTGAGCATCAATCCAGGCTCCACGTCCACGAAAGTTGCCTTGTACGAGGACGAGTCGCCGGTCTTTGTGGAGGTCATCCGCCACTCGGCGGAGGAGATCGCCCGCTTCCAGCGCATCGTGGATCAGTACGAGTTCCGCCGCGATGTCATCCTGCGCGTGCTGGAGGAGAAGGGCGTTGACCTGAAGTCGCTGCACGCGGTGGTGGGCCGGGGCGGCGCGCTCCCGCCCGTGGCCAGCGGCGTGTACCGCATCAACGACCGCATGCTGGAAGACCTGCGCCAGCCCAAGCGCGAACACGTGAGCAACCTGGGCGCGTTCATCGCCCGCGAAATCGCCAGCCGCGCCGGAGTCCCGGCTTTTATCGTGGATCCGGTATCGGTGGACGAGTTTGAGCCCATTGCCCGCATCAGCGGCCTGCCGGAGATTGAGCGCAAGAGCCTGTCCCACGCGCTGAATCTGAAGGCGGCGGCGCGCAAGGCGGCCAAATCGCTGGGCAAACCCTACGAGGAACTGAACCTGGTGGTGGTCCACATGGGCGGGGGGATTTCCGTCAGCCCGCACCGCAAGGGGCGCATGATTGACGTGAACCAGGCGCTGGACGGGACAGGCCCCTTCTCGCCCGAACGCGCCGGCGGCTTGCCCATCGGCGACCTGCTGCGGCTCGCGTATTCGGGCCAGTACACGTTTGACGAGTTGTGGCGGCGGTGCGTCGGCGGGGGCGGGCTGGTGGCGCACCTGGGCACCAACGACGCGCGCGAGGTGGAGCGGCGCATCGCCGAAGGGGACGAGCACGCACGCCTGGTGTACGAGGCGATGGCCTACCAGACCGCCAAGGAAATCGGCGCCATGGCCACGGTCCTGAAGGGCGAGGTGGATGCCATTGTCCTGACGGGCGGGCTGGCGCATTCGGAGATGCTCACGGGCTGGATACGCGAGCGCGTGGAGTGGATCGCGCCGGTGCTCATCTTCCCGGGCGAGGACGAGATGGAAGCCATGACAATGGGCGCGCTGCGCGTACTGCGCGGCGAGGAGCAGCCCAAGGAGTACGCGTGATTCGTCTGCAGAGAACACCTCACCGCCGAGACCGCGGGGCACGCAGAGAAACCGAACGTGCTGTCTGCGGCCTCGGTGCCCTCGGCGGCGAACCGATGCATATCAGGGGGCGTCTGTGAGTCTGGTTTTCTTCATCGCGGGGATCATCCAGGGGTCGCTGGCCGACGGGATGCACGACCAGGACTACCGCGCCCGAATCGCCGAGGTGATCCGGCGGCGATTTCCCGACGCGCGCATCGTGGACCCTGTGGCGCTGCACCCCAACAGTTTGGACTACTCGGACGAGGAGGCGCGGGCCACGTTTTTCGCCATGATTGAGGAGGCCAGGCGAGCCGACGTGGTGATTGCGTTCGTGCCGTCGTGCAGCATGGGCACGGCGGTGGAGATGTGGGAGGCCCGCCGCGCCGGGAAGCCGGTCATCGCCATCTCGCCGCTGGTCAACAACTGGGCGGTGCGGTACCTGTCCACGCGCATTGTGGGGACGATGGAGGACTTGGACGCGGTGCTGGCGGAGGTGGTGGGGTAGGCGGTTCCCCCGGCCTAGCGGAAATCCCGAAACACGCAAGGGAGAAACAGCGCCTGCGTGTCGGTCATTTTGATCACGTAGAAATCCGACGGGCCGGGAATCTTGTCCAGCGGCCAGGACACCGCATCCATGAAGCCGACCGCCACGATTCCACCATCAGAGGTGCGAATCATGGACACAGGATCGTCATTGTCCGGGCCGCCCCAGATGCGGGACCAGAGGTCCTCTCCGGCGCTATTTAGCCTCATGATCCAGAAGTTGTCAAAGTTCATCTCCGGCGTTTGGTAAACCTGGGAGTAAGCGGACACCACATAGTTACCGTCGGGCATCTGCACGATGTCATAGGCGCCGTCATAGCGCCCGCGACTGTTGAAGATTCTCATCCACGCCACGTCGGCGTTGGCATCCAGTTTGACGATCCAGGCGTCTTCGCTGGGGAATGTCTCCTGCATGCTGGTCCCGCCCACGATGACTGCGCCACCGTCGCGGGTGGGTATGATGGAGCCGAACTTGTTCTTGGGGCCTTCGTTGAAGGTCTGTGTCTTGAGGATGTTCCCGTTCGCGTCAAGCACCAGGTAGGAAGCAAAGACATGCGGAGTCAGGATGCTGCGGCAGTCGGCTGTGCACGTGTCGGCGGTGAGGATGTAGCGGTTGGGCCCCCAGGAGGTGAGCGCAGTGCCGCCATCTTCCGCGCCCAAATCGTACGTCTTGCTCCAGATGATCTCGCCGTTGGGATTCAACTTGACCAGCCAGACGTCCCCTTTGCCATCCTGAACGCCGAACGACACGGTGCGGCCGGTCATCAGGAAGTTCCCATCGGGAGTAGGGATTGTCTCCACGACGAATTCATCCTGATTGCCGCCGAAGGTCTTTTCCCACACCACGCTGCCGTCGGGGGCGATCTCCAACAGCCAGGCCTGGTAGCCGTAGGGAAACACATATCGGGTGCCGGTAATCCAATAGTGGTTGCCGTTGAGAGTAACGGAGTTGAACGAGTCGGCTTGGCCGCTGCCTATCTGACGCGCCCAGAGCAGTTCGCCGCGCGCGTTGAGTTTGATGATCCAGCCGTCCGTATTGCACCACAGCAGGCAGGGAGTCGGGCCGGTAACGCCGACGACGACCAGGTCGCCGTCGGGCGTTTCTACGATGTCGGCTGCGAGATCGGCCTTCCCGTTGTTGTCAAATCGCTTTTCCCAGACGACCGATAGGGCCGCGGGACTCGCTGCCCGTGGCGGGGAGAGCGGGGTGTTGGATGAGGGGAGAGTCCACGGCGCGGGCACTGCGGGGGTCAGCGTGGCGGTGGGGGGCGGGCCTGGGCGTGCGCCTCCGGCCGCGGCGATCGTGGCGCAGGCGGCCGCTAGGAGGAGCAGGAGAACCATCGCGCGTCCCATGTGTTTCATTTCGGG